>CAYYSD010000005.1:0-60387 GCA_964474285.1 uncultured Anaerolineaceae bacterium | reverse complement strand
GGACTTCTGAGGCAGCGCTCTCCACCCGGTAGCCATCACTTATGAGGCACTACGTCGGCGGCTGCGGACGAACTGTCGCGGCAGGCTTACCCGGAACAGCGCCCCGCCGCCGGCGGCGTTCGAAACCTCCACGCTGCCGTTGTGGGCCCGCACCAGGTGCTTCACGATCGCCAGTCCCAGGCCCACGCCGCCGTCCGCCCGCGACGCGTCCCCCTTGTAGAACCGCTCGAACACCCGTGCCCGGTCGTTCTCCGGGATGCCCTTCCCCTGGTCCCGCACGCTCACCGTCGCAACGGCGTCGTCCGCTTCCAGGGTGACGCTCACCGTCGTCCCGGGAGGGCTGAACTTGATCGCGTTGTCCAGCAGGTTCGTGAGAATGCGAAGCACCGAAGTCCGGTCGGCTTCGACGAGCACCGTCTCTTTCGGGTAGTCGATGGTCACTTCTGCCGCCTCCGCCCGTACGGCCAGTCCGGCGGCCGCTTCCCCGGTCACCTCCGCGAGGTCCACCTCAGCCGGGTGCAGCTCGATCGCACCGGACTCGATCCGGGAGAGGTCCAGCAATTCGTTCACCAGCAGCGTCAGCCGGTGCACCTGCTGACGAATGCGTCGCATGAACTCGGCGAGCTCGCTCTGGTCGTCCCAATCGCCGTTCTCGACCGTCTCCACCATCGCGCGGATGGACGCCAGCGGCGTTCGCAACTCGTGCGAAACATTGCTCAGGAAGTCGCGGCGCACCTGGTCCACCCGTTGCACGTCCCTCAGGTCCGTCAGGATGAGCAGCAGCGCCCAATCGCCGCCATCGGAAATGGGCAGCGCTGCCGCCCGCAACGGCAGTCGCTGCGGACCATAGGTGATGACCCGGCTGCCGCTTTCCGGCGCGCCCAACAGTGCGCTCCGAACGAGGGCGTCCAGTTCGTAGTCCAGGGCACATTCGATGAACGGCCGATCGATTGCCGCTTCGCGCGGCGTGTGAAACAGGCGGAGTGCAGCGCCGTTCATCAGCCGCACGCGCGAATCGCGGGAAAGCGCGACCATCGCATCGCTCGACGATTCGAACGCCGCCTGGAGCCGCGCCTGTTCCGCACCGATCGCCGCGAACAGCTCCTCGAGCCGCACCGCCATCATGTTGAAGTTCCGGGTGAGTTGTCCGGTCGGTCCCGACGTGGCTGTGACGCGCTCTCCGAATTCGCCTTCCGCGAGCCGTGTCGCCGCTTCAGAAACGCGTGCCAGCGTCTGCCCGGCGTGTCCGAACGCCATTAATCCAAGGCCGGCGCCGAGGAGCGTCAGCCCCACCACCACGAGCACGCTCACCCAGGCGTTCGCATCGAGGTTCGCCAGGACCTCCCCGAGGATCGCCGCCGCCGCCGCCACGGTGCCGCAGACGACCACCGCGCGAAGCACGAGGCGCGTGGTCATCGGGGGTTCCCGCTCGCTTGTGTTCGCCGGTCAGCCCCCGCGGGCCGCACTGAGCGCGGGCGCCCCTTCGAACAGGTACCCGCTCCCTCGCACCGTGCGCAGCCGTACAGGGTTCGATGGGTCGGCCTCGATCTTTTGCCGCAGCCAGCGAACGTGTACGTCGACCGTCCTGGGGCCGCCGAAGAAGTCATCGCCCCACACTTTCGAGAGTATCTGTTCGCGCGTGAACACGCGGGACGGATGTTGCGCAAAGAATAGCAGGAGTTCGAACTCCTTAGGCTTCAAACGCAGCGCCTTGCCGCCCCGCCGCACCTCTCGCCGCGAGGTGTCGATTTCGAGGTCACCGCTCGCCACCGTGATCGCCTCTGCTTCCGCTGAACCTTCTGGCTGCGAACGCCGAAGGAGCGCCCGCACGCGCGCCAACCACTCGCGCATCCCGAACGGCTTCGCCACGTAGTCGTCGGCGCCCAGGTCCAGCCCTACCACTCGATCGGATTCTCCTCCGAGGGCCGTCAGCATCAGGATCGGCACGGTCGAATCGCGCCGCAGCAACCGGCAGACCTGCAGGCCATCCACGCCCGGCAACATCAGGTCCAGGACGATCAGGTCGGGCTGGTGTTCCCTCGCCATCTTCAGGCCATCGTCGCCGCGAGCGGCCGCCCAAACGGTGTAGCCTTCGCGCTTCAGGTTGTGGGTCAGGGTGAAACGGAGCGCCTCGTCATCTTCAATGACGAGCACGCGGGCGGCCCGGGCGGACGAAGCAATCATCGTCTCCATCGTTCGCTGGCGCAGTTAACGCGCGATGAACGCCCCCCTTGTTACGATGGCGACCAGCACCGGCGAACGCAAGCCGCGCGGCAGAGGAAGTGGTGTGGCAGACAGCGGGGAATCATCGATGAATCGGCTGGGCGGTTTCGTGCTGCTCGGCGTTGCTGCAGTGGTGGCCGTCGCGGTCGGCGCCTACTTCTTCCTCGGCGAAGACGAAGCGCCGGCCGCAGAGGCGATCGATTGTTCCCAGGATCTCGCGAAGTGTTCCGGCGTGACGCCCGCCGCCGGGACCGGCGTCCTCCAGCCCGAGCGCCCCGAAATCGGGCAGCCAGCCCCGGATTTCGCCCTCATCGACGCTCGCGATGGTGTCACCGTGCGAAAACTCAGCGACTACCGCGGCAAGGCTGTCCTTCTGAACTGGTACGCCAGTTGGTGCGACCCCTGCAAGCGCGAAATCCCGGTGCTCCAGGCCGTCGTGGACAGGTACCCCAACGACGTCATTGTCCTCGGGGTGGACCCCCTGGAGTCGAAGTCCAAGGCGGCCGGCATCCTGGAGGAGTTCGACGCGACCTACCCGGCCGTCCTCGACAGTTCAGGCGCTGTCACGGACCACTACCGCATCGGCGTAGGGCTTCCCAAGACCTACTTCATCGACAAGGACGGCATCCTCCGCGCCACGAAGACCGGCGAGATCCACCAGGAAAATCTCCGCGAGCTGCTCGCTTCGGTCGGCATCACCAACTAACCTGCGCCGGTCCGTTCACTGCGTCCAGCGCCCGGACACGGTAGTCTGACCCCGTGACCACCCTCAGCGAGCTCGCCCTTGCCCCGCCCCTCATGCTCATCGCACCTCCGGATGCGGTCCTTGCGGAAGCCGGCCGGATGCATCCCCGCCCCTCGACCGCGAGCACCATCCAGACCGCGGAACCCACCGCGACAATAGCGTGGTGGACCGAAGAGCGCTTCCTCGCTGCCGCACCCATGAGCCGCCTGCGATGGCTTCTGGAGAGCTCTGGCGGCCGGGCCTGGCTCCTGTTCGATCCCGAAGACGAGGGCCTGACGATCGAGCGCGTCCGGGAAGCAGTGTCAGGAGCGGGTCTCACCGCAGGAGAATCAGTCGCACTTGCATCCGGGGAGACGGGTCTGCTGGTGCAGGGTCCGCGAGCCTGAGTCTCAGGACGCCACCGCGAACTCTTCGCCCCGGACCTCGTTCATGACCCGCGCTATCTCCTCGAAGCCGTACGGTTTCGCGATCAGTCGCAGATTGTGACGCGCCGTCAGTTCGACCACCCCGGGGTCCGTCGTCGCGCCGGTCGCGATGACGATTCGTCCGACGAGCTCAGGGGCGTGGGCCAGGAAGGCGGCCACCACGGCGTCCGCTGTCTCGATGCCAAGGCGGTAATCACAGAGGATCAGGTCGAAGTCGTGTTCCCGCACCTGCTCCAGGGCGGATGCGCTCGAATCCGCCACATAGCAGTCATATCCCATGCTTGTCACCAGCCGTTGGCAGACGCGCCGAAGGCTCGGCTCATCGTCAATGACGAGCACTGTCGCATGTTCAACGCCGGTCACCACGGGCGTTTCCATCGGCGCCATCGAGATCGCGGGCGATGCCGGCAGGATCACTTTGAAGCTCGTCCCGGCGCCCGGCTCCGATTCCACTTCTACCGAACCACTGTGCGCCGCGATGATCGAGTAGCTCAGGCTCAGTCCCAGGCCGGTGCCGTGGTTGCCCTGCTTCGTCGTGAAGAAGGGTTCGAAAATGCGTTCCCGCGTTGCAGCATCCATGCCGGAGCCGTTGTCCCTTACCGTGAGCCACGATTGCCGTCCGTTCGTCCCCGCAGTTATCCAGAGCCGCGGGTTGGGAGACGAGGCCACGGCCTGTTCCGCGTTCGTCACGATGTTCAACAGCACCTGCGTCACCTGGTGCTCGTTGCCCCATGCCACGACGTTGTCGTCGATGTCGATTTCCGCCACGATGCCGCGCGCGTTCCACTGACCTCGCCGGAGCCGTTCGATGTGCTGGACTACGTCGGTCAGGCGCACATCACTTCGCTCCACCGGGCTCGGCCGCGCGATGAACAGCAGGTCGCGCACGATGTTGCGCGCCCGCATCGCTTCCTTGTGGATGATCCCGAGCTCTTCCGCCACGTGTTCGTCGGTTGCCGTGAGCTGCAACAGCTCAGCGAATCCGAGGATCGCCGTCAGGGGGTTGTTCAGCTCGTGGGCCACGCCCCCGATGAGTTCGCCCAGCGCTGCCAGCCGCGCCGCCTGCTGGATCTGCTCGCGGCTGCGTTCGCGTTCGGCCTCCAGGGCCACCTGGTTCGTGACGTCGTTTGCAACCAGCAGCAGACGGTAGTTCGGATGGTCCAGCGGAATCATCTCGTAGTCGAACCACCGTTCGCCGTCCGGCATGGGGAAGAGTGTCCGGCCGTGCCCTGCTTTGCGATCGAATGCCGCAGCGAGGAGGGCTCGGCCGACCGGCTGGTCCAACAGGCTGGCGCGCGTTTCCGCGTCTTTGTCGCGCCACTCGGCTGCCATGGCCCGCACGATGTGCTGGCCCTCGCTGTTCGCGTAGACCGCTTTCAGACTGTCGTCCATCAGGAGCACCGACTCCGAGAGCGATTGCAGCATGAGGTTATACAGCGTGCGCTGGCGCTCGGTTTCGGCCGCAGTCTGTGCGGCGAACATGGCGGGACCGATGATCTGCGTCATCTGCCGGATCCGGCGCAGGTCGCCGTCGCTGTAGACGTGGTCCGGCAGCGAAGTGCCGACGACGAACAGCCCCTGGGCGCCGCCAGCGGATGCCCACGTGATGACCGCCGAGCGCAGCCCTTCCAGTGGCGAACCAGCCGCGAATCCCTGGCGGTCGAGTGCGCCCACTACCGCCTGCCCGCTGTCGCCCAACGCGTCCCGAAGCCCGCACACCGTCTCGTCGTGCCTCAGGTCCGCCCCACGATAGTGGCCGCCGCCGTCCGCATCGAGAAACCCGAACCACACGCGCGCGTTCGGCACGAAGTCGCCGATTGGTCCGGCGGCTTCTGCAAGCAGGCGGGCCGGTTCGTCTTCTCGAGCAGCAATGGCCGCGATCTCCGCGAGCAGTCGTTGCTCTTCGGTCTCCGCCCGCGCCCGTTCCATCGCCCGGATGTTCGTGATCGCCGGTCCGACCACGCCGGCGACGCTGTGCAGGAGCTGAAGCTGACGTTCGCTGATTTCGAAGGAAGGGTCGAATGAGCCAACCATCAGCGTGCCGAGCGTCTCGCCGCCCGTGCGATAGGAGGTCATCGCCCAGGATTGCAGCCCGCGCGCGTGTAGCTCCCGTAGCCATGGGGTGACGCCTTCGCTCACGCCGACGCCGGTGACCTGTCCTGCCACGACGGCTTCTCGAGCCGCCCAGCCGATCGGGCTCGGCTCACGCCCGCCCTGGCGGTCATAGAGCACCTGCTGCTGGTCGTTTTCGAACAGAGCGAACCGGACGCTGACGCCGGGGATGAAGCGCGCGAGAGACTCGCGCACACCGGTCAGAAGCGCCGCGATATCGCTTTCGCGCGCCGCCACCGCGGCGCATTCTGCGATGAGCCTCTGCTCCTCCGCTTCCACACGGGACTTCCGTGCCGCCCGGGCGTTCGCCATGGCAGGTCCAATGATCTGTGCGACCAGCCGGAAGATACGGAGGTCGTCCGGCGTGAATTCGTAGCCGGGTTCCCGGCAGCCGACAACCAGCATGCCCGTCGTCTCGCCGCCGGAGAGCGCTGCGGTGAGCGCGAACGCCTCAACTCCGAGGCTGCGCGCCCGTTCCGAATGCGCCATCGACTCCGGGATCCTGGGAAAGCTCAGTTGCCCCACCCGCAACGTTTCTCGAGCGTGCGCACCGAGGCTGCGCCGGAACTCCCCGGAAGGCTCCGCGTAGACGATGTGATCGTCCTCAATGTGCCCGAACGTAACGAACGGCCGCGGGATGATGCGCCTGAAGGGCTGGATGATTGCCCGCGCCAGCGCCAGCGGATCCGATTCCCTCGCGGCCGCCGCCGCGACTTCCGCCAGCGTCGCCTGCTCCTGTGCCTCTTTGCGGGCGCGGGTGGCCGCCCTCGCGTTCTCCATCGCCGGGCCCACGATTTGCGCGATCAGCTGGAAGAGCTTTTGCTGGCGTTCGTTGAACTCGTGGGTGACGCTCGTCGTCCCGATCGTGAGAATTCCGCGCAGTTCGCCGCCGGTCACCAATGCCGTGATGATGACGCTCTGCACGTCCCGCGCCTCGAACCACTGCAGCGCTGGCCCCGTTGCCGTCTCCCGGTTGTGGATGAGCTGACCGCTTCCGTTCGTGCTGACGCCACGCGGTAGCGGCCGCACCGTTGTCCCGCCATCGGACGCGCGGAAGTGAACCAATCCGTCCTCGACCCGCCCGTAGGCGACGAACGTGCCCTGGCACACACGCTCCAGAGAGCGCGCCATCTGCTGCAGCAGCGCCCCTTGGTCCGGTTCGCGCGCCGCAACCGCTGCCACCTCCGCGAGGATGCGCTGGTCTTCGGCTTCGGTGGCTGCCCGCACCGCGTTACGAATGTTGGCGACCGCAGGACCAAACGCCTGGGCCACCTCGTTCAGCAGGTCCCGGCAGCGCTCTGAGAAACGGAACTCCGAATCGCGAGTACCAACCAACAGAACACCGGTTGTTGCGCCGCCGACGGTCACCTTTGTGCCAAGGGCGGCGACCACGCCACGCCGCGCCATGCCGTCCCGCAACTCCGCGCTCGTATACGGCGAATGTGGCAGGAGCACCACCTGGCCCCGGTCGAGGACCGCGCTGATGCTAATGCCGAGCGTCGACTCCACTTCGCCGTTGGGTCCGTCGTTATAGACCAGGTGGTCCCCTTCCAGGTGGATGTAGGTGACGCTCGCGCCCGGGATGATGCCCTGGAGCGCCCTGGCAAGCGCCGCCGTCAGCCCTTCCTCCGTCGTTTCGGTGGCGATCGCGGCCGCTGCCATCGCCACGATGCGCTGGTGTTGCGCGTCCTCTCGGGCTCGCTCGGCGGCCCGGGAATTTGCCACCGCCGGTCCGGCAATCTGCGCCACCACCCGGAACAACCGCAGGTCTCGTTCGTTGAATTCGTAGTCCGGTTGTTGCGTGCCCACCACCAGAAAGCCGATCGTGTTACCCCCGCTCCGGGCCACCGTCATCGAAATCGCATGTACCCCGAGAAAGTCCAGGGGCGATCCCGAGACCCGGACTTCGCCGAACTCCCGGTCCACCACTTGCCCCAGCCGTTCGGCCCGCCGGTCCACTTCGGTGCGAGCCGACCGGAACGGCCTTCGCCCCGGCACGGGATACAGGACGAAGTCGCCTTCGAGCAGGCCAAATCCCACGACAGGCGCTGGAAAAAGCGATGCCATCTGCTCGTTGAGGCCAGCGACCAACGCTGCCGGCTCCCCTTCGCGCGCGCAGACCGCGGCGATCGACGCCAGGATGCGCTGCTCTTCGGCATCGTCGCGGCTCTCGTTGATGCGCCGCCGGTTTTCCACTGCCTGCCCGACGATGATCCGCAGAACGTGGACGAACGCCAGCTCAGATGCCGTGAAGGGACGATTGTCGCGCCGGCCAATGGTCAGCGTCCCTGCCGGGCGGGTGTCGTCGAAGAACACTGCCGTCACCATCCGGTCGTAACCGTTCGCCGCGAGGATGCGCGTCCATTCGCTGTCGACGCGGCTGCAGCGGTATTCGGACATCGCCCCCGTGGCGGAACGAATCTCCTCCACTCGCTCGCGCTCCAACACTTCCGGCGCGTTCGCCGGGACAGAATCGCGCGGCGATGATGCGATGACATGCGTCTCGCCGGACGGGCTCAGCACGGCGATCAAGGCCAGCTGCGCGTCGAGCGCGCGTTCAATCAACGGACCGACGTCGCTGAACGCGACTTCGATCGGTTGCCCTGAGTTGAGTTTCAGCGAAAGGTCGTTCAGGATGCCGCGCCGCATCGATTCGTCGTTGCTTTCGCGGAGCCGCGCTTCATTTGCTATCGCCTGGGCGAGAAACGTGCCCACCACATCGAGGAATCGGACGTCCTCAGCCGAATAGCGCGCCGGGGTGGTCTTGGCGATTATCAGCGCTCCCACCGCTGCGCCGTCGTGCCACAACGGAAGCACCGCCGAGCGATCGAGTCCCGCGGCGCGCAGATCATCAGCGGTGGCGCTCCCGGTCACGCGCGATGCGCGAAACTGCGCCAGCCCTTTCCTCGAAATGATCGCTGCGAGGTGTGGTTCCGCCATCGAACGTTCGCGCGGATCGACCACGCCTGCCGGATAGGTCCCCATCTGGCGGAGGTAGTTCGGCCGCGGCGAAGGCCCCCACAGGAGCACGAAGTCGCAGGCGATCGCCTTCCGTAACAGCGTGTTCATTCGCTCGAACAGCGCAGTCACCGGTTCGCCGGCGTTCATCAGGAGCGAAAGCTCGTTGAGGAGATGGGAACGTGCGGCTTCCTGCTGCGCCTGGCGGACCCGCTGTTCTTCCGCCACTGCCCCCGCGATGAGCCGCGAAGCCGCCCTGAGGAAGTTCATCTCGACAGTCCGGAACGGCGTGTTCTCGCGCCGCGCCACCGTCAGGTGGCCAAGCACCGGACCGTTCGCCACCAGCGGGATGGACCAAACGCGCTGGAAGCCGTGTTCCACGAGGATGGAGACCTCGCCGCCCTCGGCTGCGCTCGGTTCATACTGCACTCCGTCCGGGTACTTCAGCAGCACGTCCCAGTGGGCGTCTTCAAGCGACACCTCGTCGTGCGGGCGGCGCCCGGGCAGCGTCTCCGGGAACGCACCCACTTCAACCATCACGTTGCGTTCCGCATCCAGCGCAAGCAAAGTCGTGAAGTCGAAGGTCGCCTGCTCGATCAGGCGGGCGGCGAATTCGAGAAACACCTCACCCACGCTGTGGCGCTCGGTTACGAGTAACGCGAGTTCCAGCAGGGTTGTGCGGTGCGCATCCGTGAGATCAGTCGCGAGTTCCAGTTTCCCATCCCCTCCCGCGATTATTGTCCGCTTCATCCCTGTTCCACATGAGGGTTTTCCCTCAGCCAGACACGTGATTGCGATCAATTCATGAAGACAACCCTACGCGCGTGTTCAGCCGCCATCGTCTCCGTTTGGGCAGGGGTCCGGCAGGATCGCGATTACGCCCGCCCTCGGCTACGCTCACTCCATGCTGAAAGACATTTCCTGTGGCGAACTTCGTGCCGCCGATGCGGGCCGCACCGTCCGCATTGCGGGCTGGGTGCACCGCCGCCGCGACCACGGCGGCCTCATCTTCATCGACCTTCGCGATGCGAAGGGCATCGTCCAGGTCGTCTTCAATCCCGATCATGCTGCCAGCCACGATGTCGCACACCGCGCCCGGACCGAGTGGATCCTCGCGGTCGAAGGCGTTGTCCAGCCCCGTTCCGAGGCCACCGTCAACCCGAACATCCCCACTGGCGCGATCGAAGTCGTTCCCGCCTCGTGCAGCGTCCTCTCGGAGGCCAAAACGCCGCCCTTCTACATCAACGAACCCGTCGAAGTGGACGAGAGCCTCCGCCTTAAATACCGATACCTCGACCTCCGCCGCCCCGAAGTGGCCAGGGTCATCTACCTGCGCCACGAAGTCGTGCGCTTCATCCGCGAATTCCTCTATCAGCGGGGCTTCATCGAAGTCGAGACTCCCACACTGATCAAGTCCACGCCCGAAGGCGCCCGTGACTTCCTTGTGCCTTCCCGCCAGAAGCCCGGGCACTTCTTCGCCCTCCCGCAATCGCCCCAGATCTTGAAGCAGCTCCTGATGTACGGCGGCGTGGAGAAGTACTTCCAGATCGCCCGTTGCTGGCGCGACGAAGACACTCGCGCGAACCGGGTCGCCGAGCACACTCAGCTTGACCTCGAGATGAGCTTCGTCGACCAGGAAGACGTGATGGCCCTGATTGAAGAGCTCTACACCGGCATCGGCCAGCGGTTCGGCCGCGGCCCGCTCCAGCAAACACCGTTCCCACGCCTCGATTATGCCGATTGCATGGCCCGTTACGGTATCGACCGTCCCGACCTCCGTTTCGGGCTGGAGTTCGTGGACATTGCCGGGGCCGTGAGCACGTCCCAGTTCCAGGTGTTCGCCGGGGCCCTGGCCGCAAAGGGCGAGATCAAGGCCATCCGTGTCCCTGGCAAAGCTGGGATGACGCGCAAGGAGATCGACGAACTCACCGAAATCGCCCGCGGCGGCGGCGCCAAAGGCCTTGCCTACATCGGTTTTGCCCCGGGCGAATTGCGTTCACCCATCGCCAGGTTCCTCACCGAGGCCGAGATCGCGGCCATCCGCGAACGCACGGGCGCCGAAGAGGGCGACATGGTCTTCATGGTCGCCGACCAGCCTGCGACTGTGGCTCGAGCCCTTCACGACGTTCGTACCGCCCTGGGTGAGCGCCTTGGGCTCATCGACGAAACGGTGCTCTCGTTCTGCTGGGTCACCGGCTTCCCTCTCCTCGAATGGCGTCCCGAGGAAGAACGCTGGGACGCCACTCACAACCCGTTCTGCGGTTTTCCAGAGTCGGAACGCAAGTGGCTCACTCCCGACGGCGACCCCGGGAAGGCCTCGTCCTACCAGTACGACCTGGTTTGCAACGGCTCCGAAGTCGGTGGCGGTTCGATCCGGATCAGCAACCGCGCCGACCAGGAACTCGTCTTCAGCCTGATGGGCTATACCCCGGAAGAGCAACAGGACCGCTTTGGCGTCGTGCTCGATGCCCTCGAATTTGGGGCGCCCCCCGAAGGCGGCGTGGGCGCGGGCATCGATCGCCTCATCATGACCCTCGCCGGCACAGATAACATCCGCGACGTCATCGCGTTCCCGAAAGCCTCTTCGGGCGGCGATCCGCTCATGGGGGCACCCACCCGTGTCGACTTCGCCCAGCTGAAGGAACTCGGAATCAGCGTCGTCGAGGAGCCTGCCGCGCCCGCGTAGCGGTGTGCGAGGCCGCGGGTCTTACTGCTGCTGCTGCACTATCTGCAGGCGCGCGCGTTGCGATTGCTCCGTGCCGCCGACCAGCATGCCTCGCACGGGGCTGACATCGTCGTAGTCGCGGCCATAGCCGACCGCCACGTAGCGGTGGTCCGCGAAGGCGCCCGCCGTCGCGTCCAGGCCAATCCAGCCCGTGCCCGGGCGGTAGACCTCCACCCACGCGTGCATCGCATCCGCTTCGATGCGCTCAACATCGGGGTCCGCGCTGAAGAAGTATCCGCTCACATAGCGCGCGCACCAGCCCCACCGTCGCAGAATCGCGAGGTAGAGGTGGGCGAAGTCCTGGCACACCCCGGCTCCTCGCTCGAGAAATGTCCCCAACGGGGTATGCGCGTCGGTTGCCCCGACCTGATAGACGAATCGCTGGGGAATCCAGCCCAGGATCGCCTCGACCGACTGCCACGAGGCCCCTTCCTGCCCGACCGTCCAACCCAGCGGTTCGATGGTGGCGAACCGGGTGCGCGTGCTTTCTGCCGAAAACAACACCTGTTCATCCGGCGCCGGAGGCATGTCCGCTTCGTGGGCGATGGTCTCGACCACCGCGTTCATCGCGAAGGTCGTGGAGGCGTGGACCTGGTTCGATTCCACCAGGTCCACCTGTGAGCCCCACCCGTCCACATACGATGCGGTCACGTCTCCGGGGTTCACGCGCACGCTGCTGCTGAGCACGCGCAACCCCGGACGCGATCGCGGCCGAATGCGCAACGCGGTCAGCCCCGATCGGATCGCGGGCTCGTAGGAGTAGGTGGTGCTGTAGGAGATTTCAAGCCGCACTCGCGGACGACCAGAAGAAGGCATTGTGGACGGCCGTGTTCAGCGCCGCGAGCGTTTCCTGTGTTTCGAAAATGAATTCGTGCAGCCCTTCGGCGATGAGAGCATCCGCCGAGACGAATTCCAGCCGGTTCTGCAGGTCGCTCACCAGCCGCATCACCGGGTTGCGGAGGCGCGGCTCGGCGCCTTCGGTTGCCTGGTCAATGGTGCTCGCCAGGTCTTCCACCGCGCGCCGCGCCGACCGCGGGAACCGATCGTCCAGCAGCAGGAATTCAATCACCGCCGCGGGCTCGATCCCGGATGCGTGCGTACGCCGGAACGCCTCGTAGCCGGAAACGCTGCGCAGCACCGCAATCCACTGGTAGCGGTCCAACGGTCCGCCCACTTCGTCCACCGAATCCATTAGCAGATGGTACTTGGAGTCCACGATCCGGGTCACCATGTCTGCCCGCTCGAGCAGCTCACCCGCGCGCATCCACTGCCATCCTTCATCGTGGAGGCACGTCGCTTCCGCGGTGCCATCGAACAGGTGCGCCCCCTGGCGCACCATGTCGCAAAAGTCATAGAGCCCGTCAGCCATGATCAGGTGCAGGTTCCGCTGCGACGTCGCGTGGTAGAGCCGGTTGATAGCCACCCAGGTCTCGCTCGAGAGGTAGTCGCGCACGCCCCGCGCGTTCTCCCTCGCCGATGCCAGGGCACTCACGATCGATGAGCTGTTCGCGCGGCTCACCGTCAGGAATTCGACGACGCTCGCTTCGTCCGCCTCGTGGTAGAGCGCACCGAATGCCTGGCCGAGGCCCAGCGTCGCGATCAGCGCCTCCCACGTGTTCCGCGCCCCGACCACGTCCGCCCCCTGTGGCTCCAGCCGCCCGTGATAGGCCACGTCCAACAGGCGCGCCGTGTTCTCCGCGCGCTCCACCTGGCGCCCCAGCCAGAACAGGGACTCGGCGACGCGGCTAAGGAGCGGTGTAGCGGTCATTGAGCACCCAGGTGTCTTTGCTTCCCCCGCCCTGGGAAGAGTTCACGATGAACGACCCCTCCGTGAGCGCTACGCGCGTCAGCCCTCCCGGCAACACCCACGGCTCGATGCCGTCGTAGATCACGAACGGCCGCAAGTCGATGCGGCGCGGTTGGTACTGTCCATCGATGATGGCCGGGCACGTCGACAGGCGGATGAGCGGTTGGGCGACGAACCCGGCGGGGTGGGCCTCGATAGAATCGGCCAGGCTTGCCAACTCCCGCTCCGATGCCTGGGGTCCGATCACCACGCCATACCCGCCCGAAGCCGTGGTCGGCTTCACGACGAGTTCGCGCAGGTGCGCCAGGATGTGCTGGCACTGCACGGGATCCGCTCCGCGGAACGTCGGTACGTTCGGCAGGATCGCTTCTTCTCCAAGGTAGAAGCGGATCATGTCCGGCACGTAGGGGTACACGGACTTGTCATCGGCGATGCCGGTGCCCGGTGCATTCACGATGCATGCACCCCCCGCCCGATAGATGTCGAACAGCCCCGGCACGCCCAGCACGGACTCCTGGTTGAACGTCAGCGGGTCCAGGAACTCGTCGTCGACCCGCCGGTAGACGGAACCGACCGGCATGAGTCCGCGCGTCGTCCGCATCACGACCCGCCCGTTGCGGACGGCCAGGTCGCGGCCCTCCACCAGTTGCACTCCCATCTGCTTTGCCAGGTAGGTGTGTTCGAAGTAGGCCGAATTGAACACGCCCGGTGTCAGGACAACGACCGGCCGTTCCCCGCCGCAGCGCCGGATAGCGTCGTGCAACCGGTTCGCGTAGTCGCCCACCGGCAGCACATTGGATTGCCCGAACAGGCTGGGGAGTGTCCGTGTGCTGATGAGCCGGTTCTGGAGGACGTAGGAGACGCCGCTCGGCGTGCGCGTGTTGTCCTCGAGGACGTAAAGGGTACCGTCCGCGTCCCGGACGAGGTCGATCCCGGCGATGTGCACCCATGCGCCATTCGGCGGCGTGAAACCCCGCACCGCAGCCAGGTAGTTCGGGGAAGCGAACACCACGTCCGGCGGCACCACTCCGGCGGAAATGATCCGCTGGTCGTTGTACACATCCTGGATGAACGCATTCAGCGCCACGATCCGCTGGCGGACGCCCCGCTCGATGTAGTCCCACTCCTTGCCCGTGATCACCCGCGGCACGAGGTCGAACGGGAAGATGCGCTCCGTTCCGATGCTTTCGTTGTAGACGGTGAACGTGATCCCGGCGCTCTGGAACGCGAGGTCCGCCCGCCGCTGCCGGTCCGCGAGGTCCTCCGCTGTCATCGCCTCCAGCGCTTCGACGATGCGCCGGTAGTGCGGGCGCGCTTCGCCCGGCCGCGAAAACACCTCGTCGTAGCCCCCGCCGAAGTCGTAGGAATCTGACAGCCGGTTCATGAGCGCACCCTAGCAGCACGACATTTCGGGCCTGTTTCCCGGCGAGCGTACCGCCCCAGCTTCCCGGACGCGACACCGAAACGTAATCTGCGCCCTGTGGCCCTCCAGAACCGCGTCACGCCCTTCGGCGAAATCGTCGCCACCGAGGCCCGCGGCACGCTGATGGGCAACCGCGGCGGCCGCCTCCACCACAACGACCGCAAGGAGCTTGCGACCCGTCGTTGGGCCAGCCGCCAGTGGATTGCCTGCGTCCTCGAGTTTCGCGGGCGCCATCGCGAAGTCATGGCGCCCAACCGCTACACGGAGCTGTTCTTCCTGGATGAGGCGACCGCCTTTGCCGCCGGCCATCGCCCATGCGCCGAATGCCGTCGCGCCGACTTCCGTCGCTTCATGACGGTGTGGGCCGCCGCCAACCCGCAGCATCTTCCGCCGGACCGCCCTCTTTTCGCTGGAGACGTCGATGCGGTGCTCCAGCGGGAACGCGTGGGCCTTCGGCGCGAGAAGCCCGTATGGTCGGCATCCCCCGCCTCGCTTCCTGACGGCGCTTTCGTTGCCATCGATGGGCAGCCCTGGCTCAAGCGCGCCGACGCTTTTCGCCTCTGGACGCCCGCTGGCTACACAGACAGCAGGCCTCTGCCGCGCTCCCCGGTGGATGTCCTCACCCCCCGATCCCTCGCGGCTGCCCTCGCCGCCGGCTACGCCGCCGTCCTCCACCCCACCGCCGATCAGGTCTGAGCATCCCGAACGCTCTTGCCCGCGCCACTCGCACCGCTACCCTCTAGAATCCGTCGTCACACCACCGCCGCCCCAAAGGAGCACCCAACCAACCATGACCCGCCAAACACTCATGAATCCCGCCACCATGTCGGAAGAGCAGAAGACGGAGTACGAAAGCTTCACCCGTTCGCGCAAGCCCAACCCCGATGGCTCCCTGGGCGGGCCGTTCGACCCGTGGCTCCTGAACCCCGAGCTGTCTCACCGCCTTCGCGGCCTGGGCGGTATGCTCTGGGTGCGCACCTCCCTTGATCGCGGTCTCGTCGAACTCGCCATCTCCATCACCGGCAAAGTCTGGGAGGCCAACGTCGAATGGACCGCCCACGCCCCCCGAGCGGTCGAATACGGCGTTCCGCAGTCGGTGATGGACGAAGTCCTCGCCGGCAAACGCCCCAACGGCACCCCGGAACAGGTGCTGATGTACGACATCTGCATGACGATGCACAACGACAAGAAGCTCCCTTTGTCCCTCTACAAGCAGGCCGTCGAAGCCTTCGGCGAACAGGGCCTTGTCGAGATCATGGCCATCATCGGCTACTACACACTGGTCTCAATGACTCTCAACGCCTTCGAAGTCCAGGTTGCTCCCGGTGTGGTTGCCCCGTTCAAACGCGAACCCTGATTGTCGCCCCATCTCCTGCCTGCCGGTATCATCTGGCAGGCAGGGACCCACCCTGCTTGCGGGGGCCTCGCCCGGTGTTGCGCGAACCTGAAGCAGGAGCCTCCGGTTGATGTATCTCGCCTGGCGCGTTGTCACCGTGCTCGTCCGTTTCTCCCCCCGGCGGCTTTCCTATGGGGTCGCCTTCGTCGCCGGGACTGTGGCGTTCTACTGCTGGCCGCGTGGCCGCCGGTCCATGCTCCGCAACTACCGCTGCGTGCTCCCCGCCGCCGATCGCGCCGAAATCCGTCGGATCGCCCGGCGCTCGCTCGTCAACTACTGCCGTTACCTGGTCGACTTCGTCCGTTTTCCCTTCCTCAGCGCCGCCGACCTTCGCGCCAGCGTCGGGGGAGAGGAGGCTTTCCGTGCGCTCGATCGAGCCCTCGAACGCGGCAAGGGCGCCATCATCGTTTGCACCCACTTCGGCAGCTGGGATATGGGCGCCGGCGCCGCAGCCGCGCGCGGCTACCACCTTACCGTTGTCGCCGAAACGTTCGCCGATGCCCGCCTCGACCGGATGATCGTGGGCGCCCGCGAACGCATCGGCATGCAGGTCGTGAAGATGGAGAAGGTGGCGCCTTCGCTCCTCCGATCACTCAAGCACAACGGCCTCCTGGCGCTCCTGATCGACCGGCCCATGGCGGGCGACGGGGTGAAGGTGAACTTCTTCGGCCGCGAGGTCGAAGTCCCCGCCGGTCCGGCACGCCTGGCGCTCCGTTCGGGCGCCGCTGTCGTGCCCACCGCCTTTGCCTGCCTTCCCGGTGCCCCGCCCGTCGTCACCCTGGCCAACTTCGATGTCGAGGTGCAGAGGACCGGCGACGAAGCGCGCGACGTGGTTGCCCTCACGCAGGCGATCATGACCGCCCACGAGGCGTTCATCCGCGAACACCCTGACCAGTGGTACATGTTCCGCGAGATGTGGCCGCGCCCCGCCAGCCAGGGTGTGCGTTGAGATGTGGAAACTCTGGGCGCTTCACATCATTCTTCCGCTGGCCGGCCGCTTTCCCCGCACCTTCTACGGGCTCGCCTATTTCACCGGTTGGCTGGCCTGGCGCACACGCCCCGCCCTTCGCCGCCGTGTCACATCAAACCTGCTGCCCGCCTGCGATGGGGACCGCGCGCGTGCCAGCCGGGAGGGTCTCAAGGCGGTCCGCAACGTGGCCCGCTACTACGTCGATCTCGCCACGCTTCCCCGCCGCGACCTGCGCCATTACGAACGCGATCACATCACGCTGGTGAACGAAGATCGCCTGGCTCCCCTGGGCCAGCCCGGACCTGTCATCCTGGTCAGCGCGCATGCCGGTGACCCCGAACTCGCCTCCCTCGCCCTCAGCGTCCGCGGGCGGCCCTTCGTCGCCCTCGTGGAGGCGCTCCAGCCCCAGTCCCTCGCCGATTACCTCCTCGAATTCCGCTCGGCGGCCGGCGGTTCATTCTACGAAGCAGACTTCCGCGGGCTTCGCGCCTGCCTCGATGCGCTCAAGAACGGCGGCCTCCTCGGCATGGTTGGCGACCGTGATCTCCAGGGCAACGGCATCTGCGTCACCATGTTCGGCCGCCGCGTGAAGCTGCCGGCCGGTCCCTGGGAACTTGCCCGCCGCACCGGCGCCACTGTCTTGCCAATCTTCTGCGCCCGCCGTGGAATGGACGACATGACCCTCTTCGTGGAAGAGCCTATCCACGTGTCCCGCACCGGCGATACTCAGGACGCCGTTCGCGAAGCCGCCCAGTGCTTTGCCCTCCTGCTCGAAAAGCAGATCCGGCGCGAACCCGGCCAATGGACGGTTCTCGAGGACTACTGGCGAGTCCACCGCTGTGGGTAAAGCCGACCTCCACATCCACACCCGCGTCTCCGATGGATTCGGCACGATTGAGGAGGTGGTCGACCACGCCGATCACCTTGGCCTCGATGTGATTGCCGTCACCGATCACGAAGACGCCACCGGCGGTCTGCGGGCACGCGAATACGCCGCGAAACGCGCCCTGCGACTGGAAGTTGTCCCTGGCGCAGAGGTCACCACGCTCCAGGGGCATCTTCTCGCCCTCTGGGTCGAAGACTCCCCCAGGAGCTTCCGTGGCATCGAACGCACCCTCGAGTCCATCCACACCGCCGAAGGCCTGGCCGTCGTCCCGCATCCGATGAGCTGGCTCACACGCTCCCTCAGCGAACGCACCATCGACCGAATCGTGGAACGGAACGAGGCCGGCGTGACCTTCGACGCGATCGAGACGGCGAACCCAAGCCCAGCCGGACGTGTCACGGCCCGCAAGGCGCTGCGGGCCAACGAAGAGTGGTGGCACCTTCCCGGGACAGGGGGCAGCGATGCGCACCACATACTTCACATAGGGTGCGCCTGGACGGAATTCGATGGCGAAACCGCAGCGGAATTGCGAGAAAGTATCATTCGGGGGGCGACGCAGAGTGGTCAGTCATCGTATCCTTCGGCGCGGCGGGTTGGCTTTCGCAGCCTTGCGCTGGGTCTCGCATGGGGATACGCGGCGACACCCAGGAAGATGCTGCGAGCACGGGTCAGGAGGAACGGCCGGTGAGGATTGCCCTTGTTTCGCCGTATGACTGGTGCGTCCAGGGCGGCGTGAACAACCACATCTCCAACCTCACGCGCAAGTTCCGCGAATGGGGCCACGACGTCACCATCTTCGCTCCGGCAAGCGATCGCGAAGCCGTCCAGGATGAGTGCATCGTCATGGGGAAGCCGCGGAATGTGCGGGCCAGCGGCTCCGTCGCCCGTATCACGTTCTCCTGGAAGTCTCCCGCCGTGAAAGCCGTCCTGTCGGAAGGCAATTTCGACATCGTCCATATGCATGAGCCGCTGATGCCGCTCCTTCCTTACCACTTCCTCCGCTATTCCCAGGCCGCCAACGTGGGCACGTTCCACGCGGCCAAAGAGGGCGGCAGCAAGATCTACGACTACACGCGCCCGCTCACGCGCCGCTGGTTCCGCAAGCTCGAAGGCAAGATCGCAGTCTCGCCTGCGGCCGTCGGGCTTGTCAGCCGCTATTTCGCCGGCTATTTCAACATCATTCCCAACGGGATCGACTACGCCCACTTCGCCCAACCCGTCGAGGCCTTGCCCGAGTTCGACGATGGCCGGTTCAACATCCTCTTCGTCGGCCGCCCGGAAAAGCGCAAAGGCCTCAAATACCTCCTGCGTGCGTACATTCGAATGCGCCAGCAGGAACCCAACTCCCGCCTCATCGTCGTCGGCGCCGGGGACTTCAGCCGCTACGAACGCCTCATGCGTCCCTTCCCGGACGTGGTCTTCCGTTCCAACGTGGCCTACGCCGAACTGCCGCGCTACCACCGCAGTGCCCATGTTTTCTGCGCCCCGAACACTGGCAACGAAAGCCAGGGCATCGTGCTCCTCGAAGCGATGGCCGCCGGTGTCGCCGTCGTTGCCAGCAACATCGAAGGTTTCGCGGGCGTCATCACGAACGATGTCGATGGCGTCCTCTTCCGTCCCAAGGATGATGAGGCGCTTGCGGAAGCCGTCCTCGGCCTCTTGCGCGACCCCTCCCGCCGTCAGCGAATCGGCGCGGCCGGCCAGGCCCAATCCGTGCACTACAGCTGGGATAGCGTCGCTCGCCGCGTCCTTGCCTACTACGAACGTCTCCTCTACGAGCGCCGCCAGGTGCAGGAAGTCTCGGAACGCAAGCGCACAGCGTTCGCGGGCGCCCTCTAGCCCCTCCCCGCACTATCCGAGCTGGATCCCGGCCGCTTTCTCCCAGTGCTTCACCACGCCTGTGTGGTCTTCCTGGCCGCCGAGCAGATTCTCCGCGTCGTTCACCGCCTCTACCACGGTGTGTGCGATCAGGCTCGGGCTCCCTGTGGACTCGATGACCTCCAGCGCGATGCGCAGGTCCTTCGCCATCAGCCCCAGCGAGAAGCCCGAGTCAAATTTCCGCGAGAGGATGTACTGGACGAACTTGTTTTGCGTGCTGTTGTTCATCCCGGTCGAGGCGTTCAGCACGTCCACCACCTTGCGCGGGTCCAGTCCAAACTTCTGCGCTGCGATGACCGCTTCCGTCGCCGCGAGGAGCCCCGCCGCCGAAACGTAGTTGTTGAGCGCCTTCATTGCGTGCGCAGAGCCTGTGCCTCCTGTCTCGTGCAAGGATCTCCCCAGCACAGTGAGCAGCGGGCGCGCCGCAGCGATGTCGTCCGGATCCCCACCGGCCATCACGGCGAGCGTGCCCGGCACGGCCCGCGCCACACCTCCCGAGACGGGCGCGTCGACGAACCCAAAACCCAGCAGCCGCAGCTCCTCCGC
Organism: uncultured Anaerolineaceae bacterium; assembly: GCA_964474285.1. Classification (GTDB taxonomy): domain Bacteria; phylum Chloroflexota; class Dehalococcoidia; order Tepidiformales; family Tepidiformaceae; genus JACRBT01. The sequence continues at coordinate 40,293 of CAYYSD010000005.1, read as the reverse complement.
CAGTTGCCGGCTCCCAACCGGTGACGACGAGCTCATGTCGATGACCAGCGCACCGGGCGTCAGCCGCGGCAGCAGCCCACCCTCGCCCAGCAGCACCTCGCGCACCACCTGGCCGTCCGGCAGCATCGTGATCGCCGCGGCGCATTCGGCGGCCTCAGCCAACGATCCCGGGGACCTCGTCCGGAAGGAATCGACCGCCGCGGCGTCCACATCCAGGGGCCAAATGCGGTACCCGGCCTTCGCCAGGTTGGCTGCCATGGGCTGGCCCATCTTCCCCAGGCCGGCGAACGCCACGGCGGCGCCCGGCAGAACGGGCGCCCGGCCGGTCACGGGCGCGCTTCCTGGAATACTTCGCGTGCTACTCGCGTGGCCTCGAGCGCGGCCGGCACTCCGCAATAGATGGCGGACTGCAGGATGATCTCGCTGATCTCGGCCTCGCTCAGTCCATTGTTCAGCGCCCCGCGGACGTGCAGCTTCAGTTCAAACGGCCGGTTGAGCGCGGTCAGCATGCCGAGATTGAGAATCGAACGGTCGCGCCGCGAAAGACCCGGCCGCGTCCAGATCGCTCCCCACGCATATTCCGTGATGAGCTGCTGCAGGTCGCGGTTGAAGTCGTCTGTGGCCGCCAGCGATGCGTCCACATATGCATCGCCCACCACGCTCCTCCGCACCTTCATCCCGGCGTCGAAGCGTTCTTCTCGTGTTTCAAACATCCTTGCCTCCTTCAGTTCGTGCGTGCCATCGCCCCGGGTCGCGTCGCCGGGCCCTGCGCCTGTGCCGGTCACGGGCCGATCATCACTGCATGACCATCAGCGAACCCGCTATGAGCGTGCGTTCCCTCACGAAGAACTTCGGCGAATTCGCCGCGGTCGACGGCGTGAGCTTCGATGTCGCGGCCGGGGAAGTGTTTGGCTTCCTTGGCCCCAACGGCGCGGGCAAGACTACCACGATCAAGATGCTCCTTGGTCTCGTGCGGCCCACCTCCGGCGAAGCGCGTATCTTTGGGCAGCCAGTCGGCCCCCATGCCCCGGCGCTTCTCCGCCGCGTGGGCGCCATGGTCGAAGCCCCGGCCTTCTACCCGTTCATGTCCGCCCGGGACAATCTCCGGTTGCTGGGCATCACCGCCGGCACTTCCGACGCAGCCGTGAGCGCAGCGCTCGCCCGCGTTGGCCTCCGCGAAGCCGGAGGCCGTCCGTTCGGCCGTTACTCGGTGGGTATGAAGCAGCGCCTGGCGCTCGCAGCCGTCCTCCTTCGCGACCCCGAGCTCGTCATCCTCGATGAGCCCGCGACGGGCCTCGATCCGGCGGGGCAGCATGCTGTTCTCGAGCTTGTGCGGGAACTTGCCGCCGAAGGCCGGACCGTTTTCTTCTCCAGTCACGCCCTCCACGAAGTCGAACAGGTGTGCACGCGTGTTGCCGTCATGAACCGTGGCCGTCTCATCGCCATGGAGAGTGTCGAAAACCTCGTCGGCGGCCACGCCATCCACATCGCCGTCCCCGACGCCAAGCGCGCTCGAGCCGTTCTCGCGGCCCTGCCTTCCGTTCGTGCTGTCCGCTTCGAGGGCGATGCGCTCATCGTGGATGCCGACCCGGGCGAAGCCTCCTCGCTGAACCGGGCGCTGGCGGCCGCGGGCCTCTTCGCCAGCGAGATCCGCCCGGCGCACCGCTCGCTGGAAGCTGCCTATCTGCAGATCACCGCTCCTCGGGAGGCGGCATGAGGGCGCTTCTCACAGTGGAACTCTTCAAGCTCCGTAAGCGCCGGATGACGTGGGTCGTCTGCGCCCTTGTCCCGGGCCTAATCGTGGTGGTTTACGCCTTGCTGCTGGCCGTCGCCGGCGCTCCTGCGGAGGATGTTGGGGAGCAGGGTCTTCGCGAATACCGGGCCGCACTCGACGTCAACAACCTGGCCGCGTTCGGCGATGCGCTCGTCTTCCGCTGCTCCGCCATTGCCGTCATCATCCTGGCGGGGGTCGGGACCGCCTCCGAATTCCGCTGGCGCACCGTCCTTTCCCAGGCCACCTGGACCGGCGAACGGAAGCGCCCGATGCTCGCCCGCCTCCTCGCCTGTCTCGCATGCGCCGCAGTCCTGGTTGCGATTGGCTTTCTCGCCACCGTCCTCTGCGGGATCTGCGCTGCGGCCGTGCGCGGCGAACTTGAGGTCGACGCGCACGGCAGCCTGGCGACAGCCGTCGCCGCCGCGGCCCTGCGCGATGTCCTGCTCGTGTCGCTGTTCGCGGTCTTCGCAACGACGCTTGCCGCCCTCACGCGCAGCGCGACGACCGCCGTCGGCGTCTCCCTGGTGGTGCTCCTTCTCGAACCGATCGGCGCCGCGCTCCTCCAGTCTGCCGGCGGTGGCGCCGCAGAGGCTGCCCGCTTCACGCTCAGCCAGAACATCGACGCCGTCCTCTCCGCCAACGGGCCAATGCGTGGCGGTCCGGCCCTCCCGCAGCACCTCCCGTCCCCGTGGCAGGGCACCGCCTTCCTCGTGTTCTTCACCGCCATCACGGGGTGGCTTGCCATCGCCTCAACCCGCCGCGACATCGAGTAGCTCAGCGCTCCAGGCCGTCAATCGGCCGTACTCCGTATACTTCCCTCATGGCCGGGCCGTTCGTTCTCGCGATAGACCAGGGGACCACGAGTTCCCGCGCCCTCATCGTGGACCGCCACGGCCAGGTTGCCGGCGGCGGCCAGGAGTCCTTCCCCCAGCACTTCCCCCGCCCCGGATGGGTCGAACACCATCCCGCGGACATCTGGGGAAGCACCGAAAGCGCCATAGCCACCGCGCTCGCCTCGGCCGGTGTCCGCCCACGCGACCTCTCCGCCGTGGGCATCACCAATCAGCGTGAGACCGTCATGGCCTGGGACCGAGCGACCGGCGAACCGGTCGGTCCCGCCATCGTCTGGCAGGACCGCCGCACCGCCGAAGCCTGTGAGCGACTCAAGATCGCCGGGCATGAGGCGAACCTCCAGCGCCTCACGGGCCTCACGGTGGACCCCTACTTCTCCGGCACGAAGCTCGCCTGGATACTGGACAGCGGCGAAGGCCTCCGCGCCCGCGCCGAACGCGGCGAAATCGCCGCTGGCACCATCGACACATGGCTCATCTGGCGCCTGACAGGCAGCCAGGCGCACCTCTCCGACTACACCAACGCAAGCCGCACCATGCTCTTCAACATCCTCAAAGGCCGGTGGGACGACACGCTCTGCGACCTGCTCCGGGTGCCGCGTGCCGTTCTGCCCACGCTCCAGCCTTCGCGCTCCGCCTTCGGTGAAACGCACCCGGATGTGCTCGGGGCCAGCATCCCCATCCTCGGTGTCGCCGGCGATCAACAGTCCGCCCTTTTCGGACAGGCCTGCATCGCCCCGGGCCTCGCCAAGAACACGTATGGTACCGGCTGCTTCCTGCTCGCGAACGCCGGCCCCGAAGTGGTGCATTCCGAGGCGCGCCTGCTCTGTTCGCTCGGCGCGGGCTCCGGCCCATCGGGCCCGGAATACGTCCTCGAAGGCTCGGTGTTCGTCGCCGGCGCCGCAGTCCAGTGGCTCCGGGACGAGATGCACATCGTGCAGCGCGCCGGCGATATCGAGGCTCTCGCTGCCTCCGTGCCCGATACCGGCGGCGTCATGTTCGTGCCCGCCTTCACGGGCCTGGGCGCACCGTATTGGGACCCGCATGCCCGTGGGGCCCTTCTCGGCCTCACGCGGGGCACCACCACCGCGCATATCGCGCGCGCCACCCTCGAGGCCATCGCCCTGTCCAGCGCGGAACTCGTCAGCGTCATCGAAGCCGGCCTTTCGCGGCCCCTGGTCGAACTGCGCGTGGACGGAGGCGCCGCGCAAAACGACCTCCTCATGCAGATGCAGGCAGACTACGCGGGCATCCCCGTCGTCCGCCCTGTCGAGACCGAAACGACGGCCCTCGGCGCCGCCTACCTCGCCGGCATCGGCGCCGGCATCTGGGCGGATGAACACGAGATCGCCAGCCTCTGGAAACCCGAGCGTGTCTTCGAACCGCAGATGCGTCCCGGGCAGCGCCAGGAACGCCTGGCCCTCTGGCGCCGCGCCGTCGAACGCTCCCAGGGCTGGGCTGGCCCTTCGTGAACCTCGACCAACTCGCCTCGGGGCCGCCGCTCGATATCGCGATCATCGGCGGCGGCATCAACGGCTGCGGTATCGCCCGCGAACTCTCTCGCCGGGGCATGCGCGTCGCCCTCTTCGAGGCGGAAGACTTCGGGTTCGGCACCACCTGGCGCTCCACGAAGCTCATCCATGGCGGCCTGAGGTATCTCGAACACGGCGACGTTCGTCTCGTCTTCGAATCACTGCGCGAGCGAACCTGGTTGTTGCGCACCCGCCCCCACCTCGTCGGCCCCCAGCGGTTCATCCTTCCCCGCCTGCCCTGGACACGACGCCCCGGCTGGCAGATCCGGGCCGGCCTCGCGACCTACGACGCGCTCGCCTGGCGCGGCGGCCTTCCCCGCCATTCCACCCTCTCGCCCGCGGCGCTCCGTACCCTCGCCCCGGCCCTCCCCGCCCATGCCTCCGGAGGGTTCACGTTCTACGATGCCCGCGCCCGTTCCCCCGAACGCCTTGCCCTCGAACTTGCGCTCGAGGCCGAGTCCGCCGGCGCGGCGATCTTCAACCATACCCGCGTCGTCCGCATCGCCAGCCAGTCCGGTCGAGTGTCCGCCATCGAAGTCGAACGCGACGGCGTCCGCCACGAAATCGCCTGCACCTGCCTCGTGAACGCCGCGGGGCCCTGGGTCGATGCCGTCAACGCCGCTCTCGATCAGCCCCCGCCCCCGCTCCTGGGTGTCACCCGCGGCTCACACATCGTCGTCGAATGCGAGTATCCGCTCGGCCGTGAGGCGATCTTCTCCACCGCGAAGGAGGACGGCCGCGTTTTCTTCGTCGTTCCGCAGGATGGCAACCTCCTCATCGGCACCACCGACCTCCGCTACGACGGCGACCCCTCGGCCATTCGCCCCACCCGCGACGATGTGGACTACCTGATCGCCGAAGCCGGCATGCTTCTCCCCGGGCTGGCGATTTCCCACGAGCACGTCCGCTACGCCTATGCCGGCCTGCGCCCGCTCCAGCGTGTCTCCGGCGGGCCGGAAGCGGCCATCTCCCGCCGCCACGAAGTGATCGAGCACTCCGGCGCAGCCGGCATGTTCAGCGTGGTCGGAGGCAAGCTCAGCACCTTCCGGCCCATCGCCAACGAAGTCGCCGCCCGCACCGGGGCAGGCAACGCGCCCCCGGAGCCCTTCCCATCCTTTCCCTGGCTCACCGCGCTCAAGGAGAGCGGCCTCCCGGCCGCTTCGCGCCGCCACCTGCGCCTCTACGGTCCCGGCGTCCCGTCGGTTCTCGCAGCCGGCTCTGAAGTCCTCTGCGAACATGCCCACGCCCTCCGGGGCGAAGTCGTGCACGCCATCCTCCGGGAACACGCCACTACGCTTTCCGACATCCTCATGCGCCGCACCGGCATCGCCTGGGCATCGTGCCGCGCCATGTGCTGCCACCGGGAAGCGGCCAGGATCGCCGCGGGAATTCTCGGCTGGGATGCCCCCGAGCAAGAACGCCAACTGCGCGCCTTCGAAGCCGACGCGGCGTACCATATCCCCCGGCTCCACGATCTCGCGCGGGAGGGAGACGAATGATCGACGACCCCGAACTTCAACACGCAATCGTGCGTACCGCTGCCCACATCAAGCGGGCGAACCATGTGGTGGCGCTTGTCGGCGCCGGGCTCTCTGCCGAAAGCGGCATACCCACCTACCGCGGCAAAGACGGCATCTGGACGAAGTTCGGAGAACCCACCATCGACGGCTGGGAGCTCTTCCGCACTGACCCGGCGGCATGGTGGGAGGACGCCATCCGTCGACGCACGGAGGGCAGTGAATTCTCGCGCGCGATTGAGACCGCCGAACCGAACGCCGGTCACCTGGGGATGGCCGAGCTGGAGACGATGGGCAAGCTCACCCACATCATCACCCAGAACATCGACGACCTTCATCGGAAGGCAGGTTCGCGGGGCATCACCGAGATCCACGGCAACCGGTTCAAGGTTCGCTGCATGAACTGTGGCGGCCGTGATGACCTCGCCCGCCTTTCGATGGACCGCCTCCCGCCCCTCTGCCCCGAGTGCGGCGGCATCATGAAGAACGACACGGTCATGTTCGGCGAGCCGATCCCGCGCGATGCCCTCGAAGAGTGCTACCGGCAGGCCGCGCTGGCGGACCTGTTCCTGGTCGTCGGTACGTCGGCAGTCGTCTACCCGGCGGCCGAGTTCCCCGTGATGGCGAAGCGTCGGGGCGTCCCGCTGATCGAGATCAATCCCGAGCCGACGCCCCTCAGCCAAATCGCCGACGTCGTGGTGCGCGCCTCTGCGGGCATCGCGATCCCGGCCATTATCGCCGAGATCCAACGCTAGGACACCCGTAGCCCCGGCGCCGCCCGCGCATCCGTGGTCCCCGGCCGTCTGTGGCCGGGGACCACGAGATCGCCGTCCACGCCGCGTTCCCCGATCGGTGCCTTGCCGGATGTGGACGGACATCGCCCTGCGTTGGCCGCCGTTCCAAGGGACCCGGTCGCCTACCAGGCAGCGGTAAAGCACTCCGCCGGCGATCTCGTGGCCAGCGGCGACGGAGCGCCGCGGCTACCCGGAGGGTTGGCTAATAGACGCCCGGGAGCAGGCGGTAGGGCACGCGTTCCTTGTACGAAGCGTAGTCGGAGGTTGCCAGCAGCACCCGCTCCTCGGCGTTCATCCTCAGGATCTGGAAGACGCTCACGACGAGCACGATGGCCAGGTTTACGGGGCTGAAGTTCGCGATGACGAACCCGCTCATCGTCACCGTGTGGGAGAAGTAGATGGGGTGCCGCACGATCGAATACGGCCCCTTCACCTTCAACCCGCGGTTTGCGGCCACCACCCCGAAGCTCTTGCCGAGCGCCAGGAACCCGATCGACGTCAGAGTCAGCCCCAGGAGCTGCAACCCGGTGCCCGTCAGCGCTGCTGCATCACCTGCGCCGTCCACGGGGCGCAGTGCCAACGGCAGCCACCCCCCGATCGTCGCGGCGATCCAGTCCGCCGCCCGCGTGGAGGTCGCGTAGCTCCGCCGACGGGTCAGGAACATGCCGATGAGGATGGACTGTTCAACGGCGAAGAACAGGCTCGTGATCGACCCGCTCTTGATCACCTCATTCGCATAGACCCAGATGAAGAGGCCGGTGATGACCACGAGCAACGCGTCCTGGGCCATGCTGCCGCGCCTGCGCCAGCGTTCGGTCGAAGTAAGAGGGCGGCGGGCGGGCATCGCAGCTGCAGTCATGCGTTTTCAACTCGCTGGTGAAGGTGGTGTGCGGGAACGAACGCTCCGCGCCGTATATATCGGCAGCCGCCGCCCGGCAGGACACGGGAAAAGTGAACGCACCGGTTCTGAATGCAGCGTCACAGGGAAGAACGAGTGAACAGAAGGTGACGCACCTTTAGAGGGGCCAGCGGCAGACGAAAGTTCCATTAGCTCCGCTGTGGAAAGCGTTCGGAACCAGACCACACAGCCCCGGGAGCCAGCCTTTCTCCTGAGAGGTCCGGGGATGCCAGTGGCGAGGCCAGCCAGGAACGGTTCGCGCAATCAAGTGCGCTCCGGGAACGGCGCGGGGAGGCCGGGGGCCCAGGCCGCGGAAGCATCACGGGCAACGACCCGAAAAAGGAAGAGGTAAAAAGACATGTCGAAGCTTCAGAATTGGGCCGCCAGGAAGGTTATCGCCCTCAAGCACCGCGATGAAGAAGGCCAGGGCCTCGCCGAGTACGGCCTGATCCTCGCGCTCGTCGCCGTCGTTTGCATCGGCGCCCTGACGGCCCTGGCCGGCGGCATCAACGGCACTCTCGGCGCCGTCACCGGCTCGCTCTAGCCCTCACCGTTCGTTCAGCAACAGCAGGGTGGAGTGGTCACACGGCCACCCCACCCTGCTCCATTTTCGTCCCAATGCCCGGCGGCAAGCTCCCGCCTTAGCGAGGATGCACATGCACCAGGAACCCTCCGCCCCCCGCCGTTTGCGGTCTATCCGGTTAAGGCGGCCCAATCTCATGGCATGGCGAAAGACGGAGACCGGGCAGACGCTCGTCGAATTCGCGCTCGTCCTGCCGATGTTGTTGATCCTCATGTTCGGGATCGTGGACTTCGGTCGTGCCTTCTATACGTGGCTCACCGTCACCAACGCCGCGCGCGAAGGCGCGCGCGTGGGCGCCACCCAGATGGACACCTCGACCATCAACACTCGCATCTCCGACGCGATGGGTCCGCTCGGCACCTCCGACCTCGTGATCACCCTGGGCAATGTCCAGGGCCCCCGAGGTGAACCCATCACCGTGGACCTGGTCTACGACTTTGACTTCGTTACGCCGATCGGCCCTCTGGTGGCCCTCGCTGGCGGCAGCCTTTCTACTCCGACCATCAGTGGTCACGCCTCGATGCGCCTGGAGTAGCAAGCACATCATCAGCTCCGGAAGGAGATGCGATTCGATGCGCATCGGATTCATGCGTTCAATCAATGCGAAGACTCGGGAGGATGGGCAGGCGCTCGCGCTGTTTGCCCTTTTCCTGTTTATCTTCCTGGGCTTCACCGCCCTCAGTATCGATGTTGGCCGCTACGTCTGGGCCCGTACTCAGATGCAGGCTGCGGTCGACGCCGCCGCCCTCGCCGGGGCGCAGAGCATGCCGAACACCTCGGACACGCTCGCGAAAGCCACCCAGTATTGGGAAGACAACAATGACTTCATCCAGGCGAACGGCTACAACATCAACTTCGCCGTGACCTACCCGCCGGGGAACAAGACGGTCCGGGTGACCGGTGACGCTGATGTCAGCACCTGGTTCGCGCGCCTCTTTGGCGTCGACCACTGGCATGTGTCCGCGTTCGGTGATGCTGAATCGCAGGTGCTGGACATCGCCGTTGTCCTGGACATCTCCGGCTCCATGTGCAACCACCCGAACCTGCCAAGCTTCCCCAGCGTCGAAACGGGTTCGGCGATCATGAGCCCCGGCCGTTCCACACCTGCCGGGGGCTTCGCCTTCCCCGTCCTGGTCGATGGCGACGTGTCCACGCCGGGGATCCAGGGCATACCGTCTTCATCCGCCACCGACATCACCATTGAGTTGAACGACGTCCGCATCTTCATCAGCGGCAGCTCGGCCACCAACCGGTCGAATTTCGGCGACAACTGGAACAGCTCGACGCCCTATTGGCAACGTTCGTTCAGCGGAGTGCGGGCGGGCATGATCCTGATACCGAACTCCAGCGGCGGCGGCTACGAGCTCTTCCAGATCCTCAGCCCGGGGCCTGACCCCGCAACAAACAGGATGCCGGTGCGCCGTGCGAGGGCGAACAACGACCTGGGCTTCACACCTCCGATGGCGGCGCACTCCGTTGGCGCCGAGATCTGGGCGAACCGCTACAGCGGCGCTGCCGGTCAATCAGCCTACTGCAACGGCATAGCCAAGGCGTCGACGGGACCAACCGAACCGTTCGATTCGGCGGTCAGCAATTCGAAGTACTTCATTTCCCTCTTTAACAGCAGCTACGACAAGATCGGCCTGGCCAGCTACTCGACGACCGGAACCATCCGCTCGAACCTGACCAGCAACTTCTCGTCGCTCAACACCAACCTCGACGCCATCAACTATCCCGACGGAACCACCAATATCGCCCACGGCATCGCTCGCGGCCGCGCCATCCTGGATGGAACCGGCAAACGCGCGAACGCGGTGCGCGTCATGGTGGTCCTCACTGACGGCATTCCGAACCGGTACTGCACGAACGGATACGAGTCCGCGTCGTGCTCGACAAGTAACACAACGGACCCGAGTTCGTGCCCGGCTTCGAACACCTCTATCACGCACGCTGTGAACCAGGCCGCGGTCGCCGCAGCAGCGGATATCACGGTCTACACCATCGGTCTCGGTGGCGGCGTGCTGGACTGCATCCTGCAGTCCATCGCTGACGCGGGTGGAGGCGAATACTTCAAGGCCCCTTCGGCCGCAGATCTCGACGACGCCTTCCAGGCGATCGCCGAAAAGACCCACATCGCGCTGGTGAAGTAGCTTTCGTCCGCGCCAAACACACCCAGGAGAGGGCAGCCGGCCGGCTGCCCTCTCTTTGTCCCTTGAGGAAACCACCCGCCCGGCATGTAAATCCTTCGCAAAGTGGACAAACGGCGGGTCAAGCCCCTGAAGGCCGGAACCATCACGGTCGATATAGGTAGGGGAGGAGTCAGACGTGGCACGATCAATTACAGCAGTAGCATCCCAATCTGGCAGGAATCGCGGCGTTCTCATGCTCGCGCTCCTGTTCGGCATCCTGAGTGCAGGCCTCATGTTCGCGTTCCTGAACAGCAGGGGCGGCGATGGCGGCCTCGAGGCGACCCTCAGTTCGAGCGAAGGGGCGGAGTCCGTCCTGGTCGTCACGCGCGACATCGCTGTCGGCGAGAAGATCACCAAGGACGACGTCGCTCTCCGCACCGTCTCCGCCACCGATCTGCTCAACGGCCGCCTGACAAAGAACGAAGACGTCGTCGACAAGGTCGCGACCGCTCCCATGTTCCAGGGCGAACAGGTCCTCGCCGCAAAGGTCACCACCTACGTCGGCCAGACCACACTGTCCTACAAGGTTCCCGAAGGCCTTCGTGCGCTCTCCGTCATTGTCCCTCACGAAGCATGGGCGAACGGCGGCCTCGCGCAGCCCGGCGACCGTGTTGATGTCCTCGGCGTCTCTATTGCCGCCCAGGTCGATCCACTCACGGGCCAGGAACGGACTACCGTGCTCTCCGGGGTCATCGCCGAGAACGTTGAGGTCCTCGCCGTGGCCCAGACGCTCGTTCGCATTGTCCCCAACGTCGATGCCAAGGGCGCCAGCACCGCGGCAAGTGGCACCACGGCCAGCGGCGCAGAGGCCCCGAAGAAGGGCGAGGCGGGCACCTTCCAGGAAGCCCTGTCCGTCACCCTGGCCCTCACGCCCGAACAGGCCGCCAAAGTTGGCCTCATCGACGTGCTCAAAGACGACCAGGCCCAGTACCGCATCATGACCCGCCAGAAGGGTGACGATAGAAAACTCGAAGGCCGCATCACGTGGGGCCTCGAAGATGTCTTCGACCTGAGGAAGTAGTCAACCCCCGGGCTCAACGAACATCGGGAGCGGCGGCGCGACGGCCGCCGCTCCCGGCCAGATGACAAACGCCCGCGGTGGGCGTGCGACGGTGGAGGAACTGAGATGGCGAGGGTACCGCAGATCATCGTGATCGACCCGGACCGCGAGAGCACGGCCGAAATCCAGAAGATGCTGAGCATGCTGGGCTTCGGAGTTCTTGCAAGCGCGGGCTATGGCGTCGAGGCGTTCACGCTGGCTCACCAGCTGAAGCCAGATATCATCCTGATGCGCGTCGAGGAGCCGCTGGTCCGGCCCATTCAGACGCTGTCCAAGCTCAACGACGGCATGCCCGATCTGCCGATCATCGTCTTCTCCACTGAGGCGAACATCCGCCTCATGCGCCAGTCGATGGTCTCTGGAGCTTCGGACTACCTCCAGGAACCGCTCGCCGAAGATGAGCTCGAAAGCTCCATCACGCGCGTGCTGGAAAAGAAGGAACGCGTCAACGCGCGCCGCCGCGGCGAACTCGAAGATCCCGTGCCGCAGGGCACCATCATCACGGTGTTCGGCGCCAAGGGTGGTATCGGAAAGACGACCATCTCCTCCAACCTCGCCGTTGCGCTCGCCATGGAAGCTCACCAGACCGTCGCCCTCGTCGATATGGACACCCGCTTCGGCGATGTCGCCATCACGATGGACATCCCCGTCGAGCGCTCGATTGCCGACCTGGCCCGCAACCTGGATAACGTCGATCGCAACTCGTTGCGCGAATACCTGGTGCAACACGAATCCGGCGTCCGCATCCTCCCGGCGCCCACCCGCCCCAGCGACTGGCGCAACCTGAGCGCAGCCCACATCCGCGATGTCGTGGACGTGCTCGCGCAGACCCACGACTTCGTCATCCTCGATACCCCCGGCACGTTCAACGAAATCGTCGCCGCGGCCATCGAAGTCGGAACCATGATTCTGCTCGTCACCACTCTCGACATGGCCAGCATCAAGGACACGGTTCTCGCCCTCGAAATGCTCCACGAGCGGTTTGGCAACGACGACGAGCGCATCAAGGTCGTCCTCAACCGCGCTGGCATGGATACCGGAGTCCGCGAAAAAGATGTCGAGCGCACCCTTGATTCCGATCTCTGGTGGCGCATCCCCCAGGACAACGAAGTCGTGAAGGCTGCCCAGCTCGGCCGCCCAATCGTCATGAGCCGGCCCAACAGCCGCGTCTCCGTTCAGATTCGAGACATGGCCCGTGCGCTCGCGGGCGTTCGGAACAAGTCCCGGAGCACCAAGAAGGGTGGCGGTTTCAGCATCCTTCGCCCGCTCTTCAGGAAATCGGCGTAAGCCAAGGTTCGAAAGGAAGGCTCTCCCATGGCGGACGATCAGAACGCAAGGCGGGATTCCTCGGACGCGGCCGGTCGCGTATTCGGCTGGTCCGGGCAGCGCAAGCGCTTCCCCGGTGGCGATGCCACCGAGCCCCAGTCCGGGCGCGCCCCCCAGGGCGCCGACGATAACCAGCCGGAGGCACCCCAGGCCCAGCGCCTGCGACCCTCCGGCCAGCTCACCCCGCAGCGTCAGCGCTGGGGTGCCGTCGATGACGTCGGTCCTTCCGATACGGGCCAGAACCTTGCGCCAGTCGCGCCGGATGCAGGCCCTCGCCTCCTCCGTCCCAGCGCGCCGGCGGTCGCCGGTTCGTCTGCGCTCGATCCGGCCGTCCAGGCTTCGGCCCCCGCGCCCGCCGAGATGCCCCGCCGCCGCCAGGAGGCCCCGGTGGGAGCCGCCGGCCAACGAGCGAACCCCCAGGCCGAAGCGGCGAAGATCAAGCTCCACGAACTCCTCATCGAAGAGCTCGAACACGGCGCCCTCGAAGGTATGCCGGAAGACAAGCAGCGCGAGGCCGTCATCCGTGCCGCGCGCGAACTCATCCAGCAGGAAGCCCTGCAGCTCGGCGGCACCAGCCGCGATGAGCTGCTCGAGGCTGTCGCCGATGAAGTCCTCGGCCTTGGCCCGCTGGAGCCGCTCCTGCGTGACCCCGCGGTCACCGAAGTCATGGTCAATGACCTGGACAAGGTCTACTACGAATCCGAAGGCCGCATCTTCCGCAGCCCGGCTCGTTTCCGCGACAAGCAACACGTGATGCGCATCATCGAACGCATCGTGGCCCCGCTGGGCCGCCGCATCGATGAGTCCAGCCCGATGGTGGATGCCCGCCTGCCCAACGGTTCCCGCGTGAACATCACGATTCCGCCCGCCTCTCCCAAGGCGGCCAGCATCACCATCCGAAAGTTCCGCGCCGACAAGATGCGCATGGCCGACCTCATCGCGGTCGGCGCCCTTAGCGATGCCACCGCCGAATTCCTGGCGATGTGCGTGAGGGCTCACCTGAACATCATCATCAGTGGTGGTACCGGCACCGGTAAGACCACCATGCTCAACGCGCTCTCTTCGTTCATCCCGAACACCGAGCGCATCGTGACGATCGAAGACCCTGCCGAGCTCAAGCTCCAGCAGGATCACGTCATCACCCTCGAAGCCCGTCCGCCGAGCATCGAAGGCAAGAACGCCATCCTCCAGCGCGATCTCGTCCGCAACTGCCTGCGCATGCGCCCGGACCGCATCATCGTCGGGGAAGTCCGCGGCCAGGAGTGTTTCGACATGCTCCAGGCCATGAACACCGGCCACGATGGTTCGATCTCCACCATCCACGCCAACACCCCGCGCGATGCCATCGCCCGCCTCGAAAACATGGTGCTCATGGCCGGCATGGACCTGCCCGCGCGCGCCATCCGCGAACAGGTGGCATCGGCCATCCACGTCTTCATTCAGATCTCGCGCCTCCAGGACGGATCGCGAAAGCTGACCCATGTCACCGAAGTGAGCGGCATGGAAGGCGACACGATCACCCTCCAGGACATCTTTCTCTTCAAGCTCGATCACGTGGACGCCGATGGCAAAGTCCACGGGTCGATGAAGCCCACGGGTGTCCGCCCCAACTTCGCCGCCAAGTTCGCGCTTGCCGGCATGGATATCCCCAGCCATCTCTTCAGCGGGGGCGACTGGTCATGACAATGATCCTCATCCTCAGCGCCGTCACCATGGGTGCGTTCGCCTTCACGGCAACGCTCTGGGTCACAGGCTATGGCAACGGCGCGGAAGCCGCCGCTCGCCTCGGGCGCCTCAAGACGCCCGACCAGGCCACCGGCGCGGCTGCCGCCATCTTCAGCCTGCGTAAGCGCGCCGGCGTGCGTTTCGGCGGCATCAACGTCGTCTCCGTGAACGCTGCGGCCCAGCAGCGCATTCAGATCGAACGCGCCGGGCTCACGCTGACTGTGCGCGAACTCTTCATCACGCGGCTCACCGTGGGCATCATCCTTGGCCTGCTTGCGTTCCTCTTCGCGCCCATCCCGCAGCTGATGTTGCCGGCCGGCATTGGGGGCGTCGTCATCGGCTTCCTCGCGGTTGGCGTGTGGGTGAAGCGCCGGATCGGCAGCCGCCGGAACAAGCTCGAATCGCAGCTGGTGGAACTCCTCCAGATGCTCTCGAGCGGCCTCCGCGCCGGCTTCGGCCTCATCCAGGCACTCGATGGTGCCGCCGAACAGGTCCCTGCGCCGCTTTCCATCGAAGTACGCCGCACCCTCCGCGATATCGCCATGGGTTCCAGCATCGAGCAGGCCCTCCAGGCTCTGAATGACCGCGTCGGCAGCTCCGACTTAGACATCGTGATCACCGCCATCATGATTCAGCGTTCGGTCGGCGGTAACCTCGCCGAGATCCTGGAGAACGTCGCCCACACGATGCGCGAACGCGAGCGCATTCGCGGCGAAATTCGCACCCTCACCTCCCAGCAGCGCCTGACCGGCTACGTCATCGGCGGCATCCCCGTCGGTCTGTTCATCGCCTTCTTCGCTCTGAACCCCGAGTTCACGAGCCTCCTCTTCACGGACCCCCTTGGCCGCATGCTCCTCACCGGCGCGCTGGTGCTGGAGGGCATGGGCTTCATGGTCATCCGCAAAATCGTGAACATCGAGGTCTAAGCCATGCCGCTCATCATTTCCATCGCGACATTCGTGGCCATCACCCTGATGTTCTACGGCATCTTCTATCGCCCGGCGGTCGATGGTGGCATGGACGCGCGCCTTGGTGGGCTGCGCTATAGCCGCCCGAAGAAGGAAGGCCTTCCCGATCCGGACGCTGCCTTCAAAGCCCGCGTCCTCGATCCGCTCATCAAGATGCTCGTGCGCCGGGCCAATTCGGTGCTCCCGAGCAACATGGAAGAGCGCCTCGAAGGCGCCATCCAGCAGGCGGGCCTCAAGATCGCCCCCGGGCAGTTCATCGTTGTCGTCGCCCTGCTCATGGGCATCATGCCGCTGCTCGTTGTCGCCTACCTGGCCATGGTCGGCTCCGACACGCGCACCGTCCTCATCGGCTATCCCGTCGCCGTCGCCTTCGGTTTCTATCTCCCGCGCATCTGGCTCCTGGGCAAGATCAAGCGGCGCAAGAAGGAGATCTGGCGCTCGCTCCCGGATGCATTCGACCTCATCACCGCTTCGGTCGAAGCCGGGCTCGGCATCGACGCCGCCTTCACCCGCGTCATCGAAAAGGTCCACGGCCCGTTTGCCTTCGAACTCACCCGCACCATGCGTGAGATCACCATGGGCCGCGCCCGCCGCGATGCCTTCATCGACATGGCGGACCGCACGGGCGTCGAGGAGCTGCGGTCCCTGATTAACTCCGTCGTCCAGGCCGAGAGCATGGGAATCTCTATCGGCTCGGTCATCCGTGTCCAGACGGGCGTCATTCGCACGAAGCGCAAGCAGCGGGCGGAGGAAGCGGCGTTCAAGGCCCCGATCAAGATGGTCTTCCCGCTCGTGTTCTTCATCTTCCCCGCCATCTTCGTCGTGATCGGTGGTCCCGCCATCATCCAGATGAAGGAAGCCTTCTAAGGCTCTTCTTCGCCACCTCGCAGATAGTCAGAAGGAGCACTCGCCGGGTGCTCCTTCTGCGTGTTGTCCGGGAGGCGTGGGCCGCTAAGCGCGCGCGCCCGCCGCGGCGGCCTGCTGCTGTGCCGCCGCCTGCGCCGCCCGCTCCTCCAGTTCCCGCTTGAACCGCTCCGGGGCGGCCATGTGCCGGTCGAGGAAGTTCGCCACCTCCGCCGCGATGAGCGGCATCAGGCTCGGGATGTTTGCGAACCCGTGCGGCAGTCCGTTGTAGATCTTCAGTTCCACCGGCGCTCCCACCCCGGACATCGCCTGCTGCATGCGAGTGCTCGCCGAAACCGGCACGACTTTGTCCTCCGTTCCGTGCAGCAGGAACGTCGGAGGGAAGTTGGCCGTCACGTAGGTCAGTGGCGCAGCCGCGGCCGCCATCTCTGGCGTGGCGGCCTTCAGCATCAGCGCCTCCGCCGGCACGCTCCCGCTCACACGCTCCCCGATGTGAAAGACGACGGGCGGATACACGCCCACCGCCGCCGCTACGGCCGTCGAAACGCCTGCCGTGCCGCCTTCGCCTTCAAACGCTGCGAGGTTGGGCGTCCCCGCAGCCAGCAACGCCAGGTGCGCCCCGGCCGAATGCCCCTGCACCGCGATCTTTTCCGGGTCGATTCGCAGTCGCGCTGCGTTCGCCCGCATCCAGCGGATGTTCGCCTTCACGTCGTGGATCTGCGCCGGCCATGCGGACTCAGGTGTCAGCCGGTATTCGCCCGCGACTACAACATACCCGTGGCCCGCGATGAGGAGCGACATGTCGCGCATGCGTCCCCGGTCTCCCATTCGCCAGCCGCCCCCGTAGAGGAGCAGCAGGGCCGGCGCGTTCGCCGCTCCCGATGGCGTGTAGATGTCGCACTTGAGATCGCGCCCGCCGCCCGTGCCGAAGGTGACGGCCTCTTCGACCGTGATACCGTTTGCAGAAACCAAACCGGGACTCCTGAATGAACTTGCGGCGTAGCATGACAGGTGAGCCGCCGATGGCAAGCGATGACCTTTCCCCTTCACCTGACCGTCTCCGCGATACCATGCTCGCCAGTGCTCATCCGTTATCGTTTGCTATCCTCCGGGCTCGGCCTGGCCGCCCTTTTGGGACTCGCGTTTGCGTACGTGGCCTGCGGCGAGGGCGACGGCGCCGCGCCCTCGCCAACCGTGTCGGGGGCCATCGAAACCTCCACCGCGCCCGCCACGGCTGAAGCACCGGTCCCGACCGCGCCCTCCGGCCTCCCCACCCGCCGCGTCGTCGTGGAGAGCGCTTCCGGGTCCACACCAGTAGTCGCGGAGATCGCCAGCACGCGCGAACAGCGCGGTCTCGGGCTGATGTTCCGCCAGTCTCTCCCGGAAGACACCGGCATGCTCTTCGTCTATGGCACACCGCCATCGAGCGGCCACTGGATGCGCAACACGTTCGTGGCTCTCGACATCGCCTACATCGATGCGACGGGCGCCGTGAACGAAGTTCTGCCCGGCAAACCTCTCGATGAGACCGTGCAACGGCCCACGAAGCCCTACCTCTACGTGCTCGAGATGCCCCTCGGCTGGTTCGCCGCGCACGGTCACACGCGCGATGTCCGCCTCAGCCTTCCTGCCGATCTGCCGCGCGGAGAACAGTGAGGCCTCGGGCCACGTGCCTCGATTTGCGCCCTCGGCGATACTTATCCCATGGATCAGGACTCACTCCTCGTCCGCATCGGCGGGCGCGAAATCGTGTCCGCGATCGTGGACGACTTCTACAGGCGGGTCGAAGCCGACGCGGAACAGCGCGCTATCTACCCCGAGGACCTCGGCCCCGGCATCCGCAAGCTCAAACTCTTCCTGGAGCAGTGGCTCGGTGGGCCGCCTGTCTATTCCGAACTCTACGGGCACCCGCGCCTGCGCCGCCGCCATTTCCCCTTCATCATCGATGAGCGGGCCGCTGGCCGCTGGCTCCGCTACATGCGTGAGGCCATGACGGCCCAGGGCGTCTCCACCGAAGACCAGGAACCCATCTTCAAGGCGCTCGCTCCCCTCGCTCACCACATGATCAACGCGAACGACGACGTCCCCCGCGAACCGCTGGGCGATCTGCGAATGGTGTGAACTCCTTCCCCCGGGGCAGGCAGGCGCGGTCCACCGCTGTGGCCATGAATTCCCGGGATGGTCAACCGAAGGGGCGAACCGGCCAGGGCTTCCGCCAGACCGAGATGTGCGCACGAGATTCCGCCGTGAATGGCCCGCGTTCCCAATCCGCCCATCTCTCGTGCAATTCCAGCCCGGCAATTCTTGCCATCAGGTCGTACTCGGCCGGCCACGCATACCGGTGTCGCGACTGAAAGTATTCGGCGCGACCGTTCCCGATGAAGTAGTGATTCGAAACGCAGATCTGGTTCACCACGTCGATCTCGTCGAATCCGATATGCCCCGGCCGGACATCAAACGCGAGGTACTTCTCGCCGCGCGGCAGCCGCTGCAGTTCAGGCACGAACACCTCCACGACGAAGAAGCCGCCGTTCCGCAAATGGGCGGCGGCGTTTTCGAAGCACCGAACCTGGTCGGCCTGCGTTGGCAGGTTCGTGATCGTGTTGAACGGGATGTACACCAGCTGGAATTCGCCCGGAACCCGGGTCGTCGCGATATCGCCGATCGTCACCGGGATTGCGGCCCCGCCCGGTTTCTCCCGCAGCTTCGCAACCATCGCCGCCGAGATGTCGATACCGTGCACTTCCACACCGCGCTGGCTCAACGGCAGCGCCACGCGACCGGTCCCAATGGCGAACTCTAGCGCCGGACCATCGCCGGCAAGGCCAGCAAGGAACGACGTTGTCGCCGCCAGCAACCCCGGCTCGAACATCTCCGGCGAGTCGTCGTCATACGTTGCTGCCACCCGGTCGTTGAAGACCACGTCCGTCATCCGGGTCATCTTACTGAAAGGAAGCGCCGGGCGGTGCATTCGCCGAGGCTGTCAATCGCAGGCGGTGGCCATGAAGCGCCGGATCGCCGCGTCCATCTGGTCCCACTCGATCAGGAACGCATCGTGCCCGTGGATGGAGCGGATCTCCGAATACTCGACCGCGTTGCCGTTCTCGCGGAGGGTCTTCAGGATCTCCTGCTGCTGCCACGTCGGGTAGAGGACGTCTGAGTCGATTCCCATGACGAGCGCGGGGCCGCGAAACGCTTTGAGCGCAGCGTCCGCTCCCCCTCGGCCCTCGCCCAGGTCGAAGTCGTCCATCGCCTCGGTGATACGCAGGTAGCAGTTGGCGTCGAAGCGGGCCACGAGCCGCTCGCCCTGGTGGTGGAGATACGACTCCACCTCGTATTTTCCGGCCGCCTCGCGCACCTCCGAATGGAGCCTTCGCGAGAAACGCTCTTCGAACGACTCCGCGGAGCGATAGCTGATCATCGCAATCATTCGTGCCAGGGCGAGCCCGCGGTCCGGCGAAACTCCGTGTTCCCCGTAGTCCCCGCCGTGGAAGTTCGGGTCCAGCCGGATCGCCTGCCGCGCTGCCTCGTTGAATCCGACGTCCCACGCCGCGTGGGCCAGATTGGAGGCGATCGGGATGATCGAACGCACCATCTCCGGCGCCTGCGCCGCCCACTCGACCACCTGCAGGCCGCCAAGCGACCCTCCCGCGACCGCCACCAGTGAACGCACGCCCAGCTCCTGCAGCAACAGGCGCTGCACCATCACCATGTCGCCCACGCTGATTCGCGGAAACGCCTTGCCATATCGGCGTCCCGTCAGCCTGTTGGGCGAGAACGGCCCTGTCGTCCCATAGCAGCTGCCCAGGATGTTCGAGCAGATCACGGCGAAACGGTCCGTATCGAAGGCCGCGCCAGGCCCGATCAGCGGATCCCACCAGCCCTCACCGACGGACCGCTTGTCCCACCAGTCGTGTTCGCCCGCGGCGTGCGCGCTGCCCGTGAGCGCGTGGCACGCCAGCACAACGTTGTCGCCGGAAGGCGAGATCGTTCCGTACTGCTCATAGGCGACTTCGATCTCGGGCAGGACGGCCCCACTCGAGAGAGTCACGGGCCCGAGGTTCACCACCTGGCGGGGGCTGTTGATGTTCGGCATCGTTCACCCGATGCCGGGGCGCGAACGCCCCGGCCGTGTGTGCGCTCGTTAAATCTGGGCCAGGGCCTGTTCGAAGTCTTCGATGATGTCGTCGATGTGCTCGATACCCACCGAGACCCGGACCAGGTCTGGCGTGACCCCTGACGTCAGTTGCTCATCCGCCCCGAGTTGCTGGTGCGTGGTGGAAGCAGGGTGAATGACCAGCGTCTTGGCATCACCGACGTTTGCGAGCAGGCTCGCCAGCTTCACCGAGCTGATGAACTTCTTGCCTGCGTCCATCCCGCCCTCGATCCCGAAGTTCAGCACCGAACCGAAGCTCCCGGGCCGGAGGTACTTCTTCGCCATGGCGTGGTACGGGTGATCCGGCAACCCGGGGAAGTTCACCCAGCTGACTTTCGGGTGCTTTTGCAGCCACGTCGCCAGGGCCATCGCGTTGCTATCGTGCCGGTCGACTCGCAGCGAGAGCGTCTCCAGCCCGATGAGGTTCAAGAACGAGTTCATTGGCGCCTGGCAGGGCCCCAGGTCCCGCAGTCCTTCGACGCGCGCCTTGATGATGAATGCGACGTTGCCCATGCCCGGGAAATTCCCGAAGACATCCCAGAACTTGAGCCCGTGATAGCCCGGCGACGGCTCCGTCATCAACGGATGCTTGCCGTTGCCCCAGTTGAACGTGCCTCCGTCGACGATCATGCCGCCGATCGCCAGGCCGTGCCCGCCGATCCACTTCGTCGTTGATTCCACGACGATGTCCGCTCCGTGTTCGAGCGGCCTGACCCGGTACCCGCCCGCCCCGAACGTGTTGTCGACCACGAAGGGAATGCCGGCCTCGTGTGCAACGTCTGCCAGGGCACGGAAGTCCGGCACGTTCAGCCGCGGATTGCCGAACGACTCCACGTAGAGTGCCTTGGTCTTGCCGTCGATGAGCCGCTTGAACTCCGCCGGGTCGTCCCCATCCACGAACTTCACGTTGA
This sequence comes from uncultured Anaerolineaceae bacterium, assembly GCA_964474285.1. Taxonomy (GTDB): domain Bacteria; phylum Chloroflexota; class Dehalococcoidia; order Tepidiformales; family Tepidiformaceae; genus JACRBT01. The sequence continues at coordinate 19,145 of CAYYSD010000005.1, read as the reverse complement.
TGCCGAGCCGGGGGAAGGTCACCTTGAACTGGTTGTACGTTCCTCCGTAGAGGAGCGATGTCGAGACGATGTTGTCTCCGGCTTCGCAGATCGTTGCGAATGCGAGCATCTGCGCCGCCTGCCCGGATGCCGTCGCCAGGCCCCCGACCCCGCCTTCCAGCGCCGCCACGCGTTTTTCGAACACGTCGGTCGTTGGATTCATGATGCGGGTGTAGATGTTCCCGAACTGCTGAAGGGCGAACAGAGCTGCGCCATGTTCAGCGTCTTCGAACACGAACGACGTGGTCTGGTAGATCGGAACCGCGCGCGCGCCCGTCGCCGGATCTGGCGCCTGGCCCGCGTGCACCTGCAGGGTCTCGAATCGCTGTGACATGTGGGCACTCCTCAGTTGGTGGATTGCACAGCTTAACGTGCCCCTTCCCGAGGTTCACTGATCCACGTGACGGAAATGTGACAACTCTGCCGGACGGATGTGAAGCGATTCACAGACAGTTGGCGCTGGAATCGATCGCCGCTCCCCCACGTGGGTGAGCATTCGAAACCCCTGAAGGTGCTCGAAACCGAATCCGGTTCGGGGAATCCGCGCGCCTGCCGGCTGCCCATCATGGAATTCAACAGCTACAAAGGTTCTGATCACTCATGACTCTCCTCAAGGCTCGCTCCACCGCTCACCCCGCAACCCGTCACGAGACCGCATCCGTGGCCCTCGCCGCTCCTGCCGCTCCTGGCGTCATCATCGACATGCGGGACGCAGTGAAGACCTATGACACGGGCAGCGTCCGTGTCCAGGCACTTCGCGGTGTTTCTCTCGCCGTTGGGCGTGGTGAAATGGTCGCCATCATGGGACCATCCGGCTGCGGCAAGACGACCCTCCTGAACTGCGTGTCCGGCCTCGACGTCCTCGATTCCGGCACCGTGGCCATCGCAGGCATCGACCTCAAGTCGATGACCGACAATGCCCGCACCACCTTCCGTGCCCGGAACATGGGCTTCATCTTTCAGACCTACAATCTCCTCCCCGTCCTCAACGCCGTGGAGAACGTCGAACTCCCGCTCATCGTCTCCGGCGTGAACCCGCGCGATGCTCGCAAGCGCGCCGTCTCGGCCCTCGACCGCGTGGGCCTCGGCCACGCGGCAAGCCAGCGCCCATCGCAGCTCAGCGGCGGCCAGCGTCAGCGCGTCACCATCGCCCGGTCGCTGGTCAACGAACCCGAAATCGTGTGGGCCGATGAGCCTACCGGCGCGCTCGATTCCAGGACCGCGGACGAAATCATGGTCCTCATGGAGACCCTCAACCGCGAACAGGGCCTCACCTTCGTCATCGTCACGCACGACCCCGGCGTGGGCCGGCGCTGCAACCGCATCGTCCGCATGAGCGACGGTCTCATCACTGGCGAGGAGTCTCTCCGATGAATGAACTGTTCGGAATCTCCACGACCTCCATCCTTGGCGTGCTGCTGGCTCTCCTCGGCGTCGCCATCGCAACCGTCGTCTATATCGCCCTTACCAACCGCGTCATGTTCATGATGGGCCTCCGCAACCTCCCTCGAAGGGGGACGCAGACGGTTCTCGTCGTCTTCGGGCTCATGCTCTCGACGCTGATCATCACCGCCGCCTTTGTCACCGGCGACACCATCGACCACTCACTCACCAAAGGCAGCTACGACCTGCTCCAGCGTTCTGATCTCGACGTCACCTGGAACGGCGAACGAGACTTCTCCGCGGACTCCGGCGCCGCCAACGCCGGCGAGCAAGCGTACGTCGATCAATCGGTCGTCGCGGACCTCGAGACAGCCTTCGCCTCCGACGCAGCGATCGAAGGCTTCCTGCCGTTCCTCTACGTCCAGGCGCCGGTCAATGCTCCCCGCACCGGCCAGGCCATGCCGTCGGCCCAGCTCGTCGGGTTTGACCCGGAACGCCTCGCACGGCTCGGTGGCCTCACCTTCCTCGATGGGTCGCCCGCGCCGATCAGCAACGTCCCCTCCAACCAGGTCTGGCTCAGCGAACGTGCCGCCCGCGAACTCGATGCCCGCCTGGGCGACGTCATCACCGTCCACGTGAACCACCGGCACACAGACGTGCGTGTTGCGGGCATCGTCCGGGATGAACTGGCCAGCGGCGTGCTCGGGTTGAGCTACTCCCGCGTGCCCGGTGGCATCGCGATGCCGCTCCCGGGCCTGCGCGCAGTGCTCGGTGTCGAAGGCCGCCCCATCAGCTCCATCACCGTCGCCCTCAAGGGGGACGTCTACAGCACGGCAAAGATCGCCGAGGCGCCGCGCGATCGCATTGAAGCGTTCCTCGCCGGGTCCGGGGCAGGACTGTTCGCGGGACAGGGCCTGCCGGAAGGCCGCGAGGTCGAAGTCAAGGCCATCAAGCAGGACCTCGTCGAACAGGGCGAGTTCACGGGCAACCTGTTCACCACGTTCTTCCTGGTCCTCGGCCTCTTCTCGATGGCTGCCGGCGTCATGCTCATCTTCATGATCTTCGTGATGCTCGCCGCGGAACGCCGCTCGGAAATGGGCATGGCCCGCGCCGTCGGCGCAAAGCGCCGCCACCTGGTCCAGTCGTTCATTGCCGAAGGCATGGCTTATTCGCTCCTCGCTGGCCTTGTTGGGGCAGCCGCGGGCGTTGCCGCCTCCATCGGAATGACGGACGGCCTCCTCAAGGGTGTCGGCGGTGAATATTTCTCCATCGTGGAGACCAGGCTCACCTGGAAGTCCGTCCTCATCGGCTACAGCCTGGGCGTGGTCATCACCTTCCTCACGGTGGTGTTCGCCTCAATGAAGGTCACCCACGTGAACATCGTGGCCGCCATCCGGCAGCTCCCCGATGACAAGGTCCCCGAGCCACGCCGCAAGACGCGCTGGACCTGGGTCATCCTCGGCGTGCCCGCCATGGTCATCCCGCCCGTCGGCCTGTGGTTCATGCTGCGCAAGGGCTTCGGCCTGCCGAAGGTCTGGATCTTCGCCCCGCTGGGCATCGTCGCCGGAGCGCTCCTGATGGCCCTCGGCAAGTCGAGCGAAGTCCTCTTCCCGTTCGCGCTGGGCATCTCGCTGCTGCCGTTGAGCGTGGCCGGCATCGCCCGCCGCCTGGGCGCGCCCAACCGTGCAACCTGGACGACTGTGGGCATCCTGCTCATCGCCTACTGGCTGATGCCCCCCGCTCAGCACGATGCCCTGTTCGGCGAGTTCTCCAGCGACATCGAGATGTTCGTCCTCTCGGGGATCATGATCTGCGTCGCCGCCACCCTCGTCGTGGTGTTCAACGCTCGCCTTCTCACCGCGCTCTTCGGTGGCGACACCGGGTCAGCACGGGCCTACGTGGTCCCGGCACTGGTCAGCCTCGCCGCCGCCGCGGCGGTGGTGGCCGGACTGGCCGTCGGCAGCCGTGGCGAAGGACTCGGCCAGCTTACCTACCTGGTCGCGGGACTCCTGGCCCCGACGGCCGGTCTCTCGTTTGCGGCCATCCGCTTCCCTTCGCTCGCCCCGGCGTTGAAGATGGCCGTCGCCTATCCGCTCTCCAACCGCTTCCGGACGGGCATGACGATCGCGATGTTCTCGCTCATCGTCTTCTCCCTCACCGTCTTCAGCGTCCTCCTGGCCAACTTCGGCGCCGTCGAAGGTGGCGATGCAGCGCGCGGCAACCTCGATATCGTCGGGACCGTGAGCGCCACCAGCGGTGTTGCCGATGTCCCCGCTGCGCTCGCAGAGTCCGGGAACCCGGCCTTCGACGAAATCCAGGCCGCCGGCCAGACGACGCTCTTCACCGGTTCCCAGGAAGTCCGCCAGCTCGGACTGGAAGACGGCGCCACCGGCTGCGGCAGCTCGGCCAACAGCGACGGCTACTGCCGCTTCCCTGTCCTCGCCGCCAACGACGCATTCCTCTCCGAGCTCGCTCCTGGCCTGGACGCCCGGGCGAGCGGCTACGGGTCCGCCGCGGACATCCTCGAAGCCGTCCGCACGAACAGCAGCCTCGCGCTCGTCGACTATCACACCGTCATCAGCCGCTTCGGCCTCTATGACTTCTTCGTCGAAGGCGTCGAAGTCGTCGACCACGAGTTCGCGCCGTTCGAAGTCCAATATCGCGACCCCGCGACGGGCAAGACCGCGACGGTGACCGTCATCGGTGTCCTTCGCACCGGCATCGACCAGTCGTTCGTCGGCGGCCTCTACGTCAACGAATCGGCGTACCGCGCCACCTTTGGCGAACCGCGGTACCAGCGTCTCTACCTGCGCCTCAACGAGGATGCCGACGCCCGCAGTGTGGCCCGCGCCATCGAAGCGGAACTGGGTGTCCAGGGTGTTGAGGCGGATTCGATCAAGAAGCTGCTCGACGACTCGCTCGCCCAGAACATCGCCTTCAACCGCATGTTCCAGGCGTTCATGGCGCTGGGCCTGCTCGTGGGAATTGCCGGCCTGGGAGTCATCGCCTCCCGCTCGGTCGTCGAACGCCGCCAGCAAATCGGAATGCTCCGGGCGATCGGCTTCCAGCGCGGAACGGTCTCCCTCACCTTCCTGCTCGAGTCCAGCTTCGTCGCAGTCATGGGCATCCTCTCGGGTGTCGTCGGCGGCGCAATCCTCGGGCGCAACCTCCTCACCTCGGAAAGCTTCACCGACGGCGCGAGCATCCAGTTCGCCATCCCGTGGGTCGAAGTGGTCTCGATCGTTGCCATCTCGTTCGCCTTCTCGCTGGTGATGACGTGGCTGCCGAGCCGCGGTGCCTCCCGCGTCCCGGTGGCCGACGCCCTCCGCTACGAATGAGCGCCCCCGGCGCCGGCACAGAAAACGGCCCCCGAAATCGGGGGCCGTCTCGCTGTAGTCTCCAATGCGTGCGCTATGCCGGGCGGTAGGGCTCCTGGTCCTCACCGTGATGCTCCAATTCTTCCCGCCCGCTCTCCATCGGCCGCCCGGCCAGCGTCGCCGGGATCCATTCATCCAGCAACGCGAGCAGCTCGTCCTTCGCCTGAATGAGCGAATGCCCCGCTTCCGCGTAGAGCACGATGCGCTTGGGATCCAGCGCTCTCCGGAAGATGTCCTCGCTCGCTTCGTGATGCAGAACCGTGTCCGCCATCCCGTGCACCAGCAGCAATGGCTTCCCGAGCGCCTCCACCTCGCGAGTCCCGTGCAGCTGGGGCGAAAGCGCCGCAACGCCGCGGACAATCGCGGAAAGCTCCCCTGCCTTGATAACGACCGCTGCCCCGAAACTGTGGCCCACGAGCACCACATCCTGTGCGCCGATGCCCTTGAGCATCGAGCACCCACCGAGCACATCGAGCACGCACTCTTCGAAGTTGTTCGGCACGCGGTAGTTCAGACGCAGCACCGAGACGTTCGCCTTGGCGAGTGAAGGCGGAAGACGCGAGTAGACCTTGTCCGCGGGCCCGTCCACCCCTCCCGACGCCCCGCCCACGAAGATGACAGCGCCCGTCCCTCCCTCCACCGGGTGGAACACGCCTTCGATCGGGCCGCGCGTCGTCTCGATCCGGAGGATCAGGCTCTCTGGCTCGTCGCCGGGCCTCGCCCCGATGCCGCGAATGCTCAGGCTGAGGTCGGCATCATCGTCGTCGAACATGCGCGCCAGTATCGCACGCTCGCCGCCCGTGTCCACACACCCCCGGTGCTCGTCCCGCCGACGATCGTTCAGGTATCCAGGGGCGCCCTGTATGTATCCAAAACTATTCGTGTTTCGTACACTGAATCTGCCCCTTAGCCTCACACTTGATAGCCTTTTCGCAGCGGCGTGGCGAAATCCCTCTCGCCCACGTCCCGGCGCGCGGACACGCCATTCGCCAGGGAGAGTGACGAGTCATGTGCGGAATCGCCGGTATCTTTCGAACTGATTCCGAACCTGTCCCGCAAGCGCTCGTCGATGCCATGGTCAACACCCTCCGGCACCGGGGCCCGGATGGCGATGGCTCGTTCTTCGCTCCCGGCATCGGCTTCGGCCACACGCGCCTCGCCATCATCGACCTCTCCGCTGCCTCCGATCAGCCCATCCGCGATGAGCTCGCAGGGATCACCATGATCTTCAACGGCGAAATCTACAACTACGTCGAACTGCGGGAGGAACTCCGGGCACTTGGCCACACGTTCCGCTCCAACGGCGATGGCGAAGTCATCGTCCGTGGTTACCTGGAATGGGGCACGGATTGTCTTTCCCGCCTCAACGGCATGTTCGCCTTTGCCCTCTGGGACGAACGCAACCGCAAGCTTCTTCTCGCCCGCGACCGGTTCGGCGAAAAGCCCCTCTACATGGCCCGCAGTCCACGCGGCGTTGTCTTCGCCAGCGAAATGAAAGCCATCCTCGCCGTTCGTCCGGAGCTTCGGGTCCCCAACCGCAGGATCCTCTTCCGCTACCTCTCCCGCGGCGACCTGGACCAGGACCAGGAGACCTTCTTCGATGGGATCGAAAGCCTCCCCGGGGGCCACTTTCTCCTCCTCGATGGCGATGGCCGGGGCGAACCCGTTCCCTATTGGCGCGCCCACGCAGCCGAGGTGCCCGCTGCTCGGGCCGATGCCATCGAAGGCTTTCGCGAACTCTTCTTCGATGCCGTGCGCATCCGCCTTCGCAGCGACGTTCCGGTCGGCAGCAGCCTCAGCGGCGGCCTGGATTCGTCCTCAGTGGTTTGCACGATCAACGCCCAGAAGCAGGTGCAGCAAGAGCTCCACCAGAAAACATTCACTGCCCGCTTCCGTTCGAAGAGGCTCGACGAAGGCAAGTTCGTCCACCAGGTCACGCGTCATGTGGATGCCGAAAGCCACGAGATCTGGGTCGAACCGGAGCGCTTCCTCGATGAATTCCAGCGCCTTCAGTGGCACCAGGAAGAGCCGATTGCCAGCTCCAGCCCGTTCGCCCAGTGGCTCGTCATGCGTCTTGCCCGCGATAACAACACCACGGTTCTCCTCGATGGCCAGGGCGCCGACGAGATCCTCGCCGGCTACGACCAGGCGCACGGCATGTTCTGGGCGAACTACGCCCGGCGGGGCCGGTTGGACCACGTCGCCCGCGAGACGTTCTCGTTTCTCCGCCGCTACCGGCGCATCCGTCAGCCGTCGCTCTTCGCCGCCTACTACTCCCTGCCCGATGGCTTTCGGGACCGCCTCGTTGAACGCTACTATCGTTCCGCCAATGTGGTTTCCCACGACCTCCACGAAGAGTTCGCGCCGGACCACGTTGAGACCTACCAGCCCTTCGGCGATCGCCTCCGGAACGAACTGGTGCGCTGGCAAACCACGACTCAGCTGCCCGAGTTCCTCCGCTATGCCGACCGCAACAGCATGGCCTTCAGCCGCGAAGTCCGCCTCCCGTTCCTCGATCACAGGCTTGTTGAGTACAGCTTTGGCCTCCCGAACGATCTCCTCCTCCACGACGCGGTCACCAAGGTTGTGCTGCGGGAATCGATGCGTGGAATCGTCCCGGAAGGCATCCTCACGCGGCGCGACAAGCTCGCGTATTCGCCACCACAGCGGCAGTGGCTCCGCGGGCCCCTTCGCGATTGGATGGCCGGCCTTCTCGAGCGCGCCGAAAAGCGCCCCGAGTTCTACAACCCGGCGAAACTGCGCGATGTCCGCGAACACGCCGACCACTACGCGGCAGGTCCCGTCGGCTGGCGCATCGCCAGCACGCAAGCCTGGCTCGAGGCCATGGTCGACAAGCATCCCGCCGCCTTCCCCGCCGGTGCGGAAGCAACGGCGCTGAACTGGTAATCTCCCGAAAGCAGTTGGACGCCGGGAGGAATCACCGCATGGCCATTTCGTTTGAAGGACAGGTTGCCCTTGTCACCGGCGCCGGCGCCGGCCTCGGCCGCGCCTACGCTATCGACCTCGCGAAGCGCGGCGCCAGAGTCGTCGTCAACGACCTCGGCGGAGACCCCCACGGGCAGGGTGAAAACACCGCACCTGCGCAAAAGGTCGTCGACGAAATTCGCGCTTCCGGCGGCGAGGCGACCGCCAACTACGACAGCGTCGCGAGCTACGATGGCGGCTTCAACATGGTCAAGACCGCCATTGATGCGTACGGACGTCTCGATGTGGTCATCTGCAATGCCGGGATCCTGCGCGATGTCGCCTTCCACAACATGAGCGAAGACGACTGGGACAGGGTCTTCGCCGTCCACATCAAGGGATCGTTCACGGTGCTCCGCGCGGCGTGGCCCGTGTTCCGCCAGCAGTCCTATGGCCGCGCCGTTCTAACCACGTCGTCGTCCGGGATCTGGGGCCAGTTCGGCCAGGCGAACTACGGCGCCGCCAAGACCGGGATGCTGGGCCTCATGAACGTCCTGAAACAGGAGGGCGCCAAGTACAACGTGATGGTCAACACCGTCGCGCCCGTCGCCGGCACGCGGCTCACCCAGACGGTCATGCCCCAGGAGATGGTCGACCGCCTGAAGCCCGAGTTCGTCGTCCCGGCCGTCACCTACATGGTTTCGAACCAGTGCACCGACAGCGGCCTGATCATCGAAGCCGGCGCCGGGAGCTACAACCGCGCCGTCATGGTGAAGGGCCCGGGCGTGCGCCCCGGCCTCGACGACATGAAGGACGCGGAATGGGTCGCCGAGAACTGGGGTCAGATCACCAGTCTCGAAGGCGCGGAACCGATGTGGGCCTCCGGCAAGACGCTCCGCGCTCATCTCGAAGGCCGCTAGCGGTTAACTCGCCCGCCGCGTCTTCCCGCGGGATGCCTGGTAGGCCTCGGCGAAGTCTGCTGCCCGCCCCGTGTTCGCGTAGCTGTTCCCGAGCAGCTGGCGGCGAAGGCTGTTCGCGTCCGCCGTTCGTCCCGGCGCCGGCGTTTCGCGCGCTGCGCCGTCACTCGTCGCCGCAGGGCGTGGCGAGCGTTCGAACGGATTCGTGGATGCGCGCCGGGGTGCCGCCACGCGCGCCTCCGCCGCCGCTGTGCGCGTTCGCTCGGGCCGTGCCGCGGGCTGTCCGAACGGGTTCGTGCGGCGCTCCGCCGCCACGTCGCCGCCCGCCGCACTCAGGAACTCCAGCGGTCCGCGGTACTTTTCTGCGTCGTACTGCAGGGCCGTCACCTCGATGCTCACATAGACCGGGACCTTCATCCGCCCCCTCGCCTCCAACGGCCGGTTGGCCACTGCCAGCACCGCCCGATCGGCAAACAGCCCGGCCTGCTGTTCATCGCAGCCCACCAGCAGCATCGCGAAGCGGTCCTCATCGATGCGCGCCAGGAAGTCCGAGTTCCGCGCGATTCGCAGCAAGGTTGTCGAAACGTGGGCGATGGCCATTGGGGCCGCGTCCTTGCCCCACGCCGCGCGCAGGTCATCGAGCCGTGCCACCCTGATCACCGCGAGGGTCAGCTCCTCGCTCCGCCGCACACTCCGCGAAATGTCGCGGCCCAGCGTCTCGATCAGGTTCTGCCGGTTTGGCAGCCCTGTTTCGTCGTCGCGATAGAACGCCTGTTGGCTGCGCTCCTTCTCTTCGTGTTCGCGTTGGTCGCGAACGAGCCCGGACATCCACTGGATCCGGCCCGTCGCGATCGCGATACCGCCCGTGCACGAAAAAAGCAGGAGCCCAACGAAGTGGGACAGGGAGACGAAGACGATCGCCTCGAGGAGGGCGAGCACCCCCACCAGCACCCACGTTGCTCGCCGGTACTTCTGAATCGCGACCGCGAATTCGGCCGGAGCAAGGGTGCGGCGCGCACGTAGCGAGACGCCTCGGTTTACAGAGTCCTGCACAGCTACCGCCAGGATCGAGTCGTAACGCCGGGGCGTTCGTAGGTAGTATCGGCCTCCATCAGGGTGCCCGCGGTGAAAATCGCGTGACGCATCGGTGGAACCCCTGATTCGTCCATCTGCGAGGGGGCCTCAAGTGAGAGCGGTAACGTCTTCCCGTCCGGAGTCGCCAGGGCGGTCGGGGCCGCTCCCGCCGCCCGCCCTGAGCCAGTCGAAGGGCCTGGCCAGCGGTTCGCCCCGCTGACCTCGCGGCGTACTCGCGGCGATTTGCAGCCTCCGTCCAGCCGGTGTAGCCTCACGGTTAACAACTGAATAGCTGTTTGGGATCGCTGGGGGTGCCTTCGGGCTGAGAATAGACCCCTTGAACCTGACCACGTTGATGCGTGCGGAGGAAAGCGATCGGAACCATTGCGAGTGATCGCGTGGAGTCCGGCTTTCCGGGCTCCTTTTTTTGTGCCCGGAAGCGCCACCGGAGGTCCCACAGCGGAAAGCAGGATCCTCCTTGCGCTCCGTTCCTCACATTCCCGGGCGTTCGCCATGATCGTCGAGATCGAATGCCTCGCCACGCCACCCGGCACTGAGCAGGACCGCTACAAGCACATTGAAGCCGCGATCGCCGTCGTCCAGCGCTCCGGTCTTCGTTACGAAGTCGAGGCCCTCGGCACGACCGTCGAGGGCGAACCGGACGCGGTCTGGGCGCTCCTGCGGGCGGTTCACGAAGCCACCCTCGATGCCGGCGCGAACAGCGTCGTCAGCGTCATCAAGGCGTACCAGGCTGCCGGTGATGGCGGCCAGACCATCGACGGCCTCACAGGCAAGTTCCGGTGAACCGTTCTGCGCCCGCTGGAGCGCTCGCCCGGACCGCCGGGCAGAAGGCCTGGGAGATTCTCCCTGCGACACTGCTCCTGGTTGCGCTCGTTTGCCTATGGGAAGGCTGGGTGCGCGCCTTCGACACGAAGCCCTACATCCTGCCCGCGCCCAGCCGTATCTGGAACGCCTTCCTCGAAGTGCGTGGCCTGCTTCCCGCCCACATCCGTACAACGTTGAGCGAGGCGCTGTTGGGCCTGGCCGTGGCCGCTGCCCTCGGCGTGGCGTTGGCCGCGGTGATGGCCAGCGTTCCGCTGGTCCGCCGCGTGCTCTACCCGCTCCTCGTCGTTTCGCAGACGATCCCGATGGTCGTCCTGGCGCCGCTGCTGATTATCTGGTTCGGCTTCGGCATGACCCCGAAGGTGGTGGTCGTCACCATCATCGGCTTCTTTCCCATCGTCGTGAGCACCGTCGACGGCCTCACCGGCGCGGACCGCGAAATGGTGGGCCTTGTGCGCTCCATGGGCGCCAACCGCGTCCAGGTGTTGCGCCACGTACTCATTCCCGCAGCGACTCCCGCGTTCTTCGCGGGCCTCAAGATCGCGGCGGCCTATGCGGTGCTTGGCGCTGTCATCGGCGAATGGGTCGGGGCCAGCTCGGGACTTGGGATCTACATAACGCGTTCCCAGACAGCCTTCCGCACCGACCGCGTGTTCGTCGGCATCGTCGTTGTCGCCGCGCTCAGCATCGCCCTGTTCCTGGCCGTACAGGTGCTCGCACGCCTGGCATCGCCCTGGATGTACGTCTCACAACAAGAGGACAACAAATGAAGACACGAACCCTCCTGCTCGCCGCCCTCGTCGCCATCGGCGCCGCCTTCGCGACTGTGGCCTGCGGCGACGACGAAAACAGCAAAGGACCCACGAAGGTCACGCTCATGCTCAATTGGACGCCGAACACGCACCATTCCGGCATCTACCTGGCGAAGGAGAAAGGCTGGTACGCCGAGGCGGGCCTTGATGTCGAAATCGTCGAGCCGGCCACCGGTGGCGTCGAAGCCGTCGTCGGGGCGGGCCAGGCGGACTTCGGCATCTCGATCCAGGAGTCCGTCATCCCCGCCCGTGCGGAAGGGATCCCGATCGTGTCCATCGGCACCATCCTGCAGCACAACGACTCGAGCCTCATCGCACTGGCCTCGGAAAACATCAGGCGCCCGAAGGACCTTGAGGGCAAGACCTACGGAGGCTTTGGCGGCGCCCTGGAAACAGCGCTCATCAACCGGCTTGTCAGCTGCGACGGCGGCGACCCTTCGAAGGTGAAGTTCGTCGAAGTCGGCAACATCGACTACCTAGCCGGGATGGAGGGCAACCAGTTCGACTTCGTCTGGGTGTTCGATGGCTGGGACACCATTCGCTACAAGGACGTCGCCAACAAACAGGTCACGACGCTCCCCTTCGTGAACTACCTCAGCTGCATTCCCGACTGGTACACGCCCCTCATCATTACCAATGAAAACATGATCAAGAAGGATGGCGAGACAGTCCGCAAGTTCATGGAAGCCACTGCCCGCGGGTACGAAGCCGTGCGAAACAACCCGGCCGAAGGCGCTGCCGCCCTCCTCAAGGCCGCGCCCGAACTCGACAAGAAGCTTGTGGACCTGAGCGCCGTTTACTACCAGGGCCGCTATGCCGACAAGGACCGCGCGTGGGGCGTCCAGGATCGCCAGATCTGGGTCGACTTCGAAGAGTTCCTTCGCACCGCGAAGCTCACCGAAAAGAAGGTCGATTCAACGAAGGCCTTTACGAACGATTATCTGCCGAAGAAGTGAGCCTTCAGGAAGCGGCGTCCTCCACCCCGCCGGCGCCGCCTCCTGTACGCTGGCCGCCACATGAGGGAGACCCCGCCGCCCTTTGCCATTGCCGTGAGCCACCTGTCGCACACGTTCGTCCAGGGCGCCCGCCGCGTTGAAGCTGTCGTGGATGTCGATCTCGAGGTGCCGCGCGGTGCATTCGTCAGCATCGTGGGGCCAAGTGGCTGCGGGAAGAGCACGATCCTTCGGGTCCTGGCGGGCCTCCTCGCCCCGACATCCGGAGCGGCGCTGGTGGAGGGCGTCGACGTCCGCGGCCAGCCCGGCCACGTCGGGTATATGCCGCAGAAGGACCTCCTCCTCCCGTGGCGGCGCGCACTGGCGAACGCGACCCTTGGCGCGGAGGTCGGTGGCATCCCGCGCGATGAAGCGCGCCGCAAAGCACTGGCACTTTTCCCCACATTCGGCCTCGCGACCTTCGAACACGCCTGGCCTTCCCAGCTCAGTGGGGGTATGCGCCAGCGGCTTGCCCTGCTGCGCACATTCCTCCAGCCGGCCGGCGTCCTCCTCCTCGATGAACCCTTCGGCGCACTCGACGCCATCACGCGGCGGCAGATGCACACCTGGCTGCAGGACGTGTGGATGGCAGACCGGCGGACGGTGCTCCTCGTCACGCACGATGTCGAGGAGGCATTGTTCCTGTCCGATACCGTCTACGTCATGACGCCCCGGCCCGGCCGCATGGGACTGCGGGTCGACGTCCCGTTCCCCCGCCCCCGCCCGGCTTCGGTCACGGTCACCCAGGAGTTCCAGTCGCTCAAAGCCCGGCTTCTCGAAGCCCGGGATGCGCCGGCGCCTTAGAACATCAACTCGTGCGCTCAGTTGTACAGGATGGCCAGGACGTTGCGGTCGGACATGCTGGCCAGCAACGCCCTCCCGGCGACCAGCGCTTTGTCCAGGTTGGCCTGCTGGTCAGCGGTCAGGTCGCCCACGTCCGGTCCGTTCGCATCGTTAAAGGCGCGAACCCCGTTTACGGGGACGACCATGGCCGTCAACAGGCCCAGCCGATAGTCCTCGTAGCAACGGTCGATGGAGTAGCCGGTCACGCCCGAGTCGAGCAGCGTCTTGTGATAGAGCCCAACTAAATCGCGCTCGTGCTGGCGGCGGAACTCGGTGCCCAGGCTCTGGCCCATGAAGTAGGCGAGGTCGCGCGCCCCGTTGCCTCTCCCGCAGAGCTGCCAGTCCAGCACAACCAGTTCATCCCCGGAATCCGGGTCCCCGAACAGGAAGTTCTCGAGCCGGTAGTCCCCGTGCACGAGGGTGCTTGCGGAGGCAGCGCCGCGCATCATCAGGTTTGCAACGGTCGACCCAATCTTCTCACCGGGTTGCAAGAAGTCCGGCATCCACGGCTCATCGCGGAACATCCCGGCGAAGTGCGGCCATCCCTGCGTGTAGAGCATCCGCATGAGCATGCCCTGCATTTCGGGGCCATAGAGCCACGGTCTGGCGGCCAGCTCGCTGCTGTTCCACCAGCCGGAGTGCATACGCGCCAGGTTCGCCACGATCAGTCGCGCGTCATCGAGTCCGCACGAATCCACCTGGTTGGCGTCTCGCATGCCGTTCAGATCCTCCAGCAGCAAGCAGAACCGCCCCGCGGTGGGATCCATTCCGCTCCAGATGTGGCCCGGCGTGCGGACATTGGAGGCGCCCCGGAGTTCGCGGTACCAGTTGATCTCGGTGGTGTAGAGGAGATTGATGAGCATCTGGACTTCGGGGGACAGGGTGATGGGGAGCGGAAGCTTGGCGATGATCGAGGCCGGCGCGCCCGGCGCCTCGGCCGAGTAGTGCGGCGTGATCCGCAGCGTGATGCCGACATAGCCACGTCCCGTGCCGATCTCCCGCACCGCGACATTGTCCACTCGCACTCCGGCCGGCAGGTGCCCCGAGATGCGAAGCACGTCTGTCAGCCACTCAGCCGTGATCTCTTCTGGCAGCTTCGGAACAGCAATTTCGCCCATCGCACTCCCTCCGGTGACCGGGGGATGTTAACACGTCGAACCCGCCGATCCGGAGGACAACCGCGGCCTGGCACAGGAACGGATCCGCGCAGGGCCGGTCATGTTGTACGCTCCACGACACACGGGAGAGAGGATTAGGCACAGGTGGACCCGCTCGAGGCCGGTAACGAGGCCGTCCGAAATGGTGACTGGCCGGCTGCACGCGCTGCGTTCGAGCGCGCCATTGAGAGCGTGCCCTCGCCCGAAGCTTATGAAGGGCTCGGGCTTGCGACGTTCTGGCTTGAGGACGCTGACGCCGCGATCGGCGCGCGCGAGAGCGCTTTCAAGCTCTACCGAAGACGCGGCGATTGGGCTGGCGCAGCTCGCCAGGCCATCTTGCTTGCGGACGATTACTTCACGTTCCGCGGTCAGCGGCGCGTATCGAGCGGCTGGCTTTCCCGTGCGCGAAGGCTCCTGGAGGGCCGCGAACTCTCACCGGAACATGGAATGCTGGCCTCTGAAGCGGGCTTCATCGCGCTCACCGCCGACCACGACATGCAGGCTGCGCTCGGGTACGGCGCCGAGGCATTCGCGTGCGGGCGGGCACTCGGGATCATCGAAGTGGAGATGTACGGGTTGGCGCTTCAGGGTCTTGGCCTGGTGAGCCAGGGGAACGTCGACCAGGGTATGGCCCTGCTCGATGAGGCCACCGCGGCAGCGACTGGAGGCGAACTCACGGACCTCGCCATCGCTGGAGTCATCTGTTGCTATGTGATTTTCGCATGCGAGTGGGTCCATGACTTCGGCCGCGCCGCCGAGTGGTGTGAACGCGTAAAGGCGTTCTGCGAAAGGTGGCAGCTCAGCTCATTGCTTGGTATCTGCCGGGCGCATTACGGGTCAGTCCTTACGTCGCAGGGGGCTTGGGCCGACGCTGAAGAGCAGCTCGTGGCGGCTTCCGGCGTATTGGCCTCGACGCGCCCCGTGCTGGCCGTCGAAGCTCGCGTCCGGCTCGGGGAGTTGCGTCGCCGCCAGGGCCGGCTCGATGAAGCGGAAGCGTTGTTCGCAAGCGCTGCAATCCATCCAAACGCTCTCCTGGGCAAGGCCGGGCTGGCTCTCGACCGCGGCGAACTCGAGTCCGCGTCAGAGTTGGCTCGACGTTTCCTTCGCCGTCTTTCGCCCGTGGTGAGGGCCGAGCGAATTCCCGGCCTTGAGATCCTTGTCCGGGCCTCTCTCAGGCTGGGTCAGCGCTCCGCCGCCGAAGAAGCGGCATCGGAACTCGGAGCCATTGCCCGGGGGATCGGCACTGCTCCGCTGCTCGCGGCGCACCAGGTGACGGAGGCGCTGTTGGCTGCCGGGGCCGGTCGTCTGGCGGAAGCCCGCGCTGCACTCGAAGATGCAGCCGATGCGCTGGCCGCAAGCAATGCGCCGTATGAGGCGGCCCGCGCGCGCCTCGACCTCGCGGAGGTTCTCCGCTTGATAGGGCGGAAGGCCGAGTCCGAGTTCGAATCCGCTCGCGCCGCGGAGATCCTCGAACACCTGAGGGGCGCGGAGACCGCGATACGAGCGTCAGCCGCTGGCGACGACGTGCATGGACTCACTCCACGCGAGAGGGAAGTGCTCGCCCTCATCGCCGCCGGACTGAGCAACCACGACGTGGCCGAACACCTCGTGCTGAGTGTCCGCACGGTCGAGCGTCACATCTCCACGCTGTACAGCAAGCTGAGCATCAGCGGCAAGGCCGCCCGCGCGGCGGCCACCGCATTTGCCATCCGGAACGGCCTTGCCTGATCTCGGTGTTGCGCCCCCGGCGCCTCCGGAGGCTACGTGCAGGCAACCACCGAATTGAGTGTATGCACGGACGGCTGCCGCTTCCCGCCGCCCTAGTCTCCTCCTGTCGGGCGTGCGCCGGACAGGAGGAGACTAGGGCACGCCCGGCGAGCCCCGGCACGACACTTTCACAGGATGAGGAGACCAGAATGACCACGACGGCCACAGCGCCATTCGCGAGGAGCTTCGCCGAAGCTGACGACACAATGCACACGCCCTTTGGTGACTTCGCCGTGATCCGCGCAGACGGGCTGGTGTTCGCCCACGGTCCACTCCCACCGGGCTGGCGTTGGTCGAAGGACGTCAAGCCAATCGCCGGGACCGAACTTTGCCAGGAGAACCACACCCACTACGTGGTGTCCGGGCGAGGCGCCTTCCGCATGGCCGACGGAACGGAATACGAGATGAACCCGGGTGACCTGTGCCACATCCCTGCGGGCCACGATGGCTGGGTGGTTGGCGACGAGCCCCTGGTGACGATCGACATCACCCGCGAATAGACGAGGGCGAAACGCGGGCGGTTGGGCAGGAAGCAACGCCCGCCGTTCGCCCCATGCGGGGACGCCGATCTCCGCTCAGGCACCTTCCCGCTGGCGCCGGCGCCAGAGTTCTCGACCGGAGGTCGGCAAGAGCGCCGCCAGGTATGTGGCGAGCAGCAGGAGCTGCGGCCACAGCGGCACATCGAAGCTGGTGCGGCTTACCAGCGGCAGCACGGCAAGCCCGGCGGACATGCCCGGCAACGCAAGCTCCGCGCGCCGGTCCCCGTTCGCCAGGCCCCGGTGGGCCGCCAGCACCAACATCCCCACCGCCGGGAACGCGAAGACGAGAAGACGCTCCGTATCTGTCGCGAACAGGAGTTGCGCGTACACGAGCAGGAGGAACGGGCTGAGCCGCAGCGCCAGCCGCCACTCGCGAACGGCAGCGCCGATGAGCAGCACGAACAGCGCTGTCCCGAAGCTGCCCGTGGTGTACCGCCGGAGCATCTCCCAGCCGAAGTAGCGCCAGCGCTGGTCCTTCGCCACCGTTTCGAACAGGTCCGGGTAGCTGTAAGAAGGGAAGATCTCCGGGAAGCGGCTAATCACCCCGGGCAAGGTCGCGATATACGCCTCGTCCCCGCCGCGCTGGTCGATGAAAACGCGCAGGGCAATCAGCACGACGGCGGCCCCGCTCAAAGCGGCCGCCGACGTCAGCGCCGTCTTCCGGTCGCGCAGCCCGGTCGTGTTCAACGTGTAAAACAGCGGCGCAACGAAGAGCACGTTCTCTTTGGTCGCGGCTCCCACCGCCAGCACCACTCCGAACGCCACCGGTTGCTTCGTGGCTGCGAAGTAGAACGCCAGCGCCGCCAGGAAGAACGCTGCCGGGTCCGGGAGCCAGAAGTCGCTGATCACGAACTTCGCCGCCCAACCCAGGGAGAAGAAGAGCAGCATCCCGGCCATCGCTTGCATGGCGCTTCCCCGCAGGCGGAAGAGGCAGTAGAGCGTCACTGCCGCGGCGAAGGTGCCCAGCGCCGTGAGGATGAGGAAGTTCGCCTGGAGCCCGAACGGCATCCAGCCCGCGATGGCGGGGATGAGCACCCGCCAGCAATACGGCGCCAGGTGAAAATCGAACGCCCCCGCTCTCGCCATCTCGATGTAGAGGTGGCGGTCCCAGCCAGGGTCGGCGTAGAGCGCTGTGCCTTCGGTCTTGAGTTCGGTGCGCGCGAACAGCGCTCCAACCGCCACCGCTGCCACCAGGACCACCGCCGCCCATTCGCGGAAAGGGATTGCCGACGCCCGCCGGCCATCGCCCTCTGCCGGCTTCGATGTCGATGTTGCCCCATCCATTGGCGCGTTCATTGGCGACGTGGGGGCCGCATGAGCATCCGGCGACTATGGATGATTCCTCGCTCGACTGTCCAGCAAGTGCCGCCCTGGCAAGCCTCTGCTCAGGCGCGCGTCCGCCTGAAAAGCGCTCCCGCTACGGCGAACAGCGCGACCGCGAACAGCGTGAGGGTGCCCGCCACCGAGTAGAGCGCGGCGTTCGACGGACCCGGTGATTCACGCGCGGCTTCCGCCAACGGTGCGACCTGTTCCGGCGAAACGCCCGTCGTCATTTCCCCGCTGTTCCCGCCGATCAGCGCCTCGATCTGCGCCTGCTGCTCCTGGATGGCGTTGATGAGAACAGGAATGAGGTCCACATAGGCCACCGACAGCATCCCGTCCTGCGGGTTCGATTTCACGATACTCGGCAACACCGCCTCCACCTCCTGGGCGATGAGCCCGGCGCGAGGGGAGTGCGTGCTGTCCTCGGTGAGCGTGTAGCTAACGGGGCGAAGCGCCTCAATCTCCGCGAGGCCGTAGGGAAGCGAGGTCACGTCTCGCTTGAGGCGCATGTCCGATGGCTGCTGAAGCGAACCGGAATAGGAGAGATCCCCGTGGAAGAAGCCCGCGGTGCCGCTGCCCCCCGAATTGGCTTCGGCATAAATTCCAAATCCGCCGTTGCCGCCTTTGGCGAAGATGCCATGAGCGAAGACACCGGAAGGGGTCCCCTGCTGGGTCACGCCACCTTGGGCGTAGAGGCCGTATCCGGCGCCGCTGAAGTTGCCTCCGCCGTAGCCATTAGGACCACCCGAAGAAGCGGAGTACCCGAACACTCCCGCACGAAACGTGCTCTCCCCGTAGACGCCCGAACCGCTTGCTCGCGCGTCGCCGTAAACTGGCGGTTCGTTGACCCGGAACCCGCGTCCAAGAACCCCGATGCCCCGTTGGAGGTCGATTGGCAGCGCGCCGTCCGGTTGAGCGACGCCGATCACGCCGAACCCATTGTCGTTTGCAACTCCGAGCACCCCCGCGCTGTGTTCGTGCGACGTCACGCCGATGATGCCGTAGTCGTTGGTGCTGCGCCCGACGACACCACGGTCGTTGACACTCTCGCCGACGACCCCGTCGCCCTGGGTGCTCTCACCGCGGACGCCCGTCCAGGCGTCAGACTTCCCGAGGACGCCGATCCAGCCGGGCGCCTCTCCCATGACTCCGAC
>CAYYSD010000004.1:2072-60650 GCA_964474285.1 uncultured Anaerolineaceae bacterium | reverse complement strand
GTGGTGTGGTCGAGTTCACGCAGATCCACCGAATGGGGGATTGCAATGTGACGCGAATGAATGTACATTCACTTGAGTGAATGATGATTCATCCACTGTGAAGGATATACGTCATGTACGAACCAATGATGGTCGAAGCCCGCCTCATCGAATTCCACCACAGTCTTCGCGGCATGGACCACAAGGTCGACCTGGAACAGATCCGCACCATCGAAAAGCTGGAGCGGGCGCTGAAGGTCGCGCGGCGGCGGCTTCGCCCCGGAACGGCGGTCTCTGCTACCATGCCGTAATGCCGAAGGTTCCCGAGCAATACCTCGAAGACCGCCGCCGGAGCATCATCGATGCGGCCAGCCGGGTCTTCGAACGCAAGGGAATTCAGGCGGCGACGATGGCCGAAATCGCGGGCGAAGCCGGCCTGACGCCGGGCGCGATTTACCGGTATTTCGATAGCAAAGACGACCTGGCGCTGGGCTGTTTCCGCGCGAACGCGGACACGGTGGCCCGGATGTGGGCCGAACCCGTGCGCGACGGGTCTGCGGCGATCGACGAGCTCGATCGCCTGGCGACAGCGCTGTTCACGTTGCTCGACGACCCACATTCCGCGCGCGACACCATCATCTACCTCGAGCACACGCTGGACCGTTTCCGGGAAGGCGGCCCCCTCGATGGCGGGTCGGGGAGCGGGAACAAGAGCCTCGAGGACCTCCTGGCGAAGGCACTGGAAGCGGGCAGGCTCCCGCCCGAGGCCGACCCGAAGAGCCTTGCCGACGCGCTCGCATCGTTCTATTGGGGCGCGCGCCTTCTACGCCTGAGCCACCCGAAAGCGGACACGATGAAGATGCTCCGGCAGGTGCTGCTCATTCTCCGTGCGGCCGCCCCGCGCGAATAGCGCCCGCCAGGTTCGGCCACGCCCAACGGACCCTTGGGGGTTGATGGAGGCGGGGGGATTCCGCCTCCATCAGCGCATGGTCAGGCAGTGCGCGGACGCCGCCAGGTGGCGCGCGGACGTTTGGGTTCGCCGTCGCGGTCATAGGGCTGAACCAGGTTCAGGACGAGCCGAGAGGGGTCGTTGCAGATGCAGACCAGGCCCTGCGCCGGCCTCAGGTCGATCGTGGTGTCGTTGAAGGTGCCGCGCGCGACGGTGACGCGAAGCGGCTCCGGCGGTTGATATGGCTGGCGGCCGGCTTCGGGATACGCAACGGTGACGCGAGCTTCGCCGCCGGACTCGGAGTTCCGAAGCGAGTAGACGCCCGGCCGGAGGATGGCGGCCGCGAAGAAGTCGCCGTTGTCGAGGCGGCGGCTGTCGAACTCGAGTTCGCGGCCCCGTTCCTGAAGGGCTGTGATGACCACCGCGTATCCGGCTCCGCGCGATCCGGCCATCTGAATGTGGCCGCCAGTGCGGACAGCGAGCGCGCCCGGCTCAGGTGCGGCGAGGTCAAGCGTGATGGCCTCCTCGCCGGCCTGCTCATCGACTTCGAGGCGAACCGTGCGAATGCCGCGATCACCGCGGAGGACGGCGACTTCGTAGATGCCGGCCCGTCGCAGGCGATGGACGACCGAGGTGAGGACCGACAGTGAACCGCTGTCGAGATCGATGGTGCTGAACACTTCGCGGTTGACGAGAACCATGACTGATTACCCCACGTTCGCTTCGACGACCATTTCGACGTCGTCGTTCTGGACCTTGAGGTCCCGGATGGGTACGAGGACAGGGATGAGCACCCCGTTGGGCTTGAGGACCTGGATGGGGTCTTCGAATTTGTGAATGGGCATTTCCGCGGCGAAATAGCCGGCGACTGCGCCAACGACCGCGTCGAGGACGCCAAAGCTGGTGTCGAGCAGGTCCGAGATCCAGAACTGGAAGTCGTCGGGAAGGTCGAGGATCGCGCGGACGACATCGATCACGGGGCCGAGGATGGCCTTGATCAGGTCACGCGCCCAGCCGGGCAGGAACCCCAGGATGTCATCGATAAGGAAATTGACCGCGTCTTCCAGCAGGTCGCCGACGATGTCCGCAATGTCGAATACGTCGAGGTTCACGAACTCCGGGTCGACGAAGATCTGCCATTCGTTGGCTACGGAGGCATCGTGCGCGTCGTGGTCGTTCATCCACGGTTGGCGGGCCGGGTTGGTGAAGTACTTGGCGAGAAGGCGGGCGACGACGGAAACCTCGCTGGTGATGAGGCCGCAGAGGTCGAGCGTGGGTTTGATGTCCGGATCGTCTTCGAAGATGCAAATCTTCGGGAGACGCAGGGCGCAGCCGAACGGCGTCGGGAAGACGCACCAGCCGCCGACGCAGATCTCGGGGATGTCGATGCCGACCCAGAACTCGAAGGCGTCCCACTTGATGTCGAGCTCTTTGATGGCGACCGTGTTGTCGCCTCGGAGGTCGACATCTCCGCCTTCGAGGTGGAAGGCGAGGGAGTATCCCGCGCTGAACGGGCCGAAGTCGATTGAATCGGCATCGGCGAATGTGAACGCATCGCGGATGCCGGCGAAGAGTTCTTTGAAGGCGGTTTCGGATGCTGCAACGGTCATGTGGCTCACGGCCCCACCTCCAGGTCGGCGAAGACCCTGAGCTGGTCGTCTTCGATTGCAGGATTCGGCGAGACGGCTGTCTCCGCTCGCAAAGTGAGGTTCGGCAGTCCGTGACCGAGTTCGACGACGAACACGGGCAAGGCGATGCGGAGTCGCGGCAGGATGACGTAGTGGAGCAGGAGGTGGAGGTAGCACTCGAGGCTGCTTTCCAGCCCCTTCGGTTCGATTTCGACGATTTCGACGCCATCGACCTTGAACGCGACGAGTTCGTGGCCGGGTGGGCCGCTTCGCTCCACGTGCCCCACAACAAAGAGTTCAAGGCAGAAACAGTGCAACTCGTCGGTGGGCAGGGTGATCGGCGGCCTTTTCGGGCGTTCCTCTTCTTTGGGTCGTTCGTCCCTGGGCCGCTCGTCGGGATGTCCGTCCACGAGCTTGATCGGAGGCTGGGGAGCGGGGGGGAATCGGTCGAGGATCTCGTCGTTTGGGCAGCCGATGCCGCCGCACACTTCGGCCTGGATGGCGAACTGCTGCTTGTCGAGCGTACCGAGCTCGGGGGGAGCTGGATGGTCCCCGGGTGGAAGTCGATGCGAAGGTTGGTGAGCTGGGCGGCGAAATCCAGGCCGTAGGCGCCCCCGGTACCGAGCAACGGCAGCGGATCTTCGACGCTGACGACGGGGTTCTGCCGGGAGAACACGACCGGAGCCACCTTTGGTGGCTTGCAGAGGCGTTCCCACCATTTGTTGGCGACCCATTGTGTACCGTAGTTGAACAGGCTCGGTCGCTGAAGCATGACGTGCCGAACGAGACGGTTGAACCCGTCCTCGTGGACCGCGCCATACAGGTCGGATACGGCGGTAAGGGCCATACATTCCTCCTCGCCCGGCGTCTGCCGAGGCGAGTGGATGATGGTGAGGTCGCGGATGGGTCGTCGATACCCAATTCTTGGTATCTGTGTGAAGTACGTGATACAACGCGTTCGCTTGCGTCGGGGAGAATACGCCCGTGATCGAATCAACCAGCAGACTGTTCACACCGGCCGAACGCGAAGTGCTGAGCGCTCTCATCCGGGGCGGGAGTGTGACCGCGGCCTCTCAGCGCACGGGACGCCCTATTTCGACGACCCGGGTGCACATGAAGCACCTTCACAGCAAGACAGAGACGCACAGCGTGGGCGAACTCATCGTGTGGGCTCTGCGGAATCGAGACACGTGGGTGGCGTAGAACGGACCGCGGGGGAGGCGGCGCCGCCGCCTCCCCCGCGCTTCTGCTACTTGAACTCGTAACCGCCTTTGACGCCGGCCGGGTTGGGGTCCGTGATCACGTTGACGGCGGCGGGCTTACCGCTATTGAAGGCGCGTTCGATGGCGGCCTTGATCTGCTCCGGGTGCTCGACGAACTCGCCGTGACCACCCAGGCCTTCGACGACCTTGTCGTAACGCGCGTTGTCGCCAAGGATGGTCGCCGGGGTGCGGCCTTCGCCGTACTGGGCCTTCTGCCCGACATAAATCTGGTGCCAGCAGCGGTCGTTGCCGATGACGCTGACGACGGGCATGTTGTGGCGCACGAAGGTATCGAAGTCGAAACCGTTGAGGCCGAAGGTCCCGTCGCCGTTGACCATCAGCACGCGCTTGTCGGGTGCGGCGACGCTGGCGGCCATGCAGAAGCCGGTGCCGACGCCGAGGGTGCCGAACGGGCCCGGGTCCATCCACTGGCCGGGGTGATTGATCGGGAGGACGCCCGCGGCGATGGCGACGATATCGCCGCCGTCACCGACGACGATCGTGTCGTCGTCCACGAACTCGGCGATCTCCTTGCAGAGCCGGAGCGGGTGGATCGGCACGGAATCGGAGTTCATGAAGACCTCGCGTTGGGCATCGGCCTGCCCTTCGAGGCCGCGGAGAGTGGTCATCCAGTCCGAGTGGTCTGCCTTGCCGACTTCCGAGGTGAGCTGAAGCAGGGCCTGGCGGATGTTTGCCTCGATGCCGATGGAGAAGTCCTTGTTCCGGCCGATATCCCGCGGGTCCGTATCGATCTGGATGATCTGGGCCTGGGGGTTCCAGGCAGGCGCGCGGCCGTACTTCAGGCGGAAGTCGATCGGCGTGCCGAGCACGACAATGACGTCCGCCTGGGCGAAGGCGGGGCGCCTTGAGAGCGAGAAGAAGTTCGGGTTGTCCTGCTTGAGGGTGCCGCGTCCCATGCCATTGGTGTAAACGGGCACGTCGGCGGATTTCGCGAATTCGGCGAGCTCCTTGTGGGCCTTGTGCCAGAAGACGCCGCTGCCGGCCATGACCATGGGCTTCTTTGCGTTCTTGATCGCCTGCGCGGCCAGCTTGATGAGGGCCGGGTCGCCCTGGATTTCCCCGGTCGTGCGGTAGTTCGAAGGCCAGTCAATCGTGTCTTCATCGACCCGGCCGAAGAGGACATCGGAAGGGATCTGGAGGAAGGTGGGGCCGAAGCGGCCGGTCATCGCTTCGCGGAAGGCCATCGCCATGTAATAGGGAAGGCGTCGCGTTTCGTAAACCGTCTGGGACCACTTGGTGATGGGGTCCATGACTTTGCCCAGTTCGATATCCTGGAGCGAGCCCATGTCGTACTGGCGGAGGGGCGAACGGCCGCCGAGGACGACCATCGGGCTCGATGCGAGCTGTGCGTTCGCGACTGCGGTGACCACGTCGGTGACGCCGGGGCCTGCCGTGACGACGGCGACGCCGGGCTTGAAGGTGATCCGCGAATAGCCGTCGGCGGCGTGCCCGGCGGACTGTTCGTGGCGCGTATCGACGATGCCGATGCCGTTGTTGAGGCAGCCTTCGTAGATGTTTTGAACGTGCCCGCCCGAGAGCGTGAAGATGTGTCCGACGCCCTCCTGTTTGATCATCCGGGCGATGATTTCGCCCCCGTCGATCATATTGCCCATGACTGCCTCCGAAATGCGTGTGGCCGCAGTATAGGCGTTCGGCTGACCCGGGCGAGTTAGAGGTGAGCCTTGAGCCAATCGCCTGCGGACCTCACCACATCGGGGCCGATCTCGTAGTGACCGCCGGGCAGCCAGGCAATCTCTTTCTCGCCGGGCAGCGCATCGAAGAGCGCCTGTGTGCGTTCTCGTGGGATCAACTCGTCGGAATTCTTGCCCACGATCTTGACTGCGACGTTTGCCAGGCGGGGGACGAAGCTTTCGGGGCCGCTGGCGGGACCGGTGAGGCTCCCCTCCCCAACGAGGCAGAACGCGGCGGCGCAATAGCGTCCGTCCATCGCGACTGCCGGGACGCCGAGCATGCTGCCCAGGGAATAGCCCACAAAGCCAATGCGCGACGTGTCCACGGGCAGGTGCTCGATGAGCGCATCCAGGGTCGCCGAGAGTTCGTTGGCGAACTGGGCGACGACTTCCGGGTAGCGATCGCGGTCGCGGAAGAGGGTCATCGGGTCGTGGTCACGACGTTCACCGTGGAAGGGGGCGTCGATGCCGGCGCAGATCCAGCCGCGGGGCGCCCACATGCGGGCAACATCGGTGACGAAGTAGTCGTCTTTGCTGCTGGTGCCGGGATGCTGGATGACGACGAGCGGCAGCGAGCCAGCCGCGTCGGCGGGATAAAAGGCGATGCCGGGGACGGTCTCGTCCGCGACCTCGAGCGTGAAACGCACCTCGGTGAGCGTGGCGACGACACGCTGGGTGGAAGAATACGGCAACGGCATAGGGGAGAATCCCTCCGGGAACCGCCGCATCTTTACGCTCGCGGCATGTCTTCAGGCCCGATCATAACTGTTTATCCGCTTGACCTTTATGGTCCGGACCCCAACGATACATCCGCGCCTAGTCCGCTCCAGAAGGAGCGGAACGGGGGAACCAGTTTTGCGGGGCGAGTCCGCCGGGGCCCTTTCGGTGCCGAAAGGGTGAGGGCGGAACGGCTATCTCCGGTCGTAGCCCGTCAGCTAACTTCGGAGGCGTAGGAAGTACCTCATCGAGGCGACTTCTTCTATGGCCATGCAGGCCCCGCGAACCCACGTACGGGTCGCGCCACCGTCGGCGACGGTACCGGCGCCGCCCCTTGCGTCCGCAAGTCACTTTCGAGAGCGGCTCTGGAATCTGATTCCACTCACCGGATCGCTCTTCATCGCCTCGTCCCTCTTCTGGGGGCCGATCGGCGCCCCGCAGGTTCTTGGGGCGGGCATCGTCCTGTTCTTTGCCTACTGGCTGATTCGCTCCTATTCGGTGGCGATCGCCTGCTGGGTGGGAATGCGCCGGATGTCGCGCTGGGAGCAGCGCCGCTGGGCGGATGAGTACGCCGAGTGGGCTCGATCGCGAGCTGCTGTTCCGCGATGGGACTGGGCCCGTCACATGGTCATCATCCCGAACTACAAAGAGAGCGAGACCGGCCTTTCGCGGACGCTCGATTCGCTCGCCGCGCAAGAAAACGCCCGCCAACTCGTCGTGGTGATGGCGATGGAGGCACGCGAAGACGAAGCGCGTGCGAAGGCATCGCGGCTCGTCGCAAGATACCGCGCTCGCTTCAGCGACATGTTCGCGACCTTCCACCCGGCGGGTCTTCCGAACGAGACCCCCGGCAAGGGTTCGAATGAGGCATGGGCGGCGCGTGAGGCGCACATCCGGCTCATCGAAGAGGGCGGCGACGACATCGAGCGCTACACCGTCACGAGCTGCGACGCCGACGCGGTGTTCCATCCGCGCCACTTCAGCGCGCTGAACCTGCTCTTCCTGACCGCGGACAAGCCGTACCGCACGTTCTGGCAGCCGACTATTTTCAATTCGAACAACATTTGGGATATCCCGGCGCCGCTGCGCATCCCGGATGGCCTTTCGGGCGTGAACCGCATGTCGAACCTGGTGATGCCAGGCAGTGTGCGCTTTCCGACATCGTGCTATTCGCTGAGCTGGAAGATGCTCAACGACGTGGACTACTGGGACGAAGAGGTCATCCCCGAGGACTGGCACGTCTACATGAAGTGCTCGTTCATGCTCGGTGACGACGTCAATGTGCAACCGATCTTCTTGCCGCTCGGCAACGACTGCGTCCTGACGGACGGATGGTTCAAGACGCTGCGGGCGCACTACTTCCAGAGCGTTCGCCACGCCTGGGGCGCGACGGACAGCCCGTATGCGATCCGGGCTTCGTTCGGGAGGACACCGCTGAGCAAGCGGCGCCGCTTCCTGCTGGCAGGCGCCGTGACCAAGGTGCACGTCCTCTGGATGGCGCAGTGGTACATCATCACGCTGGGTTCGCACCTGCCGGTGTTCATCACCGATCATTCACGCTGGAACATGCCGGGGTGGTGGCTCAATCGCGACATTTTCAGGTTGCCCGGCCCGAGCTGGCAGCTCGATGAGATTCTCGCGGGAGACTTTTCCAGCCCGGTGAGCCCGTGGCTCTACCTGACGCTGGCGAACACGCTCATTTACTTCTGCCTGTTCCCGTTGATCGCGATGATCATCTTCGAATACCGGTCACGCGGGCCGCGCCCGGCCTATGTGTCACGGAAGGCTGCCGCGGCCGGTTTCCTGATGTGGCCGCTCATGGCGTTCATCACATTCTTCTTCGCGAGCATGCCGGCGCTCCATGCGCAGTTCAAGCTTGCTCGCGGCAAGGGACTCATCTACCGGGTGGCGGAAAAGGGCAGCAAGCACGCGCCCGTTCCGGTGGCCGTGGCGTCCTCCGGCGAGAGCGAGTTTGAAGCGATCGGAGCGATTGGCGGAGGCCAGTAGCCGGCCGCTTCCGGGACGAATCCGAGCGCCGCAGGCCCGAAAGCCTGCGGCGTTTTGCGTTGTTGGGGGCACCGTGCTGACTTCGTGACGCCAGGCTTTCCGACCATGCCGGGCCGGGTCTACAGGTTT
Source organism: uncultured Anaerolineaceae bacterium (assembly GCA_964474285.1). GTDB lineage: Bacteria > Chloroflexota > Dehalococcoidia > Tepidiformales > Tepidiformaceae > JACRBT01. Next base: position 52,267 of record CAYYSD010000004.1, on the reverse strand, counting down.
GGGGGGTGTGCGCGCTCAGCCGCGCGGACGGTGTTCACGAGGAGCATGGCGATGGTCATGGGGCCGACACCGCCGGGCACGGGCGTGACCCAGGAGGCCACGCGGCGTACGGCACGGTCGGCATCGCCGACGAGGCGCCAGCCACGTTCGCGTGACGGGTCGTCGATGCGGTTCGTGCCGACATCGATGACGACCACGCCTTCGCGCACCATGTCGACGGTAAGCGTGCCCGGGTGTCCTGCGGCAAGGACGACGATGTCGGCTTCGCGCGTGAACCGGGCGAGATCGCGGGTGCCCGTGTGGCAGATCGTGACCGTGGCGTTGGCGCCCGCGGCCTTGTTGCTGAGCAGGACGGCCAGGGGCCGGCCGACGAGCGTGGAGCGACCGACGACCACGACGTGCTTGCCCGCAGGATCGTTGCCGGTGCGCTTCAGCAGCTCCATGACACCGTGAGGGGTGCAGGGAATCGCGCCGTCGAGATCGCCGCGGAGGAGCTTGCCCAGGTTCGCCGGATGGAGCCCATCGACGTCCTTCGCCGGGTTGAGCGAATCGAGGATGGTCTTTTCATCGATCTGCTTCGGCAAGGGAAGCTGGGGCAGGATGCCGTGGAAGCGGTTGTCGGAGTTGAGGCGCGCGACCAGGTCGAGCAGTTCAGACTGTGTCGTCGTCGCCGGTTGCCGGAAGGTTTCGCTGAAGATGCCAGCTTCCGCACAGGCGGCCGTCTTCGACGTGACGTAGCTGATGGAGCCAGGGTCATCGCCGACGAGCACAGCGGCCAGGCCGGGGACGACGCCGCGGGCCCGCAGAGCGGCGGCGCGGCCGGCTACATCGGCGCGGATATCGGCGGCAATGGCGGCACCATCGATGAGTTGTGCGGTCATTTCTCGATCGTACGCGGGGCGCGCCTACCGGCCACGTCCCGTAGGATTTGGCGCATGGCAACCAAGTTCGCGCATGGCATCGACATCATCGAAATCGATCGCGTAGCGGATGTCCTTGAGCGCCACGGAGCACGCTTTCTCGAGAAGGTCTACACGGCCGACGAGATAGCGCACTGCCGGGGACGGGTGCACGAACTCGCGGTCCGCTTCGCCGCCAAGGAAGCGGTCATGAAGGCGCTCGGGACGGGCATCCGCGGCGTCGGTTGGCGCGACATCGAGGTGTTGCCGAACCGGCGGGGCAAGCCACTGGTATTCCTCTACGGCCGCGGGGCGGTCCGCGCGGAGCAGATCAAGATGCGCGGGCTCGAAGTGAGCATGACGCATTCGCGCAATATCGCGATGGCGTCGGTCGTGGGGGAGCGAGAGATGACCGAGATCGAAGACACGCCGAGGCGCGGGGAGAACGCGCTCGCGCTCATTCGCGAAAAGGGCCTGCGATGAAACTCGTGACCGTGGCCGAGATGCGAGCGCTCGAGCAGGCTGCTGTGGAGGCCGGCACGCCCGAGGCGCAGCTGATGGAGGAGGCTGGTCTCGCGGTTGCGCAGGAAGCGTGGATGACGCTTGGAACGCTGGAAGGGCGCCGGATTGTTGTGCTGATCGGGCCGGGGAACAATGGCGGCGACGGCATTGTGGCGGCTCGGCACCTGCACGACTGGGGCGCGGAAGTCATCGCGTATCTCCCGCGCAAGCGTCGCGACGAGACGATGCTCGAGGAGCTCACGGAGCGCGAAATAACCATCGGCCGGGGCGAAGAGGACGAAGGCTTCGCCGGGCTGGAGATGCTGCTCACCGGCGCGGACATGATCATCGACGCGCTCCTGGGCATCGGGCAGGAACGGCCGCTCGACCCCGCAGAAGCGATTGCCGGAGCGCTGATCAAGGTCGCGGGGGCGCGCAAGGGATATTCGCCGCCGAAACTGATTGCGATCGATGTACCGACCGGTGTCAACGCGGACTCGGGCACCGTCGACCCACTGAGCGTCGCGCCGGACCTGACGGTGACGTTCGGGCTGCCCAAGGTTGGCATGTACCAATCGCCGGCCAGCGGTTTCATCGGGCGTGTGCAGGTCATTGACATCGGGATTCCCAAGGCGGCGCAGGAATCCGTGGAGCTGGAGCTGCTCACGGTGCGCTGGGCGCGGGACACGTTCCCGGCGCGGCCGGAAGGTTCGAACAAGGGCACGTTCGGCCGCGTGCTGATTGCCGGTGGTTCGCGGCAGTATGTGGGTGCGCCGCGACTGGCCGCGGAGGCGGCGTATCGCGCCGGGGCCGGCCTCGTGACCGTCGCCTGCCCGGTGCGAGTGCAGGAACTCCTGGCGGGTGCGCTGCCTGAAGCCACGTGGCTCCCGCAGGCGGAGACGGCGGACGGCGGCCTCGGGCCCGAGGCGGTGATGGCGCTGCGCCCGGTGTGGCCCGATTGTGAGGCGGCCGTCATTGGGCCGGGTATCGGCGACAGCGCCGGGACCCGGGCGATCATCTGGGCGATGCTGCCGGACCTGGCGGAGGACCTGCGAAACGGCGTGGTGTTCGACGCCGACGCCCTGAACGCCATCGCGACCATGCCGGACGCTCCCGGGCGCATGCCCGCGAAGGCAGTGCTGACGCCTCACCCGGGGGAAATGGCGCGGCTCATGGGGATGACGGTCGCCGAGGTGCAGAGCGCGCGACTTCAGACCGCCAGGGCGGCGGCAGCGAAGTTCGGCTGCACGGTGGTCCTCAAGGGAGCCCACACCGTCATCGCAGATGCGCAGGGGCAGGCGCGCCTTTCGCCCTTCGCAAACCCGCTGCTGGCTACGGCGGGTAGCGGGGACGTGCTTGCCGGCGTCATCGGGGCGTACCTGGCGCAGGGGCTGGCGCCGTTCGATGCGGCCTGCCTGGGAGCGTATGTCCACGCCGCCACGGGCGAAGCGCTGCGCGAGGAGTATGGGTCCGGGGGGCTGCTCGCATCGGAGCTTTCTTCGAAGTTGCCCACTGTAGTGAAGGAGCTTTCGTCACCGTGATGCTATACTGTTCGCCGACCTTAACAATAACGGGCATGGATCTTTGACCAGACGTATCGTCGTGACCGGGGTTGGCACCATCAACCCCTGTGGGCACAACACCTGCGACACCTGGAAGGCGCTCGTCGCCGGGGAGTCGGGCACCGGTCTCATCTCGTTGTTCGATGCATCCGGCTACGAGTCCCGGCTGGCGGGCGAGGTCAAGGACTTCGACCCGACGAAGTACATGGACCGCAAGGATGCCCGGCGCGCGGACCGGACGACGCAGTTCACGTACGTCGCCGCTGATGAGGCGATCAAGCAGAGCGGTCTCGTGATCGATGCGAACAACGCACCGCGTGTGGCCGTTGTCATCGGCACGGCCATCGGCGGGATCACGACGCTCATGGACGAGTACGACACGCTCCTGGCCAAGGGCCCGGCGCGCGTGAGCCCGTTCCTCACGACGATGATGCTGCCAGACATGTCGAGCGGGCACCTGAGCATCCGGATCGGGGCGAAGGCGGTCAATTACGCGCTCATCAGCGCCTGCGCCAGCGGCGCGGACAGCATCGGCGAGGCGGCGAACATCATCCGCCGCGGTGACGCGGATGTCGCAATCGCGGGCGGAACCGAAGCGGCGATCACCCCCATCGCCATTGCCGGGTTCGCGGCAGCCCGCGCCCTCACGCGTCTGAACCACATGCCAAAGGCCTGCTCGCGGCCGTTCGACGTCAGCCGGGATGGTTTCACCATCGCGGAGGGCGCCGCAACGCTGGTGCTGGAGGCGGAGGAACACGCGAAGGCGCGCGGCGCGACGATCCTCGCGGAACTCGCGGGATACGGCGCGACGAGCGACGCGTTCCACATCACCCAGCCGGATGAGAATGGCGAAGGCGCGACCCGGGCGATGCGGGCAGCCCTCGCACAGGGTGGACTCGAACCGGATGACGTCCAGTACATCAACGCCCACGGCACGTCGACGCCGATGAACGACCGGCTCGAAACGCTGGCCATCAAGAAGGTCTTCGGCGAATACGCCTACAACGTGCCCATCAGCAGCACGAAGTCGATGACGGGTCACCTGCTCGGTGCCGCGGGAGCGCTGGAAGCGGTGGTCTGCGTGCAGGTGATCAACAACAACACGATTCCGCCGACAATCAACCTCGACGAGCCCGATCCCGCCTGCGACCTGGACTACGTGCCGAACGTCGCGCGGCCGGCGACAGTGGACGTGGCGCTCACGAATTCGCTGGGGTTTGGCGGGCACAATGCGACGCTCGTCTTCCGGCGCTATGTCCCGTAGGCCATCGTGAACGCGCCCTCTGCCCGCTGGCGGCTGCGAGACCCCTATGCCCGCCAGAAGGGCATCGACCGCTTCCCGCCCATCGTCGCGACCGTGCTGGCCGCGCGCGGCATTACGACGCGACCCCAGGCGGATCAGTTCTACAAGCCGTTCCTTGCACCGGATCACGATCCCCTGGAATTGCCCGGGATGCGCGAGGCCATCGTCCGGGTGCGGCGGGCGATTGCGGAGGGCGAGACGGTCGCACTCTACGGCGACTTCGACGTCGACGGGGTCACGTCGGTGGCCATCCTCCACAACGGCCTGCGTGCCCTGGGGGCGAAGACCGCGAACTACATTCCCGACCGCTTCACTGAGGGGTACGGGCTGAACGTGGGAGCGGTTTCGAGGCTTCGCGGCGAAGGCGCGGGTTTGCTCGTGACGGCTGACTGCGGGATCAGCTCCGTGGCGGAGGTGGCGCACGCCAACACGTTGGGGCTCGATGTCATCATCCTCGACCACCACACGGTGCCGGAAGATCTGCCCGCCGCCGTGGCCGCAGTGAACCCCAAGCGGATGGATTCGGATTACCCGTTCACGGAACTGGCGGCGGTGGGCGTGGCCTACCGGTTCCTGCAGGTGCTCTATGAGGACTGCGGGCGCACGCTTGACGCATCGGAGTTCATCGACCTCGTGGCGCTGGGCACGGTCGTCGACGTGGCGCCGCTGGAAGACGAGAACCGGCGCATCGTGGTCGACGGGCTGGCACAGATGCAGCGTGGACTGCGCCCCGGCCTGGAAGCGCTGGCGCGCGTCTCGGGCGTGACCCCGGAGCGCTTCGACGCACAGACGCTTGGCTTCACGATTGGGCCGCGCATGAACGCCGCGGGGCGGTTGCGCCACGCGAACATCGCGCTCGAGCTGATGCTGGCGGAGGACGTGTTTCGCGCGAACGCCCTCGCTCAGGAGCTGGACATGCTCAACCGGGAGCGCCAGCAGTTGACCGAAGACGCCCTCGCACACGCGGACGAGCTCCTCGGCGCGAGCGATGACCCGCTCATCATGCTCGGCAGCGACGAAATGCACGCCGGTATCGTGGGGCTCGTGGCCGCGCGCCTGGCCGATGGACGGCACCGCCCGGCGATCGTCTTTCAGCGCGGGTCTGAAACAAGCCGCGCCAGTTGCCGGAGCATCCCGGAGTTCGACATCGTGGCGGCAATCCGTAAAGAACGCGAACTGCTGGTGAAGCACGGCGGGCACCGGGCGGCGGCCGGCTTCACGGTTCGAAACGAACACCTGGACGAACTGCGGGACCGCCTGATCAACACGGCCGCCGAAATGCTTTCCGGCGACCAGCTGCGGCCGACGATCGACATCGATGCCGAGACGCCCCTGGCGGGGCTCACGGGTATCGAGATCAAAGGGCTCATGAGATTTGAGCCGTGCGGGCATGGCAACCGGCGGCCGGTGCTCCTCAGTAGGGGCGTGCAACTGATGGAAACGCGCCCGGTGGGCCGCGAGCAGGACCACCTCAAGGTGAAGCTCAAAGAGGGCGCGGTCACTTGGCCGGGCATCGCCTTCCGCAAGGGTGCGATGGAGCTCTCGGGAAAGGTCGACATCGTCTATACGCTGAGCCGAGAGTGGAAGAGCGAACGCGTAGAGCTGGAGCTCCTGGACATCGCACCGGCGAGCGAGCGGCATCCACTGGAAGCTGGTCCGTGAGCGAGGCGATCCACCTCACGGAGGACGGCGGGCGGGCATTGCAGGAGGCTGAGAACCTCTGCTGGCGTGCGAATGTGGCGATTCTCTCCGCGGAACACCTGCTCGCCGGGACGCTGCTGGTGCTGGCGGCGCAAGGGGTCGCAGGGATGCCGGCGCAGGAAGCGTTCGAGACGGCGCTGCTGTCGTTCCACGGACTCGGCGAGGAAGCGCTGACGCAGAAGGTGATGTGGGGTTCCGCGGCCCGCGATGCGCTGAACGCCTCGGCGGCACGTCTCGCGCAGCTGGGCCAGGTGGCGCTCGACGCGCGAGAACTCGCGCTCGGCCTCCTCGAATCGGGCGAGGTGAACCCGATGTTCTACGGTAGCCTGGGCACGACGCGGGATGTTCTGCGAGCGGCGCTGTCCAGGGTCTGAGGCGTACCGGGTCAGGTCGTGGGGACCCGGACGGGGATGCGCTGGCCGTCGCGGGCTATGCGGATGGGACCGGCGAAATGGGCGGACATGCCGGCTATGAACGCGGCTTCACGGGCGTCGTCGTTCGGGATGGACGGGATGATGTGCGACAGGACGAGTTGGCCGACACGCGCCTCGTGAGCCAGTTTGGCCACATCGATGGTTGAGATGTGGTACGACGGGACATCGCCCAGGAGCGCCGCGTCTCGCGTTTGGCCGCGCGCCCTGAGGCGGTCGACGAGTTGCTGGAGCATTTCGGCGTTCAGCCCTTCGCAAACGAGCATCGCGGCGCCGCGCGAAGCTTTGAGCAGCCCATCGCAGATGGCGGTGTCGCCGGAGAAGACGACAGCAGCGCCAGCATAGGTCGCACGGTAGCCGAAGGCGGGGACGACGGGGAAATGGTCGACTTCGAACGCCTCGAGGCGAAGACCATCAACCTCGAGGAACCGCGTTGGGGAGGCCGCCACGGGGAGCTCGGTGACTTCGACGCGGATGCCGTCCGGGTGGAGCTTTTCGCCGTGATGGGCCTGGCGGAAGCCGATGTCCCGGCGCATGGCCATGAGGAAACCGCCGATCATCTCCTTCGTGCCTTCGGGCCCGCAGACGCGGAGGGGCGTCGCGGCGCCGCCTGTCCAGCGCTGGAAAAGGAAGTCGGGGACGTCGGTCATGTGGTCCGTGTGCATGTGGGTGAACACGGCGATGTCGATGGTGCCGGGGTCGAGGCCCGCGGGGCGGATGCGGCGGGCTGCGCCCCAACCGCAATCAACAAGCACTTGCGTTTCGCCGGCGACGACGACCTGGCCAGCTCCGCAACGGTCCGCGCTGGCCAGCGGACTGCCGGTCCCGAGGAAGACGATTTTCGAATGGCGAGGCCATGCAACCCCCTGACCCGGAATGGCGCGCGGCCCGCGCTCGTTGGCGCGTCATGATAGCGGCCGGGCCCGGCCCTGACGACGGGCACGATCTCCGGTAACGTACGGCCGGGCGATCCGCGGAAGGCAGGGAGGGACGGATGAGCGAAGTCACAGGCACGGGAGCCGCAGAACGCGCGAGCACGCCCGAACGGCCGCTCGGGCACCTGCGCGTGGTGGCCCTGCCGGGCCTTTCCCCGCTGTTCCTGGGGAAGACGCTGGCGGACCTCGGCGCGGACGTGATTCGCCTGGAGCCGCCCGGGGGCGACCCGTCGCGCGCGCTTGGTCCGTTCCGGGGCGAAGCGCTGGACGACACTGCGAGCCTCGTGTGGGAGGCGTACGGCGCGGGGAGCAGAAGCGTGACGTGCAACCTCCAAACTGCCGACGGCCGGGCAGTGTTCCAGAAGGTGGTCGCGACGGCGGACGTGCTGCTCGAAGCGGAGGGGCCGGGCGGCATGGGCGCGGTGGGCCCTGGCTTCGAAGCACTGTTGGCGTTGCAGCCGCGGCTGGTCGTGGTCTCGTTTTCACCGTTCGGGCTCGAAGGGCCCGCGGCAGGAAATGCAAGCTCGGACCTCGTGAACCTGGCAATGAGCGGGTACATGCACATGACCGGCCTGCCCGATGCGGAGCCGATCAAGCCCTCCGCGCCGTACCAATCGTTGCTCCACGCCGCCAACCATGGCTTCCCGGCGACGCTGATTGGCCTGCGGCAAGCCCGGAACACGGGTCGGGGCGTTCACATCGACCTCGCGGCGCGGGACACAGGCGTGTGGATGCTCACGCACACATATCAGCACTACGATTTCCACCAGGTGAACCTGGCGCGGCAGGGCTCGTCGCGCGATATGGGGACAGCTTCGCGGGTGCGTTCCGTCTTCGAAGCGGCGGACGGCTACGTGGTATGGCTGTTCCACACCGGGCCGGCAAACGCGGCGGCCTTGCGCAGCCTCGTGCAGCGCGTGGCGGATGCGGGAATGGCGCCGCCGTGGCTCCTGGAGGTGAAGTGGGAAGAGGTCGACCTGCGCACGGCCGTCGCGGGACTGCGGGAGCAGTTCGACGAGGTGTTCCGGGCGTACTTCAAGACCCAGAAAAAGGCGGACCTGTTCGCCTGGGCGCTCGAGCAACGCGTGATGCTGGGGCCGGTGCAGACGCTGGAGGACCTCATCGAGGACCCGCAACTCAGTTCCCGGAACGCGTGGGCGCCGGCCTTCGGCGGCGAGGGCGTGGCGATCCCGGCCAAAGGCGTGTACATGAGTGAGGGCGCGTGGCGGCCGCGTTCGCCTTCGCCCGCCCCGGGGCAGCACACGCGTGAGGTGCTCGGCGGCGAGTTCGGGTTCGACGACGCCAGCCTGCAACTCCTCCATGCGACCGGAAGCGTTTGAGATGACTGAACTACCGCAAATCGACTCGTCGTTGCCCTTGGCGGGCATTCGCGTGCTGGACCTGGGGACCACCATCGCCGCGCCATCGTCCACGCGCATCCTCGCGGACTTCGGCGCGCAGGTGATCAAGGTCGAGACCTCGCATCACCTGGACACGCTGCGCATGAGCACGCCCTATGCCGGGGGACGGCCCGGCCCGAATCGCTCTGGTTACTACGCGGCCTACAACGCGGGCAAGCTCTCGATGACCCTGAACCTGAAGCGGCCGGCGGCGAACGGCATCCTGCGCAGGCTCATTGAGGTGTCCGATGTGATGGTCGAGGCGAACGTGCCGGGTGTTATCGAGCGGCTGGGGTTCGCCTGGGAAGAGGTTCACGCCATCAACCCCCGCATCATCATGGCGAGCCATTCGCTGCAGGGCCGCTTCGGGCCGCGTTCGGGGCACCGCGGCTACGGCCAGCTGGCGGGCGCGGTGACCGGCTGGTACGACCTCACGGGCATGGAGGGCGGCGAGCCGATCGGGCCCTATTCGGCCTACACCGACTTCATCGCGTGGCCGTTCCTGGCCGGGTCTGTGCTGGTGGCGCTGGAGATGCGGGAAGTTACCGGCCGCGGTCAGTACATCGACCAGGCGCAGGTGGAATCGTCCCTGCAATTCCTCGCGCCCGCGCTGCTGGATCTCCAGTTCAACGGGCGCCGGCTTACCAGGAGGGCGAATCGCGAGGACTACGCGTCGCCGAACAATGCGTACCCCTGTGCCGGCGATGACGACCGCTGGGTTGCCATAACGGTGACCACGGACGCGCACTGGAAGGCGGTCTGTGAAGTCCTGGGGTCGCCGGAGCTGGCGGCTCAACAGTGGAGCGCGTTCGCCGGTAGAAAGGAGCGTGAAGCGGAGGTAGACGGGATCATCGCAGCCGCGACCCGCACCCGCGACGCGTTCGAACTGGCCGCGAACCTCCAGGCTGCGGGCGTACCGGCAGGCGTGGTGTATCGCGCGAGCGATTTGTTGAGCGACGATCAACTCGCCTACCGGCGGCTTTTCCGGCGCGTGGACCACGAGGAACTGGGTAACCATGCCGTGCATGCGCAGGCGTTCAGTATCTCCGGGGTTGCGAATGGGCCGGTTCGGGCAGCTCCGATGCTCGGGGAACACACACACGGGGTATGCACAGAGATCCTGGGCCTTTCCGACGACGAGATCGCGGAACTGGTGGCTGATGGCGCGCTGGAATAGCGCGTCTGTGGACCGCGGGTGGCGGGCCGGCACCCCCCTGCGTATGCTTCCGCGTTGATGCGCAGGGCCTTGCTGGCGACCGTCTCGGTATGGGTCGCAGGCGCGGCGATTCTGCGAGTGACGCTGGCGCCGGCCGGCATCTGCCCCGATGTCTCTGAGGCCGAGCTGCGGTCCGCGGCATCAGAGGCGGCGGCCTGGATCGAACGCGCGCAGCGGCCGGATGGCACCTACCTCTACGAATACCACCGGACCGAAGGCGAAATCGCGAGCGGCTATAACCCTGTCCGCCATGCCGGAGTGACGATGTCGCTCTACCAGATGGCCGCTGAGGGACGTTTCGAGGCGCTGCCGGCAGCTGACCGGGGAATGCGCTACATGCGCACGAATCTGCATGTCCATCGGAATTGGGTTGCCTTCCGGCAGCCCGGGGGAGCCGTGCTCCAACTCGGTTCGAGTGCGCTCATGCTCGTGGGCCTGGAGCACCGGCGCATCGCCACAAACGACCGCCAGTACGACGAGATCATGCGTGAGCTGGGTCATTTCCTGGTGACGATGCAGCGTTCCGACGGTTCGTTTCTCGCCAACTGGGTCATCGCAGAATCCGCGCCGGACGAATCGCTGACATCGAAGTACGCGACCGGGGAGGCGTTCTGGGCTCTCGCGTTGTTGCACGAGGCGTTCCCGGGTGAAGGCTGGGACCGCCCCACACTGCTGGTCGCGGACTATCTTGCCACGCGCCGGGACGCGGCCGAGGACCTGCCGTACCCGCCGTGGGCCGACCAGTGGGCCGCCTATGGACTTGGCACGATCGCGGACTGGGGGCTGAACGACGGGCAGGTCGCCTATGCGCGGTCCCTCGCGGAGCGGTTCGGGTTCCTGGTTCGCGTCGAATCGGGGAGGCGTGATTCGCGCGTGAGCCGGTTGCTGCGAGGACCGCAGGCGAGGGCCGCCGGGTTGGGCACGTGGGTGGAAGGTCTGGCGGCGCTGCATCACGCCGCGACCGTGGAGCCGCGCCTGTCAGACCTTCGCGCGAAGATCGGGGAACGGGCGCGTTGTGGATCGGGAATGCTGGTGCGCCGCCAGGTGAGCGCGGCGCAGGCGGCCGACCCGCAGGCCATCGGCGCGTGGTTCGACGACGACGTCACCAGGATGGACGACCAGCAGCACGCGCTCTCCGGCCTGTTGCTAAGCGCACCCATCGTTCAGACTTCGCCCCGGTGACCGACTTCCCTGAATTGCTCATCGTGTTTTATGCGTCCGTGAACCCGGCGTCGGCTGCTGCGGTGAACCTGGCAGCACGCGCGGTCCGGGACGCAGTCGTGCCCGCGCTCGTGGCCATGGGCACGGCCGCGGCGTTGTTGCTGTTGGCGTCCCTCACAGCCGACCCTGTGCTGTCCTGGCTGGACGTTGCTCCAGAGACCTTCAGGGTGGCGGCGGGGACCGTGATGGCAATCACCGGGTTGCGGTGGGTGTGGGGAGGGCGGCCCTGGTGGTCGGACGGGCAGCCGTTGGACCGGCCGGTTGCGGCGGTGTTCCCGCTGGCCTGGCCGGCCATCGCCAATCCGGCCGCGGTCGCCGCAGCGATGGCGATGGCCCTGGACGCCGGGCGCGCGGAGACCATCGCCGCGTGGGCGCCGATGGCCGCGGCGGGGGCCGTGCTCGGGTCGGGCGTCATCTCAGGGCGGAACGCGCGAATCGCCGGCGCTCTGTCGCAGCTTACGGGGCTGCTTACGGTGGCAGCGGGCGTCGCGCTCGTCGTGGACGGCGTGCGCGCGGTCTGACGGCGTTGGCTGTTGAGGCGGTACACTTGGCCGATGGTCAATGCCCGTCATCATTTCACGGGTCCACCGGAGCTCGTTGCCGCCTTTTCCGCACGCCTCGCTGCGTTCGATCGGGACCGCATCGTCCACCGCATCTGGGCGAAGGACCACACCGTCTGGAAGCCCGACCCGACGGAGATCGTTGACCGCCTGGGCTGGCTGGACGTGGGCGAGCGGCTGCGGACTGACCTGGTTTCGCTGGCCGGACGCTTCCAGGCGGACCTCGACGCCGAAGAAGACGGGCTCCGCTTCGAGCACATCGTGTTGCTTGGAATGGGCGGATCGAGCCTCGCGCCGGAGGTGCTGTTCGCGACATTCGGGCCGCAGCCGGGCAAGCCTTCGCTGCTGGTGCTCGACAGCACGAGCCCGGCGGAGATCGCAGCCGTCGAGGCCCGGATCGACATCGACCGCACGTTGTTTATCGTCTCCAGCAAGTCGGGCGGCACGATTGAGACGCGTTCGCAATTCGCTTACTTCTGGAACCGGAAGCCGGATGGCCGCCACTTCGTGGTGATCACCGATGCGGGAAGCCCCCTGGATGCGATGGCCGTCCGGATGGGTGTGCGGATGATCCTGCGCAACCCGTCGGACATCGGCGGACGGTACTCGGCGCTTTCGTATTTCGGGATGGCGCCCGCGGCGTTGCTGGGGCTCGATGTCGAGAGACTGCTCGACCGGGCGCGAGAGATGACGGATGCCTGCCGCGCGGAAAGCGCCGCGGAGAACCCGGGCGCATGGCTCGGCGCGCTCATCGGCGAAGCTTCGCTGCTGGGACGCGACAAGCTCACGTTTGTCCTCCCGCCGGCGTTGGCGACGCTCGGCACGTGGCTCGAACAGTTGATCGCGGAGTCCACGGGCAAGGAGGGGTGCGGCATCGTGCCGGTCGAAGGAGAGGCGTTGGGAGCGCTCAACGCATATGGCGGGGACCGACTCTTTGTCGCGCTCTGGGACGACCCCCGGCTGGACGGGCTGGAAGCCGCGGGGCAGCCGGTCGTGCGGATCGCGGCTGATTCCGCCCCGGAGACGCTCGGCGCGGAGTTCTTTCGCTGGGAGTTCGCGACCGCCGCGGCCTGCCATGTTCTCGGAGTCCATCCGTTTGACCAGCCGCATGTGCAGGGTGCGAAGGACGCGACCGCACGCATACTCGGAGGCCGGGAGCCTGCGGCGAACTCCATGTCGCTGGCGGAGGCGCTCGACTCGATCCGGGCCGGCGACTACCTGGCGATCACCGCGTACTTGCCCCGGAACGCCGGGACAGTGGAGCGGCTCGACCGCGTGCGGTTGCGGCTGCGGGATTCGCGGACCGTTGCGACGACGGTGGGCTTCGGGCCGCGGTTTCTGCATTCGACGGGCCAGCTTCACAAGGGCGGAGCAAACAACGTCGTGGTCCTGCAGGTGGTGGAGCCGGACGCCAGGGACCTGGCCATCCCGGGCGAGGGGTTCACCTTCGGCCGGCTGCGGGAAGCGCAATCGCTGGGGGACCTCGAGTCGTTGCGGGCAGAGGGCCGGCGCGTGTGGCGCGGACCGCTCGCGGAACTGGAGGCTGCCGTTAACGGCGAGGCAAGCAGCGATACGCAACGTGTGCTACGGTAGAGGTCGAGCGCACGCTGCGGCGTGCCGCGGGCTTCCTCCTCAAGCTCCTTAATCGGTGTTATGCGATGGCCGGAGGTTCCCCCGAAACGGCTTCACTTCGCTCACTACACCACTTGGAGAACCATTCCCCTGCTCGTACTGAACCGACCCGAAAGCAGCCGGCAAGACGCCGACGGCTCCGAAATCCTTACAACCATTCCTTCCTTCGAAATGCCCACCACGTTTGCCGGCCTCGGCGTGTCGGAGCCCGTGATTCGCGCGCTCACCGCGGCGGGCATCACTGATCCGTTCCCAATCCAGACGCTGACGATCCCGGACGCGCTGGCGGGCAAGGACATCTGCGGAAAGGCACGCACTGGCTCCGGCAAGACGCTCGCCTTCGGCATCCCCCTGGTCGAGCGGACGCGTACCAGCAAGCCGAACACGCCGCAGGCGCTCGTGCTTGCGCCGACGCGCGAACTCGCGAATCAAATCGCCGAAGCGCTGGCGCCCCTGGCCGCCGCCCGCCGGCTCTGGATCGCCGCCATCTTTGGCGGTGCGTCGATGAATCGCCAGGTCTCGATGCTTCGTGCGGGCCTCGACATCGTCATTGCGACGCCCGGGCGCCTCAATGACCTGCTCGATCGCGGGCTCATCTCCGTGGCGGCGGTGCAGATGGTGGTGCTCGATGAGGCCGACCAGATGGCGGACATGGGCTTCATGCCCCAGGTCGAAGCGATCCTGGACCGCATCGAAACCGAACATCAGACTCTTCTGTTCTCGGCCACGCTCGATGGCGACATTGACCGGCTTGTGAAGCGCTACCAGCACGATCCCGTGTTCATGGAAGTGCCCATCCCGGAAGGCGAAGTCGAGACGATGGCGCACCGCTTCATCGGTGTGACGGAGGCCGAGAAGGTCGCCGTCGCCGCTTCCATCGCGGCCGGGCCCGAACGCACGCTCATGTTCGTGCGGACCCAGCGTGGTGCGGACCGCCTGGTGACGCAGCTCGCGCGCGAAGGCGTCACCGCCGATGCGCTCCACGGCGGACTCAATCAGAACAAGCGGGAGCGCGTGCTCCAGGCGTTTTCGCGCGGGACAGCGCCGGTGCTCGTGGCCACGAACCTCGCGGCGCGCGGCATCCACGTCGACGGCGTGGATATCGTTCTGCACTTCGATCCGCCGGAAGAACACAAGACCTACCTCCATCGCTCGGGCCGAACCGCCCGCGCGGGGGCTTCCGGCGTCGTCGTGACGCTCGTGACGCCGCCGCAGCAGCGCGAGGTGGACGCCCTTCGGCGGCTGGCCGAGCTGCGCGAGGAGGTCGTGCCCATGAGTCCGACAGACGCCCGCCTTGGCGACCTCACCGGGTGGCAGCCGCCGCTCGAAGACCACAGCATCTCTCCTTCCGGGCGGCACAACCAGCAGATGGGTTCGCCCCGCCCCTGGAACAACCGGAGGCGGCCTGACGCCGGCCCGAACCGGGCACCCCGGCGCTTCGCCGGCGGCTCTCCCCGCGGCGGCGGCCATCGTCCGGAAGGCGAACCGAGGGGTGACCGCCGGAGCGGCTCGCGCTCCTAGTCTCACAGGGGTTCGGGTAGGCTGTGGACATGCCGCCCGGGCCCGTGCATCTTGCAGGTGACCGCGGCGCGGTCGTCGATGCTTCCGGCAACTACCGCTACCTGTTGTGGCGGAGATGGGACGCATCGCGGCCGCGCGCTGGTTTTGTGCTCCTGAACCCAAGCACGGCCGACGCTGATCACGACGATGCAACAACGCGCCGCTGCTCCGCGTTCGCGCGTGAGTGGGGCTGCGGCTCCTTCGAGGTCGTGAACCTGTTCGCCTGGCGTTCGCCCACGCCCCGGGCTCTGCGAGCGGCGGCGGACCCCATCGGGCCGGAGAACGTCGCTCACCTGAGGGCCATGGCCGAACGCTGCGCGTTCGTCGTCGCAGGCTGGGGAAACGCGGGGGTGGCCTTCGGGGGCGACTTGAGCGTTCTTTCCCGGTTGAACCTCCGCTGTCTCGGCGTCACGAAGCTGGGGGCGCCACGGCACCCGCTCTACGTTCGCCGCGGGACTGCCCTGCGGGCGTTCGCTTTGGTGCTTGATCAGGGTAGCGCGATGTCCACGCGAATTGCCGGTTCTCCGCTGCCCACCGGGCCGGCAGGGGTCGCCCGGCCTCCGGCGACGACCGCAATGGTGGAGCCCGCACGGTTCGCGCATTCCTCCCCGCCAGCATTGAAGTCCACGCGATAGCCGCCGGCGGCGCTCGTCGCGCGTGCGGGGCCGGCAACGCCGTCGAAGGTCAGGAACACGAGCGTCCCCGCCGGAGCGGGCGCACCGCCGATGGTGAAGGTTCCGAACACGGAAGTTGGAGGCGCGCTCGAGGAGGTGCGGTCGCAATAGGGGCGGTTGGCGGCAGCTGGCGGAGGTGGCTCGGTGGCCGCTGGCGCGGGGGGCGGTGGCGTGGCGGTTGGGAGCGGCTGATTCGGGGAGGGGTTGGACTGGGCTGCGGGGGCAGGGCTCGTCGCGGTCGCCGCCGGGGGCTCGGTCGCGGTGGGCAGAGCCGTGGGTGTGGCGGAAGTGCCCGGCATTGCAGTGAGCGTCGGTGTTGGCGCCGCCGGGAGGGCGTCACGGGGCTCTGCGGGTGGCCGTGCAGCCGGTGAGCCTTCGTTCGTGAGGAGGACATAACCGGCGCTCGCCAGCCCCAGGCCGAGCATGCCCAGCGCCGCCCAGAGCATGGCCTGGCGCGGTGCGCTGGCGGCGATGGATTCGAACACGCTCACGTTTGTGACTCCCGTGGCCTGGTGGCCCGCACAGGCTACCAAGCGCCCGGCCGTTCTGAGAAATTCCGCCGCGAAGTGATCAGGGTTCTCCCGGCCTGCGTAAAGGGTGGTAGTGCGGTCGCAAATCTGGTGCTCGCGGCCGTCGTCACCTCAAGGGAGGAAGGAGCTCATATGCGAATCCGCAAACTCTCGGTAGCGTTGGCCGCGGCGGCCCTGGGCGTGGTCGCCCTCGGTGCCATGCCGGCGTTCGGCGCCGACCATCGCGATGCCCCGCTGGCGCAGGCCGCGCCCCGGAGCGACATCAACGATCTCTACGTGTTCAAGAGCGCATCATCCGGCGCTGGCTATGTGGCCGCGATCACGGTCAATCCGCTCACCACGCCGGCCGACACGGGCAAGCTGATGCTTGACCCGGACACCAACTACGAACTCAAGGTCGACACGAACGGCGACGCTGCCGCCGACGTCTCCTACAAGTTCCAGTTCTCCGGTTCCGGCCCGGTGCAGGATGTGACTGTCCGCCGGGCGACCGGAGCGGATGCCGTCACGAACGACCGCAGCGGGGCAGTCTTTGCCACCGGCAAGACGAGCACCGGCTCGGCTGTGACGACGATCGCCGGGAGTGGCGGGCAAAAGATTTACGTCGGACCGCGCGACGATCCGTTTTTCTTCGACCTGGCCGGCTTCCAGAACGGCCTCAAGTTCACCGGCGTCGACACGTTCAAAGGAACGAATGTGACCGCGATCGTCATGGAAGTGACGTCGGTGCCATCGCAGACGCTTGGCTTCTGGGCGACGACTTCGAAGCAGGACGCGCTGGGCAACTGGGTCCAGCTCGACCGCATGGGGCGGCCGGCGATCAATACGGTGTTCATCCCGTCTGCGAAGAAGAACGCTTTCAACCAGAACACCCCGGACCGCGACAAGGCGATCTACACGGCGGACGTGACGGCAGCGCTTGATTCGCTCGCCAGCCCGGCCACGGCGACGCTTGCCGGACTCCTCCTCCCGGACATCCTGACGGTGGATCTTTCGAAGCCGATCGGCTATCTGAACGGCCGCGCCCCGAAGGATGACGTCATCGACATTTCGCTGCAGGCCATCACCGGCAACAACGCGATTGGCGACGGCGTGAACGCGAACGATGTCGCGTTTTCCGATAGCTTCCCCTACCTGGCACCGCCAGCCGGCAGCGCTCCCGCCACGGGCGGGTCGGCTCCCCTTCCGCCAAACACCGGTTCGGGCCTTCAGATGGACCGCTCCGATGTGAGCTGGACGCTTCCGATCGCACTCGTGGTGGCGGCCGGCCTCATGGGCGCGGCTGGATTCGTTGGCCGCCGCAAGCCGGCCAGCCAGGCATAAGGACTCCGGAACGATGGAACGCACGACGGCAAGCATGACGATGTCGCGGTGGCAGCACCAGCTGGCGTGGCGAACGGTGGGCATCTACCTGCCGATCCTCGTCCTTGCCGTCGCCGCGTTCCTTTCGCTCAACAACGTTCGCGATCGGGGTGGCTCTCCTGCCCCGGTCGCGGCCGTCGATCCTCAGCACTCTGAGCGGCTCAACGCGAACATCGCGTTCTTCGAAGAGCGCGTGGTGGAGACGAAGGACAGCCTCAGCTACAACCGGCTCACCGGTCTCTATCTCCAGCGTTTCCGCGAAGTGGGTGACCCGGCCGACATCGGCCGCGCCGAACTGAGCGCAAGGGCCTCGCTCGAAGCCGCACGCAACGCCTATTCCGGGCTCGTCAATCTCGCGCTGGTGAAAGTCGTCCAGCACGATTTCGCGGCGGCGGAACAGTACGCCAGCCAGGCACGCGATCAGTATCCCGAGTTCCCCGATGCATACGCGATCCTTGGCGATGCCCAGGTCGCGCTCGGCAAGTACGCAGAGGCGACGAATTCGTACGTATTTTACCTCGACAACGCCCCGGGCTTCGCCGCGTACAGCCGGCAGGCCGCACTCGCCGAACTCAAAGGCAACGTGGCGCTGGCGGAACAGTTCTGGCGGGCTGCGATCGGTTCACAAGAGACAGTCGCGCCGGAGAACGCCGCATGGGCGCGCGTGCAGCTGGGCAACCTCTATTTCGCCACCGGCCGCGTCTCCGAAGCCAACGCAGAATACGCGGAGGGCCTGCGGTTGTTCCCGGACTATGGCCCGGCGCAGGCAGGCATCGCACGGGTCGCCGCCGCGCGGGGGGAGAACGAGCGGGCAATCGAGTACTACACCCTCGCGACGTCTCGTGTCCCCGCGCTGGAGCCCGCCGTGGCACTGGCGGAGGTCTATCAGCGCGCGGGGCGGAGCGACGAGGCCCGCCAGCAGTTCGCCATCGTGAAGGCCATCACAACGTTGCTGGCCAGCGCCGGAGTGAGGTCGGACCTCCCGGCCATTCTCTTCGAACTGGACCACGGCACCAACCTCGCTGCGGCCCTGGAAAGCGCTCAGATCGCGTATGCGGAACGGCCCTCGGTCTATGGGGCGGACGTGTACGCGTGGGCGCTTTATCGCGCGGGGAGATTCGAGGAGGCGCGTGTACGTTCGGAGGATGCGCTGCGGCTCGGGACACAGGACCCGGCGCTTTACTTCCATGCGGGCATGATCGCGTCCGCGCTCGGCGATTCGGTCACCGCGCGCGGCCACCTGGAGCGTGCGCTCGCGCTCAATCCTGACTTCTCCGTGAGCCAGGCGCCGGTGGCGCGGCAGACGCTCGAATCGCTGAAGGGAGGCGCCCGATGACCGGCCTGGTGAACTTCCGCGGCTGGCGCGCCAGAATGTTCGCGGTGGCGCTGGTTGCGCTCCTGATGGGCGCGCCGATGCTGAGTCCGCGTTCCGCCCTTGCCCACCCGCTGGGCAACTTCACTACGAACCGTTACGCCCGGATCGAGGTTTACCGCGACGCGATCCACCTTCACTACGTGCTCGACCTGGCCGAGATTCCGACGGTGCAACTCACATCGCAGGCGGACCGCGATGGGGACGACGCCCTCAGCTCCGGCGAACTCGACGCCTATGCCGCCGCCCTGGGTGGCACGCTCCCCGCGAAGCTGTCGCTGACGCTCGGCGGGATGGCCCTGGAACTCGCGCTCGCGGAGCACCGTGCTGAACTGCTCCCGGGCGAAGGCGGGCTCAAGATCACGCATCTCGCATTCGTCTACACCGCGTACACCGCGCCCGTGGCGTCGTCAGGAGCGCTGACCGTGGCGTTCGAAGACGGCAACTACGCAGACCGAACTGGCTGGAAAGAAGTTGTTGTCCGGCCGTCTGAGGGCGCGAACGTGAAGGTCGCTCCTGCGCTTCTCGTGGACGCGAGCGACGCCCTTCGCAGCTACCCCGCAGAAACGTTGAAGTCGGCGCCGAACGTGCGCGAGGTGGCGTTCACGTGGGAGCCGGGCACGGGGGCGCCTTCGCCGATCGAGGCCCGGGCGGTCGCGGGGGGCAGCGGGCGCGCGAGTTCCGGCTTTGCGGGCCTGTTGGAGCGCGACCTGAGCGCCACCGTGTTTCCGCTCATGCTGCTGGCAGCGTTCGGCTTCGGGATGATCCATGCCCTGGGGCCAGGCCACGGCAAATCGGTAGTGGCTGCCTACCTTGCCGGGAGTAAGGGTTCGCCGCGGCACGCGGTCGCACTTGGCCTGACGGTGACCGCCACCCACACCTCGACGGTGTACCTCATCGGATTCACGACGCTTTCGGCAAGCGCGTTCTTCGCGCCCGACACGCTCTACCTCTACCTCGGCGTGGCGGCGGGGCTCTCGATCGTGCTGATGGGTACGGTGCTGATGCTGGGGAGGCTGCGCCGGTTGGGCGCGCGCGGCGCCGGGGATGGCTCGCACCGCCATGGCCTCTTCGGGAAGGCACACAGTCACCTGCCGAACGCAGTACAGAGCGTGGCGCCGAGCCGGGCCGTTCTGCGGGCAGGGCAGCCCGTTTGGGCGACGAGCGCGGCCTGGGCCGGTTCAGGGCACGGCCACCCACATGGGGCTCACGAACACGGCCACGATCATCCGCACGACCACGATCACTCGCACGGTCCGGCGAACGTTCACACAGGCGCCGAGACTTCGGCTGGCGAGACGAAGCAGTCGTGGCGCGGACTGCTGACGTTGGGAGTGATCGGCGGAATGCTCCCTTGTCCCTCGGCGATCATCGTGATGCTGGCTGCCGTTGCGAACGGCCAGGTGCTCTACGGGATGCTGCTCATCGTCGCCTTCAGCGCCGGGCTCGCGGGAGTGCTCACGGCGATAGGCCTGGCCCTGGTGCTGGGCAAACGGATCGGGGAGCATTCGCGCATTCGAACAGTGCTGGCGAGGCCGATGGTCGCCAGGGTGGGGACGGCGCTGCCCGTGTTGAGCGCAGCCGGAGTGACGATTGCGGGGCTCGCCATCACCTACCAGGCGTTCCAACAGCCCGGGCTCTGAGCCGGATACCCGCGGCTGACGCTACCATTGCCCTTGTGCCGACGCTGCTGGTGTTCACGCCTCACCCGGATGACGAAGCCTATGCGTTCGGTGGTTTGATCGCCCTCGCGGCACGCCACGGGTGGCGGTGCGTGGTCGAGTGCGCGAGCGCCGGCGAGAGGGGAAAGCGCCACGACGGCGGCGCGACAGACCGGGACTCGGTGGCGGCTGCCCGCGTGCGCGAATTGGTGTCGGCGTGTGAAGTCCTTGGCGCGGTGAGAGCGGAATGCTGGGGCCTGCCCGATGGGGAACTGGGGGCGGCGCCATCGCAGGCGCCGAGGGTCCGCGAATGCGTCGTGCGTGAAACGCCGGCACTCGTCGCGACCCTCGGCGCCGATGGCTCCTACGGGCACCCGGACCACCTGGCCGTGTATCGCTGGGTGCTCGCCGGCTGGCGGTCACTGACCGCGCCGCCGCCGCTCCTGTTGGCCGCCTTCCCGCGGGGGCTTTTTCTGCCCCAGTACGAAAAGTGCATCGGGATGATGGGCAGCCCGCCGGAACCGCCCGCGGCCGCCATCGGGGCGGCCGCCTGGCACTACGAGCTCGACATCCGCGAAGCCGCGGACTTGAAACTCGCAGCGGTGCGTGCGCACCGGAGCCAGCTTCCCGGTGGCGACCCGGAGGCGTTGTTCCCGCCGGGAATCGTTCGGCGACTCATGGCCGTCGAACGATTCAGTGACGCGAGCGGGAGCCGAAACGAAACCACCGCGGGTCTGCTCGCATCGCTCGGAGAATGAGCCGCTCCGCCGCGGGATCACTCCGACCGGGACTGGTGTGCTATCCGACGACCGCGCACACGGCGTAGACGTTGATGGACCAGGCGCCTGTGTAGGCGCCGACGCGAGTGGCGCTCCCCGTCCATCCCGTTGGGGGCAGGCCGTTGAACGACGCCGGGTAGCTGGCCGTGACGGCGAAGGCCGTGTTGAAGGACGGCGAGATCGAGACGCCGCCGCCAGTCGCGACTGTCCCTGCGGGGCAGGTGGCCGTGCCAATGGCGTGGTCGCCGTTTGCGACCGCGTTCATGGTCACAACGCGCACGGAGGCGATTCCGGGGGAGCCTTGCGGGCCCTGCGGACCCACCGGTCCTTGCGGTCCGGACGCTCCCTGTGCCCCCTGCGGCCCGGCCGGCCCCTGTGGGCCGTTCGCGCCCGCAGGCCCTGCGGGACCTTGAACCCCTTGCGGTCCCATCGGGCCCATCGGGCCGGGGGCGCCTTGCGGACCCGTCGGTCCCTCAGGGCCTGGCTCACCTGGCGCGCCCGCCGGTCCCGCCGGTCCCTGTGGCCCGGGTGCACCAGCTGCTCCCGGAGGGCCGGCCTTGCCCGCGGGTCCGGCGGGACCCTGGGGGCCCTCGTTGTTCCAACTCAGGCTCTTCTCCCGGTTCCTGCAGTCGTCCCGCTTATCTACGATCCGCAGGGCGCCTGCCCTATCGATGCACCCGTGAATCACGTCGCCACCGCCGGCGGTCACGCCGGTGGCGCCGAGCGCCCCCACGAGCCCTGCCCCAACCCCGAGCAACACAATTCTGATACGCACCGGGCACTCTCCTTGGTGCCTCCCCGTTGCGTCGATCGTCGTAGCGTTGCGCAGGATCAGTAGAGTCAGGTGAGCGGCGGCGGGGTGACCGTGGCATTGCCATCGGAAACGACGGTTGAGTAGGTACCGCGCAGGATGCGTTACTTGCGGTTGAACTTGCTGCCGGCAGCTTCCGCGCCCTCGCGGAGGATGCACTCGACCGCATCCGCGGCATCGCGGGCAGCGTCCTGGAGCACGCGGAGATCCTCCCCGTGGGGGTTGCCGAGCACCCAACCGGCGACCACCTCGGGCTCCCAGGAAGGTTCGCCGTTGTGCAGCGGTCGCCCAATCCCAACGCGCACGCGCACGAAGTCCAGGCCGGCGTGCTGGGCGATGCTTTTCAGGCCGTTGTGCCCGCCGTGGCCGCCGTCGGCACGGATCCGCAGGGCGCCCGCGCGCATGTCGAGTTCGTCGTAGACCACAACCGTGTGCGAGAGGTCGCATCCGGTCCAGGAGAGCGCCTGGGCGACTGCTTTGCCGCTCGCGTTGACAAACGTCTTCGGCTTCACCAGGGCGACCTTCTGCTCACAGAGCGTGCCGACGGCGATGGCCATCGTGCTGCCGGTGGCTTTCGGCTGTACCCCGGCGCGGCGAGCCAGTTCGTTGACGACCCAGAACCCGACGTTGTGGCGGTTGCGCGCATGCCCCTCCCCCGGGTTGCCGAGGCCGACTACGAGCCAATCCGCCGCAAAACGGGGGCCACCAGCGAAGACGTTCTTGAAGGGCATCGGTCAACTTTCCCGGCGCAGCGGCATAGTCGCAAGGCCGGCGGAGCGACGGGGTACACTTCGGGCATGGATCTCGCTGGCTGGCTGTTCGACGCGGTGTTTGGCACCGCGTATGGTCTGGTCATCTTCGGGGTTTCGCTGCTCGCGGCGATCCCGTATGGAATCTGGCAGGGGCTCAAACGCGCCTGGCGATGGCGCCCGGGAGGGACAGATGGCATCACGCGAACAGGTGGATGAACTCATCGCCAAGATGACTCAAGAGCGGGCGGAGCTGTTCGCCGCGGCGCGGGGGCTCACGCCGGAGGACGCTCTCAGGGTGCCGCAGGATGCGCAAGGCGAAGAGCAGTGGACTGCACTCGAACAGCTGGCCCACCTTTGGGAGATGGAGCGGAGCTACGATGCCTGGGTGCGGGCGGCCCTCCGCAACGACAACCCGGACCTGCGCGGCGTTACCGGCAGGCCGGTGGACATCCCGATAGAGAAGGCGAACGAACACACGGTGGACGAGCTGCTGCGGGCGCTCGAAGTCGACAGGGCCTACACGCTTGGGCTTATCGATGGTATTTCGTTGGAGGGCTTCGACCGCGTGGCGACGAGCCCGATCTTCGGAACGCTGACGGTGCTGCAGTGGCTGCGTTCGTTCTACCGGCACGATCGGCAACACGCGGCGCAGATCCTCGGGCGCCAGAGTGATTACAAGCCGAGTTTCAAGGGTCGCGAGCCGAACCAGCGCGCGGCCCGAATCGAACTCGTGCAGAAGCGGTTGGGTGGGTAGGTCACGCGCTCTTCTGGCTGACGGGCCTGGTGCGGGGAAGCGGATCGAGCTGCGTGGGCACGATGGCCCGGTGGCCGCAGCGTTCGCATTCACGCACGCGTACAGCCCGGCTCACGACGTTCACGAAGTAACGCCAGCGGTGGTCACAAACCTGGTTTCGTTCGTCCATGTCTGCAGTGTGGCACGCTGAGGTTAACGTAATGCTTCAGCGTTCGACAACGATTGCGAGGGCCCCGGAGGCGCCGGAGCGGACACTATCGTGCACCGTGCCGGAGGGTGCGCGGCAGTAGTCGCCGGCACGCATGGGCACATCGCCCACCCAGGCGTCACCGCTGATGAGGTAGAGGTCTTCGACACCGCCGTGGCCGTGCTCGGGGAAGGTCCGGTTGGGCTCGAGCTCCACCAGTGCTGTGCGGGAGCCCCTGGCTTCGTCCATGAACAGGATCTTCACGCGAATACCGGGTTCGAGGTCGATCCACGGGAGGTCTGCGCTGCGGGCGAAGAGGAAGCCGGATTCGTGGAAGAGCGGCCCGCGGGCGGCGTGGTCCACGACGGCCAGGATACGTTCGCGCATGTCCGCGGGGGGCTCGGCCGGCGGGGCGGCTAGGGCGAGGAGGCGCAGCGTCTCGGTCATGAGCGCGGCCTCGCGTTCGTCTTCTGTGAGATCGGCGACAATGTCGCGGAGGCGGAAGGCAGCATCGGGGTGCCGGTTCACGGGCGGCCTCCATCGGGGCGTGCTGCTTTGCCCAGGGCCAGGAGACCTTCGCGCATGAGCGCGCGGACCTGGGCGGGGGGCACATCGAGCAGTTGGGCGATCTCTCCCGCGCGCAGCCCGCCGAAGAAGGCGAGTTCGAGTGCCCGGCGAGCCGGCGGCGGGAGGCTGTCAAGTCCCGCGCGGACGGCCGCGCCGGCAGAGTCCGGGGCGGAAGAGGCCGGGGAAACGGGGCGCAGCCAGCCGCCCTTCAACGCGTGGGAACGGACCGCTTCGAGCAGGTGCTCCTGGCGGGCGCTGCCATCCAATTGCTGGAGCACGTTGACGCAATCGAGGTAGGCGGCTTCGCAGACCCGTTCGGCGGCCGCCGCATCGCCGGTGAGGTGCAGCGCGAAGCTGTACGCCGTCCTGCTGGTGTCATCGTAGAACGCGGCAAAGCCTTGACGGGAATGTTCCGCAACAGGGGATGGCGGGTGGGCATCGCTCGATGACATGGGGCTCCTGCGACCGGCGAGGGCGAGTCCGGCAGCAACGAACAATACCCTGCCTTAACGTCGTGCCTCAACTGCCGGCGCCGATCGCGGCCTCAGACGGCGATGGCGGCGAAGGCCCTGCAGGTGGAATCGAGATCGAGCGCGGCAATGCGCTGGTCCGTGCACCAGTGACGGAACGACGCTTCGTCCCATGTCCCGCTCACCCGGTAGGGATCGAGGTCGGGGTAGGACTGAGCTGCCAGGCGCAAGTCCATCAGCATGCGGTTTCGCGTGATGGCTTCTTCGGCCTCTCCACGGGCGAAGGCGGACTCTATGCGGGCGTTGCGCCGGGCGAGCACGCGCAGGAGGAGGCGGGGATTGCCGATGAAGTCGGCGATAGGCGCGGCCGCCACAAGCTTCGCGGCGGTGAGTGTGCCGACGCCGGGGATGCCCGGGAGGTTGTCGCTGGCATCCCCGCTGGCGACGCGGTAGTCCAGGTAGCGTTCACGAGGGAAAGGTGTCGGGGTGCCGTCTGAGGCGCGCGGCGCGGTCGCGTCTTCGAAGTTCTCGGTCGTGATGACGAGGCGCTTCACCGGCGAATAGATGGAGACCCGCTCGTCCACGAGTTGGAGGAAGTCGCGGTCTGTGGAGGCGATGCGCACGGGTCCGTCGAGGCTGAGCGTGAGGGCGGCGACGAGGTCGTCGGCCTCGGTATTTACACCGCGATACACCGCGATGGGCAGCCAGGCGGACATTTCTGAGAACTGGCGGATGCCTTCGAGGACGTACTGCTCGTTGTCCATGAAATTGGGGTCGGACTCCCGGCCGGTCTGGTAGGCGGGGAAGAGCGAGCGGCGCCGCACGGGCCGTCCTTCATCGAAGACGACGGCAGCCCCCGTGACGACGTTTGCAGCGGAGGAAGGCGGACGGCCCGGCTCCGCAGGCGCCTCGGCGGCGCGAACGACGAGGCCGGCAACGCTCTGGGTGAGCCCGAGCAAGGCGGCGCGGACGTACTCCTCGGGCGTCTCGGCGCCCATGGCGCGGCGCAGCGAGTGGAAGCCGGCCCAGGCGATGTTGTTGCCGTCGGCAATGATGAACACGTGCTCATTATGGGGCATGGGGGCGCGGGGTTCGATGCTCAGCGGTTGACGGCTTCGACGAGCACCCAGCGGTCCTGGGGGATGTAGCGGAGGATGCCGCCGCTGGTGGCGGCCGCCCGGAGGTTGTCCGTGTAGGTCGCCATGGAGACCCCATGCGGATTCAATTGTTCGGCGCGATCGATGACGGGGATGACCTCTTCGGCGGGGCGTTCGAGGCCAATGAGGACCGTGGCGAGGGCAACCGCCTCGCCCGAGGCGAAACCGAAGCGGTCGTCGAAGCGGCGGAAGGCTGATTCGGCGGACAGCAAGGCCTGTTCATCGCCCCCGGCGCCTGCCGCAAGCAGGGCCGTCGCCCGGCGGGAGGCGTAGTCGCGCTGGAAGGGGGCGACCAACTCGGCGCGCCTGTACCGCGTCGCGGAAGCCGCGAACTCGCCGCGCGCAGTGTGGTTCCATGCGTCGTTGGCGGCATAGTCGGCGATCGGGAGCGCGACGGCGACGGCAACGAGCGCGACCGCCGCAGGGAGTGCCAGTCCTAACCCGACGCGGGTTGCGCCGGCACTCGTTGGAACGGGCGCCGATGTGGCCTGGCGCAAAGACCGCCCGGCGACCATGCCCAGCAGCACAAAGAACTGGACATGCGCAGCGAGCGAGATGGGGTTCACCAGCGTCAGGGCGCCGTAGGCTGCCATCGCCGCCCAGGGCATGACCGTTGCCGGGCTGCGGGCGACGAGGTCTTCGCGGAAAGGCCGCCAGGCGGCGAGGGCGAGAAGCCCGGCGAAGAGCGCGAGGCCGATGAGGCCCGTCCCCGCAGCGGTGTCCAGGACCCAATTGTGGCTGCTCTGCACGGTGAGGTCGTACGTCTCGAAGGCTCCGCCAAGCTCCGCGGGACGGTGCTGGGGGAAGGCGAGGTAGAGCCCGTCCGGCCCGTGTCCCCAGAGTGGGGAGGCGGCGATCGTGGGGAGGGCGCCCCTGAACAGGCTGATGCGGGTGGAGCCACCGGGGTCCTGGCCCTGCACGACCGAATCCAGCCGCTCTGCCGAACCCTGGGCTCCGCCCAGCCCGACGCTGAGGATCAGCCCGCAGGCGGCTCCGCCCGTGAGCAAGAGCGTGTGCCGTCCGAACTCGGCGCGGCTCCGTGCGCCCGCGAGGAGCGCCGCGACGGACAGGTGGACGATGAGCAGTGCCGCGATTCCGCTGCGACTCTCGGCCTCGAGGACGATGAACCAGCAAGCGGCAGAGACGAACGCGGGCAGAAGGCTCCGGACGCCTTTCGCGCCGGCGAGCGGACTCGCGAAGGCCATGGCGATCACGGCGTAGGCAGCCAGTTCGTTGGCGTTGCCGATGGTGCTGATGGCGCGATCGCGAGTATCGAGCCACCAGCTGAAGGGATCGAGGCCCGCCGCCTGGATGAGGGTGTAAGCCGTCGCCACGGCGAGGCCGAAGAGCGCCGAGGCGCAGACGAAGGGCTCGATACGCGTGCGGCGGCTGAGCGTGAACGCGCCGAGAAACAGGATTCCGTAGGCGACTTGCGTGAGGAAGCCCTGGCGGTACTGGTAGACGCCCGTGAGACCGCCCAGTGGGTCCCGGCCGGCAGCCCAGGCGAACGTGAGCCAGCCAGCCCACGCGACAAGGAACCAGCGCCAGGCGGCCTCGAGTGGGAAGAGTGCGCCATCCCAGGCCAGGCCAACGAGGACCAGGGCCGCCGCGACCAACAGCGTGGACTGCTTGATGAGCGTGAAGTCGTCGTAGAGCGCGGGGACGAACACGACAGGGATGACCGCCAGCGCGGCTGCGAGGCCGAGCGCGACGATTCGTCCGCCGGGAGTATCCAACCGCAATCGGGCGAATGCAGCGCTGTCTGGCACAACAGCATGCTAACGGGGGGCCGGGGTGCAATCACGCGGGCAGGTACACACTTCGGAAACGTCCGGCTGACTGCCCGAAGACCGATTCCCGCGTACCATCCAGGACATGGGAGAACGCCGGACGCGGGTTGCTCTGTTGGGATCGACGGGGTCGATCGGCACGCAGGCGCTGGACGTCATCCGGCAATTGCCGGAGCGCTTCGAAGTGGCGGCCCTGGCGGCGGGGAAGAACGTGGACGCGCTGGCGCGCCAGGTGGCCGAGTTTCGCCCGGCCTTCGCCTGGGCCGAAGCAGGCTCCCGGGACCTTTCGCAGAGCCTGGAAGCCGCGGGCACGCAGTTCGTAACGATGGACGAGATGGCCGTCGCGGATAACGTGGATGTGCTGCTGGTGGGAACGGCAGGGGCGGCAGGGCTGATGCCGACGATTCGCGCGTTGGAGCTGGGCCGTCCGGTGGCAATCGCGAACAAGGAAGTGCTCGTGATGGCGGGCCACCTGGTGCAGCGCGCGATGCGACGTGGCGGAGGCACATTGCGCCCCGTCGACAGCGAACATTCGGCGATCTGGCAGTGTCTCTGGGGCGAAGAAGGCCACCAGATCCGGCGCATCCTCCTGACGGCCAGCGGAGGCGCTTTTCGCGACCTGGATGACGCGAGCCTGGCCGCCGTGACCCCTGAACAGGCGCTTAACCACCCCACCTGGAAGATGGGAGCCAAGATCACCGTCGATAGCGCGAGCCTGATGAACAAAGGCATGGAGACGATCGAGGCCATGTGGCTGTTCGATGTCCCCATGGAGCGCGTGGAAGTCGTCCTGCACCGGGAATCCATCGTCCATTCACTCGTGGAGTTCAGCGACGGCAGCGTGAAGGCCCAGCTTGGCGTGCCCGATATGCGCCTGCCCATCCAATGCGCGCTGGCTTATCCCGAACGCATGCCCGTACCGCCTGCTCCCCCGCTGAATCTTGCCTCGGTGGGGACGCTGCACTTCGGGACGCCAGACTACCGGCGTTTCCCGTGTCTTGCCCTGGCGATGGCGGCCGGGCGGATCGGCGGGACGCATCCCGCTGTGATGGCGGCGGCGGATGAAGTGGCTGTGGAACGCTTTTTGCATCGAGACGCAGGCTTTCTCGACATCCCGCGTATCATCGAGAGTGTGTTGGAGAAGCACGAGCCTGTTGCCGATCCTGATCTGGAGACCGTCCTCGCCGCCGACCAGTGGGCGCGGACCCAGGCCCGGGCGGTGCCCGTTGGAGTGACCCGCTGATGTTCTTCGCAGCTATCGACCCCGCAAACATCTCGTTCAGCGCGGGGTTGTTTCTCGCTACGCTCGTCCCGCTCGTGCTCATCCACGAATTCGGCCACTTCCTCGCGGCCAAGGCCTTCGGGATCAAGGTGCTCGAATTCGGCGTCGGCTTTCCCCCGCGCGTCAAGGGACTGACCTGGAAGAAGGGCGAGACGGAATACACCATCAACTGGCTGCCGATCGGCGGCTTCGTGCGCCTGTTGGGCGAAGAAGACCCGACGGACCCGCGTTCGCTGGCCGCGGCCGCGCGCTGGAAGCGCCTCACCGTGATGGCGGCGGGCGTCATCATGAATCTCGTTCTCGCGATTGTCCTGCTCAGCGCGGGCTTCATGATCCCGCGGGAACGCAGCTTGAGCGAGGCACAGGTCACGACCGTCTCGCCCGGGTCCCCGGCCGCAGAAGCACGGATCGAGGGCGAGATGCGGGATGGCAGCGCTCCCGCGCAAGGCCTGCAGCCGGGCGACCTGGTGAAAGAGGTCGAAGGCCGCGACGTTCGCAACACGCAGGAACTCATCTATGCGAACCGGCTCAACCTCGGCGAGACGCAGGAGTGGAGAATCGTTCGGCAGGGCGCGAGCCTGACGGCGCATGTGTACGCCCGGTGGCACCCGCCGGAGGGCCAGGGGCCGACCGGCATCACCGTCGGAGCGCCGGTTTCCGGCTGCCAGTTCGATGCCGCAGGCGAGATCGTGCCGAACACGTGCCAGCTGCTCTATAACTTCACGGAGGATGTGTCCTACCCGGTCTGGGAGGCTGTCCCGAAGGGGATCACTTCGCTCTGGGACACGCTCGTGCTGGCGAAGAACGAGATGCAGGTGCGCATCGGCGGGGGCGGAGGCGGAGGAACGCCCGGAGGCAACGGCGACATCGTCCAGGGCCCGGTCGGAATTGCGGCGATCACGGGCGACATCGTGAAGGAAGAGGGCTGGCGGCCGATCATCGACCTCCTTGCGCTCTTCAGCCTGAACCTGGCGATCTTCAACGCTTTGCCGATCCCCATGCTCGACGGCGGACGGATGCTCTTCGTGGTCATCGAAATACTCCGCGGTGGGCGCCGCATCAACCCGGAGAAAGAAGCGTTGGTCCACCTCACCGGCTTCGCCCTGCTGCTGGCGGGAGTGCTGGTGATCACGTTCTTCGATATCCAGCGGCTCGTTTCCTGATGGGCGGCCGTCGCGGTGGACGCAGGTGACCTTCGAAGTCATCTTCGTGTCGCTGTTCGTGGGCGCGTGGCTGGTCTGCGGCTTTCTCCCATGGCTGGTGCTCTCGGTGGCCACGCGCGGCGGTGCGGGTCTCCTGTATTTGCCGTTGAGCATGTTCACCGGCCTGGTGGGAGGGCTGGCCGTGCCGCTGGCCGGCAAGGACGACGTCGCCGGCATCTGGTTCAGCTTCGCCGTCGCGATCCTGGCGCCTTCGCTGCTCCTGGCGGCCCGGCGTTTTAGCATGGGGGCCGAACCGGCGGCAAGCACCAGAGCCCAACCGTCGGCGGGACAGAACGAATGAAACCACTCGCGCTCTCTACCATGTTCGCCCAGCAAGAGCGGTTCGCCGATGGCGCCGCGTTCGCACGCTTCGCCGCCGAGAGCGGCTATGACGCGATCGAGATCAGCCACTCGACGAATGAGGCGAAGCTGCGCCAGATCCTGGAGGCGAACGTGCTCCCGGTGACATCGGTGCATCACCCAGCGCCGTGGGTGCGCCACTCGGACGGTCGTGGCAATTCGCACTGCAACCTGGCGGCGATCGACGAGACGGAACGCGAGGAGGCGGTCGCCTATGCGCGCACGAGCATCGATTGGGCGGGGGAAATCGGCGTCGGGAGGCTTGTGGTTCACCTCGGACAGGTGACCGGCGTGGCCGAACAGCTCCCGGAGGAACTGGAGCTACGGCGGATGTTCGATGCAGGTGGCGCCAGCGAAGCACGTGCCGCGGAGCTGCGTGCAAGCGTCATCGAAGCGCGGAAGCGAGAGGCCGAGCCCTACCTGGCGGCAGCGCGGAAGTCGCTTCTGGAACTGGTGGGGATTGCCGGGCCGAGGGGCATCACCATCGGGCTCGAAAACCGTTACCACTATCACGAGATTCCGCACCCGGCCGAGTACGACATGCTCCTCCAGGGGCTGGACCTGGAACAGGCCGGCTACTGGCACGACACGGGGCACGCGGAGGTTCTGCACAGGCTCGGCTTCATCGACCGGCATGCATGGCTGGATACACTCTCGGCGCGAACGGTGGGAGCACACCTGCACGATGTCCTCGGCATCGGGGACCATCGCTCGCCGGGCGATGGCGATGTCTCGTGGGAGTACATCACACGCGGCCTGAAGCACCTCCCGGGGTACACGCTCGAAATCAACCAGCATCAGCCGGATGAGCGTGTCGCGGGCACGCCGGAGTTTCTGCAGTCGGTTGGGCTTCGCTAAGCCCCCGGCTTCACCGGCAGCGCCACGAGCCCGTGGAAGCCGGGAACCTTGCGCCACTCTTGCTTTCCGGTTGCCAGCTGCAGATTGGGGAAGCGGCGTGCGAGGGTGCCGACGGCGATCTGGGCCTCCAGGCGCGCCAGCGGCGCGCCGAGGCAGTAGCGCCGGCCGCCTCCGAAGGAGACGTGCTGCGTGTCTTCGCGGGAGATGTCGAAGGCGTGGGGGTTCGGGTGAACCGCGGGGTCGTGGTTCGCGGCCACGAGGACGGTCGTGACGGACTGGCCCGCGTGCACGGGGCACCCGCCAACCGATGTGTCCGCCAGGGCCAGCCGGCCGGATTGTGTCACCGGTGGATCGAAGCGCAGCATCTCTTCGACGGCGTTCTGCAGCAGTGCCGGATCGGCCTTGAGCTTCTCCCACTGGTCGCGGTTCTTCAGAAAGGCCAGCATGCCGTTACCGATGAGGTCCGTGGTCGTCAGATTCCCGGCTGCCAGCAGCAGCGCCACCATCACCACGATCTCTTCGTCGCTCAGCTGATCCCCGTTTTCCTCGGCGGCGATCATGCCGCTGATGAGATCATCGCCGCGGTTCATGCGCCGTTCTTCGACGGCGCGCCGCAGATAGTCGCGCATGTCCATCCCCGCCTGGACCACCTTCGCCCGTTGCTCTTCGCTGAGGAAGGGATCGAATCCAGTGACGATCAGGTCGGACCACTCTTTGAATTGCTTCTGATGGCCGGCGTCGATGCCGAGCATCTCGGCGATGACGATCGTCGGGAGCGGGGCAGAGAAGTCGCCGATGAGGTCCCACTCTTCTTTGCCTTCGAGCCGGTCCAGGAGTTCATCAGCGATCTGTTGAATGCGCGGGGCCATGCGCTCTACAGCGCGGGGTGTGAACGCCCGATTCACCAGTCCGCGGAGACGCGCGTGGTCCGGGTCGTCGAGGAACAGCATGCTTTGCTGCGTGCGGTCGCCGGGGGCGGAGTCAGGACGCTGAAGCGTCAGGCGAGCCATGAACGAATCAGGCGGCGCCTTCGAGGGGTCGACGGAGAGTTCGCGGTCCCTGAGCACCGCTTCGACATCTTCGTTGCGCGTCAGGATCCAGAGCTTGAGGAAAGCGTCGAAGTGAATCGGGGCTCGTTCGCGGAGGTCATCCAGGAGGGGATGGGGATTTTCCGCAAAGGCGGGATTCATGGCCGTAAGCATCAGGGCGGAAGGAAGAGGTGGCGCGGCCGCAGGCTCGGTCATCGTGGCGTCTCCAGAGAGTGAATGGCGTTCGGGTTTCATTCTAGCGTATGCCCGGTAGACGCGACGCGAAACACGGAGGGGCTTTACGGACGTTCGGGCGGCCACCACCGGTACCGGTGAAGGTCGGTGCGGTCGCTCTCGTCAAAGCTCACGCCTTCGTTCTTGAGCAGCGCAAGCTGCAGGTCCGCCTGGGCGCCGCGTCCTTTGAGACTGACGCGCCCCTGCGAGTTGATGACGCGCCACCACGGCACATCGGAGCCGGCGGGAAGGTTGTGGAGTGCATAGCCGACCGCCCGGGACGCCGTCGGAGCGCCAAGGAGCACCGCCACCTGGCCATACGTGACGACCGACCCCCGAGGTACCTTCCGCACGAGCGAGTAGACCTGCTCGTAGTAGTTTGCGCGCCCGGCGAGCGCTCTCGTTCCTTGCCCGGCTGGGGTATGCTCTCCCGCCATGAATGATTCGCCCCCTCCAGGTGCTCTCGCAGGCGTCCGTGTCATCAACTGCGGACAGATTCTCGCTGCGCCGTTCTGCTCGACAATGCTCGGTGAGTTTGGTGCTGATGTCATCAAGGTTGAGCAGCCCGGGACGGGCGACCCCAACCGTGGAAGCGTGTCCTTCGGGCAAGACAACCGCGGTCAGCGGTCGGTCACCATTGACCTTCACCAGGCGAAAGGGCAGGCGCTGTTTCGGAAGCTGTGCGATACGGCCGACATCCTCGTCGAGAACTTCCGGCCGGGGACGCTTGAACGGTTCAACGTGGCGCCGGAACAGCTGCGTACGACGAACCCCGGGCTGGTCGCGGTGCGCTTCAGCGGCTACGGCCAGACCGGACCCTACCGCGACAGGGCAGGCTTCGATCGCGTTGCTCTCGGGTTCGCCGGCATCACCTACGTGACCGGATATGCAGACAGGCCACCGGTCCGGCCGGGCTATTTCGTGGCGGACTATGGTTCGGGCGTGTTCGGCGCCTTTGGAGCGCTGGCAGCCCTCAAGGCTCGCGAACAGACCGGTGTGGGCCAGGATGTGGATGTCGCGCTCTATGAAGCGACCTGGCGCATGAGCGGCACGCACGCGGCAAACTACGGCCTGACAGGTGAGAACCGTGAGCGCTCCGGCAACTACTTCCCCGGCGTGGTCCCGGCGGAACAGTTCGAGACCTCGGACGGCGTCTACCTGATCATCAACGCCACCACGCAACGTGTCTTCGAACGGCTCTGCGAAGCGATTGGCCAGCCTGACCTGCCAGAGGATGAACGCTTCACCCCGCGCAAGAACCTGATGGCGAATCACGAGGCGATCGAGGGAATCCTGGCGGAGTGGATCAGGCGGCATACGTTCGAAGAGTGCCAGCGCGTGATGGACGAGTTCGGCGTGCCGGCTTCAAAGGTGTATTCGACCGCAGACATTGTGACGGACCCGCATTACAAAGCGCGCGAGCAAGTGGTGAGCGTGGAGACGGTGGACTACGGGCCGATGTTGCAGCCGGGCATCGTTCCGCGGCTCACCGGCACGCCGGGCACCATCCGGCGGAGGGCGCCCATCCTCGGAGAACATAACGACGAAGTGTTCGGTGGAGAGTTGGGACTTGGATCGGCCGAGTTGGCGGAGTTGCGAGCGGCCAGCGTCATCTGAGGCGCTCGGGGACAACAAAAAGCCGCCCGATTCCGGCCAGGGAGATCGGGCGGCAAAGGTCTGTAACGCGCGGCGCGGAGAGGTGACGCCCCGCGCAGTCACGGGTGTGAATCAGGCGGCGGCGCGGTGCTCTTCATTGGTGATGAAGTCCATATCGCTCAGCCAGTTCTTGAACTGCTTGGTTGTCCCGCAGACCTTGCAGACGCCAACACTGACGGGGCCATTGGGCTCATCAATGCGCCAGCGGTGGAAGTGATCAGCCTGCGCGGAGACCTGCGCTTCGATCGTCTTCGTCGTTGTTGCAGCCATTTTTGTTGAACCTCCTTGGTTGACTCCGTCAACCGGCCTCGGCTACGCTCATTAGTGGAGTTCAAGCACTATCGCTTTCGTACTCCCTAGCGAAAGTATAGCACCTGTGGCTATCAAGACAATAGCCTCGGCGCTATTCCTTCGTTAATTCTCGTCTATCGGAGTCATACGCATGGGTCGAGGCGACAACGAGGCGGGGCGGAAGTCATACAACCATCCTTGTCTCATAGCTCAGACCCTCGATGTACTTGGCGACCGGTGGACGCTCTTGATCCTACGAGACCTCATGTCGGGGCTTCACCGGTATACGGACATTCTCGAAAACTGCGGGGGGATGTCCCCCAATGTTCTCTCGGATCGCCTGAAGCGTCTGGAGGCGGATGGGCTCGTTTCGCGGGTCTACTACCGCGAACTCCCGCCGCGGGTGGAGTACAGCCTGACCGAGAAGGGCTGGGACGTCCGCCCGATCCTGCTCTCTTTGCTCGATTTCGGACGCCACCATGTGTCCCAGCACGAAGCGCCCGGAGAGCCCGCGCTTCCGTTTCCCAAGGAGATGCCGGTCGACTTCGCCGTTCGCGTCGTACCGGCCTTCGCCTTCCACCCGGAACGTGCGAACGAGCTGCACGCGACGATGGCGGTGGAACTTTCGGATTGCTCCGACTGCAACAGTTGGACGTTCGAGATCCACGATGGACACATCCACCCTCGACGTCACATCACCGGCGCTGCCGACGTCCTTCTCAGGACCGACACCGCCGGTTTTTTTCGGTTCATTCGTGGCGAAGCTCTTGCGGAGGATTGCGGGCGGGTGGAAGGTCCCGTGGAGATCGCGGCGGTCATCCAGTCGTGCTTCATTTCGGCTGAGCCGGCCTTTGTCCCCACGTCCATGAACGCGGCCTCGGGCGTTTCCTAAACTCGCTCGTCAGCGGCGAGCTTTCCGATTCTGAACTTCCCCTTTTGCGGGTTTGCCCCAACAATGCCATCTATGCCGGAAGAAGAGCGGCTCAAGCGCGTCGACGTCGTCATCCCATGCCTGGATGAAGTGCAGGTGCTTCGAACAAGCGCCGAGACAACGCTGAAGCTGTTCGCTGAGAATCCCCAGTTCGAATGGCGCCTGATCATCGCGGACAACGGTTCCACCGATGGCACCACGGAACTGGCGCGTGAACTGGAAGCGCAATATCCGCAGGTGAAGGCGCTCGCGCTTCCCGTCCGGGGGCGCGGCCTGGCATTGAAGCAAGCGTGGCTCGGGAGCGATTCGGACATCGTTTCTTATATGGATGTGGACCTGAGTACCGACATCGCGCACCTGCCCAAGCTGATTGGAATGGTGGCCAGCGGAAGCTGCGATGTCGCAATCGGTACCCGGCTGGCCCGCGGGTCGAAGACGAAGCGCTCGCTCAAGCGCGAGATCACTTCGCGGGGCTACGTTGCGATGATTCGCACGACGTTTCCCCGCCTGCGCATCAGCGACGCACAGTGCGGCTTCAAGGCGTTGAACCGGCGGGCGGTGGATGAACTTGTCCCGCTCATCGAGAACAAGATGTGGTTCTTCGATACCGAGCTGCTGATCCTGGCGCACCAACACGGCTTCAAGATCCGCGAACTGCCCGTGCGCTGGGTGGAAGACCCGGACACGAAGGTGAAGATCCTCAAGACGGCGGTTGAGGACATTCGTGGTCTCGCCCGGATGCGATTCCGGCGGCGATAGGGCCTCCCGGGCGCGGCTATGGCTGCGTTTCATAGCTGCGATTGCACATACGCACAGGACGCCCCCGAAGCGTGAAGCAGGCCCCCGCAGGTTTGCCCGGGCCATGGGCCGGTGGTATAACACCGATCGCTACGGGATTCACAAAGTTGAGCACCGCCAGCGGCGCGTGCTCGCGGGTAGGGGAGGCAGGCCAGGTTGGAATTCTCAAATCTGCCGCACGATTTCGCAGAAACTCTTGAACTGGTGTTCGTGGGCATCACGATCGTCGCATCGCTGGCGATCATGGTTGCTCTTGGCCGCTGGTGGCAGCAGTAGGGAAGGGGACCAAGCCAATGGCCGTCGAACAGCCCACCAAACCGTCGTTCGCCGACAAGCTCTACGACGCGATGTTCCACAACTACGTCTGGAAGTCGATCTTCCGGACCGGGTATCCGAACACGCCGCGCAACCAGATGCTCGTCGTCGCGACGAACCTCTTCCTTCACCTGCACCCGACGCGAATCCACCGCACGCACGTGAAGATCACCCACACGTATTGCCTGGGCGGTCTCTCTTTTTTCATGTTCCTGGGACTCACCGTCACGGGCATCCTCCTGATGTTCTATTACGTCCCGAGCGTTGAACGGGCCTACCTGGACATGCAGACGATTCAAACGCAGGTGCAGTTCGGCCAACTCATGCGGAACATGCATCGCTGGATGGCCCACGCGATGGTCATCCTCGTCTTCCTCCACATGATGCGCGTCTTCTACACGGGCGCTTACAAGCCGCCGCGCGAATTCAACTGGGTGGTGGGCGTGGTCCTGTTGGTGCTCACCTTCCTGCTGAGCTTCACGGGCTACCTCCTGCCGTGGGACCAGTTGGCGTTTTGGGCGATCACGGTCGGCTCCAACATCGCGGGTTCGCCGCCGGTGCTGGGACCGAAGAGCCGGTTCTGGCTGCTGGGAGGCTTCGAGGTGGGCCCGAACGCGCTCATCCGCTTCTACACGCTGCACGTGATTGGCCTGCCACTGTTGGCGGCCATCTTCATGGCCGTCCATTTCTGGCGCATCCGCCGTGATGGCGGCCTGGCCCGGCCCCTCTAGGCCCGCAGGGAGGAAACAGGTATGGCAACTGCTGTCGTCGCACGGCCCGTTGCGCGCCCACAGGCGCGCGCCCGCGATGAGGAAGTCCTCGTTTGGCCGGATCTCGTGTTCATCGAGTTCATTGCCGCGATGCTCTTCACGCTGACTTTCTTCGTGCTTTCCTTCTTGATGAACGCACCCTTGCTGGACCAGGCGAATGCGGACGTGACTCCGAACCCATCGAAGGCACCCTGGTACCTGCTGAATCTGCAGGAACTGTTGCTCCACATGAACGGCGCCATGGCCGGCGTCATCATCCCGACGGTCTGGCTGGGCGTGCTTGGCGCGTTCCCGTATTTCGACCGTGAACAAGAAGGACAGGGCGCGTGGTTCTCCACGGATCGCTCGGTGCGAATCACCATCGTCTCGGCGGCCATCGGCATCGTCGGGACGTGGTCACTCATCCTCTGGGACTCGGGCAAGATTGCGTTCTTCCTGAACGATTGGTTCGGCCTTTCGGGCGGCGACACGTTCCGCTTCCTTGAAAACGTGCGCTCTATCCAGAGCCAGCTCCCGTGGCCGGACTGGTCGACCGAGATCACGTATCTGCCGTTCAACCTGCGCATTCTTGACGGCTCAGGTTCGGGCGGCCCGACGACGTTCCAGAACCTCGATCTGCCCGGCTGGATCGTGGAACAGGCGATTCCAATCGCGCTGATCGTGGGGTTGCCGTCGTTGATGATCTATGGGCTGTGGCGCATCGGGTGGGTTCTCACTCGCCGCGATGCACTGCTGGCACTCTTCAGCGGGTTCGTCGGCGCCTATGGCATTCTCACGCTGGTAGGCACGGCGTTCCGGGGGCAAGGCCAGCAGCTGGTGTTTCCGTGGGAACTGAAGGTCAGCGAAGGCATACCGGGGCAGGAGTAGGGGCAGCATGGCACAGATGGAACAGTCCGCCGGGCGGGCAAACCGCAGAATCGAACAGGCCCGCCAGGTCGAAGCGCGCAAGATCGCGCGCCGCTCGTTCATGCGCGTGAGCGCCTTCGCCGGGCTCGCGCTCTTCAGTGGCTCCATGGCCGCCGGCTTCCTCGGTTTCTTCAACCTGCGCAAGCCCACCGGCTTCGGCGGTTCGGTGACGGTCATCAAGGCACGCGTGCCGGCTGCGGGCGAAGACCCCGCCCGCATTTCTGAGGGCAAGTTCTGGCTGAAGAACCTGGACGGGCCTGAAGGCGATGTGCTCGGGGTTGGCGGTGCCGGCGGCCTGCTTGCGCTCTACTGGAAGTGTCCCCACCTGGGGTGCACGGTCCCGTGGCGGCCGGAGGTGGCCGGTGCGACGGTGAACTTCCCCGGCATCACCGGGTGGTTCCAGTGTCCGTGCCACGGTTCGACGTATTCGCGCGCCGGCATCCGGGTATTCGGTCCCGCGCCGCGCCCGATGGACACGATGGCCATCACCGTCAACGGCGATGGCTCCCTGAGTGTGAACACCGGCGCCATCACCCTTGGTGGCACCGACAACCCGCTGCGCGCGGTTTCCTACAACGGATAGGCGGAGGACGGGTTGAACACGCAGAAACAGACATTCCTGATTGTGGTCATGTTTTTCATGTTCGTGGGCAGCTGTGCCGCCTACGCCGCAATCGACCTGCCCGTCCGTGCGGACGACCAGGCGAAGTACCAGCACGATGGCAGCGTCGAACGGGGGGCACTCCTCTTCGCGAACAACTGCCGCACGTGCCATGGCAACATCGGACAGGGCGGCGTCGGCCTGCCCCTGAACACCGAGGAATACAAGAACCAGGACCCGCTTGTCCTCAAGGC
Source organism: uncultured Anaerolineaceae bacterium (assembly GCA_964474285.1). Taxonomy (GTDB): domain Bacteria; phylum Chloroflexota; class Dehalococcoidia; order Tepidiformales; family Tepidiformaceae; genus JACRBT01. Next base: position 12,994 of record CAYYSD010000004.1, on the reverse strand, counting down.
GAACCAGGACAAGTTGCGGCGTACGCTGTATTGCGGACGCCTGGGCACGTTCATGCAGCCATGGCTGGTGACGAACGGCGGCGCCCTCAACGCAATCCAGATCGAGCATCTGATCAACCTCATCACGGCGCCAGCTGAGGAGGATGCGAAGGATGCGGATGGCAACGTGACCAGCCACGCATGGCTGGAGGCGGAGCACTTCGCACATAACCTGAACCACCACAGCACGGCCACGGTCGGTGGGGACACGCTCGACACCATTGCGAAAGCGCACGGCATCGGGCCAGCCCAGCTTGGCGCCGCGCAGAACCCTCCGGTTGCGCGCGAGAACCTTTCCCAGCCCCTGAAGAAGGGCACCACCGTCAGCATTCCGCCCGTGAAAGGCGCTTCCAAGGGCTTCAAGTACAAGATCCTCACGAACAACGAGACGATTGCGAAGGTTGCGGAGAAGGTCCACTACGGCGCAATACTCCTCGCCGAACTGAATGGACTGAACTACAAGCTCGACACCAAGACCTACCTCTTGCACCTCCTGGACGACCAGAATCGGACCATCACGGGCCTGTTCCCCGGCGACAAGCTCAAGTTGCCGGAGGGCGCGACGTATGCCGCGCTCACAGGGGAGACGGTCCAGGAGATCGCGGATGCGCACGGCATCCTGCCGGGCTCGATCCAGTCGCTCAACGACAGCATCCGCTCGATCGGCGCCAACGTGGAACTCAAAGTTCCGGAGGGCCAGTCCGCAATCGTTCTGAAGCTTCCAAAGGTCGACGCCTACCTGGTCCAGGGGCAGTCGCTGGAGGATGTCGCGACTGGCTACGCCAACACGACGGCGGACGACTTCGCCGAGGCGAACAACGCTCCGAACGGCGACGCGCTCGTCCGAATCGGGACTTCGCTGAAGTTGCCTGAAGATGCCTGGGGCACGGCTCCCGCGGGCAGCCCGAACACGGGCACGGCCTGCGTCGAGCACGCAGTTCCCTCTCGTGTGTTCGAGGAGCTCACTGGCGCTGGTGGTCCGCCGGCGAAGCCCGCCGCGGTCAGCAACACAGTCAGCATCGTCGCGAACGCGAACGACTGGACGCTGAGTGCGGACGGCACCGCGCAGGCGCCCAACAAGGGTGTCGCGCTCATCAAAACGGGGACCACGGTTCAGTTCTCGGTGGCGGCGGGTATCCACACGATTACGATCGATGAAAAGCCCGCGCGCGTGCCCCTGTTCTCGCCGGGCGATACGAATTCAATCACGTTCAGCACGGCCGGCCAGTTCGAGATCCTCTGCGACTTCCACCCGGACATGTACGCCTACCTCTACGTGGAGTAGGGTCCGCCGAACGTAGTTCTGTGATTTGAGGAGGGGGCGCACAACCCCCTCTTCGTTTGACCCTTACGAACCCGGCTGGATACGATCCGGCCACAACACATCCTGTCCCCGCTCGAAGTGGGGGCGGTTTTCTTTAGGAGGGGAAGATGGCTGCTGCGCAGACCGGAAAGCGATACTTTGTTCCCGGCGGGGTCGCGGAATTCATCGTGACGAAGGGCGGAGCGGGCGAACTGCGCTGCGGTGCCGCCGCGATGCAGATGCGGGGCGGTGAAGAGACCGGCGTGACCGTCGATACCACGGGCATGGAAGCTGTTGCGCTGGGCAAGCGCTACAAGGACGAAGAGACGGGAATCGAAGTGTTGGTTGTGAAGCCAGGCCCGTGCGCACTCAACGTTGATGGCCGCGCGATGGAGTTGCTGCAGCCGAAGGTCCTTCCCTCCGCCGACTAAGCGCGAAGCGGCCGGCGCGCCAGCCCGGGGGCCGAAATGGCATACGAATCTCTCGTCGATCAACGCATCCGCGAAGCCATGGAGTCCGGGGCGTTTTCCGGGCTCCGCGGCGAGGGCGCGCCGTTGCGGGTGCGGCCGGGAGAGGCGCTGGCGGGGGACAACTGGCTGGGCTTCCACATCCTGGAGAACGCGGGCACGCTCCCGGCGTGGTTGTTGCTGGCGCGCGAGATCGAAGACGACCTCGGGAGTCTGGAGCGGATGAAGGCGCGGTACCGTGAACTGGTGGACCTGGCGCGGACGTCCCCCGATCCGGAAAGGTTCGAGGGCCTCCTCGCAGACCGCCGCAGCGCGTTCGCGGACTTTGCCCGGGCTGTGCGCAGGAAGCAGGACCGTTTCAACATCGAAGCGCCGGGCATTCTGAGCGAACGGCCGGGGATCTGGGTCGAACACGAAGTGGCACGGTTGGACGCTTGAGAGTGTGATTCACCGTTTCGCGCCACGGGTGTCGAGCCGAGGACGGCGGCTCCCCACACTTCGTTCGGGCTCGGTGCGGGTGGTGTGACGTGAGGGGACGGAACCGAGCGGCGAACGGAGTGAGCTGCGCCGCGGTCGAGAGGGTGATGCGTGTGGAGCCGCGAGCGATGTTGCGCTACGGGTGTCGAGCCCCGGACGGGCGCCCCCTCACTACGTTCGGGGCCCGGTGCGGGTGGTGTGACGTGATTGACGGAGGCGAGCGGCGAACGGAGTGAGCCGGGCGGCGGTTCAGGGCGTGATGCGGACGGAGGCCTGAACCCGCGGGCGCAACGCGGTGTGGAGCCGAGGACGGCGGCACCCCTCACTTCGTTCGGGGCCGGGTGCGGGTGGTGCGGCATGAATCGCTGTTCCCTTAACCGGCCAGTATGGTAGATTCGATCCGGTTGCCGCGTTCGCGCGGCACGCAGGCGTGCAAGAAGGCGGGGTGAGAACCCAGAGTTGGCAGAAGTCATCGTCGGCGATAACGAGTCGTTTGAAGGCGCGCTGAAGCGCTTTAACAAGCGCGTGCAGCAGGATGGCATCCTGGCCGAGGCGCGGCGTCGCGAACACTACGAGAAGCCGAGCGTGAAGCGAAAGAAGAAGGAAGCCGCGCGTCTGCGCAAGCTTCGCAAGAAGCAGCTCCGCAGCGAAGCCCGCGCGCTCATGCGCCGCTAACGCGGTCGCGGTTCGTGTTCAATCATCGCAGGCCCGGCTTCGTCCGGGCCTGTTGTATTTGCAGGAGAATGCGCAATGTCCAGCCTTCGAGAGCGTGTCCAGGCCGACCTGGCCGATGCCATGCGCGCGCGTGACGAGACTCGCAAGACGGCCTTGAGGATGCTCATCACCGCCATCCGGAACGCGGAGATCCCGGCGGCGCCGGAAGAGGAAACTGACACGCCAATCGACCGCGCGGCCCTGTCCGACGAGCAGGTAGTTGCCGTCATTCAGAAACAGGTAAAGCAACGGCGGGACAGCATCGACCAGTTTCGCAAGGCGAAGCGGGAAGATCTGGCCGCGAAAGAGGAAGCTGAACTGTTGGTGCTCCAGACCTACCTCCCGGCCGCCCCTACCGCCGAAGAGCTGGAGTCTGTCGCGAAGCGCATCATCGCGGAGACGGGCGCCTCGGGGCCGCGGGACATGGGCAAGGTGATGCCTGCCGTGGTCAAGGAGTTCGAAGGCCGCGCCGAAGGGCGAGCGGTGAGCGAAGTCGTGAGAAGGTTGCTCGGCAGCTGATATGGGGATTCGGGCCGTCTTTTTCGATTGGGATGGCACGCTCGTGCGAGGGCGGCGAGAGTCGCCCCCGGAAACGGCCGCGACTCTCGCCGCCTACGCAAAGCGCAACCTGAACGACGCGCATACGGCAGCGGACTTCGAGCGGGCACTGATGGCCTCGTCCGTGGAACCGCGGGGCGACAAGGCCGTAGCGCCGGGCATCGGAGCCATCCTCGCGGCGACGTTCGCGTGGCTTGGCATTGCGGTCTCGGCGCGGGATATCGAGGCGTGTTCACGATTGGTGTTCCGGGCGGAGACCGACCACCTGCGACTGTACGAGGACGCTGAGCCGCTCTTGCTGGCCTTGCAGCGGCGGGGGTACCGCATGGGTGTGGTTTCGAACGCCGTCTTTCCCGGGGAGTTCATGGCGCGGAAGGCAAACGAACTCGGCATCGGCAGACTCATCCACACGGTCGTGAGTTCGGCGGACGTGGGCGTGAAGAAGCCGGCGCCCGGCATTTTCGAACGCGCACTGAAGTCGGCCGGCGTTGGCCACCACGAGGCGCTCTTCGTGGGTGATACCGTTGAGACGGACGTGCACGGTGCGCGCGGCGCGGGGATGCGCGCGGTGCTGGTGGAGCGCACGTTGCGTTCGCACCACGCGTCGGGGTATCTCGTGGTCGAGCGGCTGAGCGAGCTGAACGAGATCCTGGGCGACAGCCTGGTGGCCTGAGGGCTTACCGGCGGCGTCCCACGAGCCGCACGAAGCCGAGGTGCCTGCCGCCGTCGTCGATGAGGTCCTGGTGCTCAGGGTGGCGGGGCGAGCCCGGCGGCTGACGTTCATGCAGGATCTCAGCCCAGCGGAGCCAGAGATCCCACCCTCCCGGCAGGGCTTCTGCTCGTTCGATGGCGAGCCCGGCGTTGCGCTCCCAGTGCCGCCGCCACCATTCCACCGAGTTCATCCAGTAGTAGCGTTCCGCCATAAAGCCCGACATGGGGTAGGGCAGTTCAAGCGGAGAGGCAGGGGCGACGACGCCGAGCGCTGCTCCTGGTTTCAAGTGCTTCAGGAGATGCGTCTCGAGGTAGTGGACGTCCGTGCCGAAGTAGTGGAAGGCATCGAGGCTCACGACGGCATCGAAGAAGTCTGGAGCGAACGGAAGAGCGTGGGCTTCGAGATTGAGCGGGACGACACGGTCTTCGACGCCAGCATGACGGACGCGGGCCCAGTTCTCGGCGGGTTGGATCCAGAGGTCGGCCGCGAACACCTGCACACCAAATTCGCGAGCGAGGAAGATGGAGCTTAGCGCCCTGCCACAGCCGAGATCCAGGACGCGCATACCGGGACGGAGGTCCAGGACATCGGTGAGCGCCTCCGTGAGCCAGAGCACACTCGGCCCCATCTGGTTGGCGATCATCCAATCGAGGTCGTAGCGAGCGGAGCGGGGAAAACGCGACTCGAGGAGGTCCGTCATGGGCGAAGAGTGTACACGGGACGTGGCCGGACGATGCCCCGATCGTGCGAAGGAGCGCCGCGCGATCTACGCTTTCGACACACTGCAGCAGGGAGCAGCCCCATGCCCGAAGGTGAACCGGTCGTCCTTTACGAAGAGCGTGATTCGCTCGCGATCATCACGCTGAACCGGCCCGAGAAGATGAACACGCTCAACAACGCCGTCATCCAGGGCATCGCGGACGGCATCGATGCGGCAACGGCTTCGGCACACGTGTCTGCGATCGTGCTCCGTGGGGCGGGACGCACGTTTACGGCCGGGTACGACCTGAACCCCGGTGACCGGCGGGTGGCGCCGCCGCGCCGGTACGACGCTCCGCAGGTGGCGATGCGGCCGGGCGCATGGGATCCCGTGCGGGACTTCGCCGGGATGGGACATAACATGAAGCGGTTCATGAAGCTCTGGGAGTGTCCGAAGCCCGTCATCGCGCAGCTCCACGGCTACGCGCTCGGTGGCGGCACGGACCTCATCCTCTGCGCAGACCTCATCTTCATGGCGGAGGACGCGATCATCGGCTACCCGCCTTCGCGTGTGTACGGGACGCCCACGACGATGATGTGGGTCTACCGCCTCGGCCTGGAGCACGCCAAGCAGTTCCTGCTTTCCGGCGATCAGATAGACGCCGCCACGGCGCTGCGCATCGGGCTCGTTTCAAAGGTGTTCCCGTTGGAGACCCTGGCGGATGAGACGGAACGCTATGCGCGCCGCTTCCGTAACATCCCGTCGAACCAGCTCGCGCTCAACAAGATGCTGATCAACCAGGCCTTCGAGAACATGGGTCTGCGGACGACGCAGATGTTCGGGACCCTGTTCGACGGGATCACACGCCATACCGAGGAAGCGCTGCGTTGGCAAGAGAGTTTCCGGGAGGTCGGGTTCCGTGAGACCATCCGGCGCCGCGACGGGCCCTTCGATGACTACGGCGAGCGGCCTCGCTGACCGGCGGATTCGGCGAGGTATCTTGCAAGAGATAAGTCGGCAACGTATAGTAAGTTGAAACCACCAGGAGGCATGCCAATGCCCATCACCCGCCTCAACCACGCCGTCCTCTATGTGCGCGATGCACAGAAGAGCGCCGGGTTCTACACCAACGTCCTCGGCATGACCATCAAGATGCAAATGGGCGACAACGCCATCTTCCTCGTCTCACCCAATTCTGAGAACGACCACGACCTCGGCCTCTTCAGCATCGGAGAAAACGCCGGACCGACGGCAGCCGGACGGGATACGGTTGGGATGTACCACCTCGCCTGGCAGGTGGATACGCTCGCCGAACTCGAGCGGATCCGGGCAGTGCTGGCCGAGCACGGCGCGCTCACCGGCCAGAGCGATCACGGCACGACCAAGAGCCTCTATGGCAAGGACCCGGACGGGCTCGAGTTCGAAATCATGTGGCCGGTGCCGTTCGCACTGATCGACGACGCGACCCGCGAGGCGGCGAAGCGGATCAACCGCCTGGATCTCGAACGGGAGAAGGAGCGGTACGGCGCGACGACGCCGGCGACCGTGTAGCCCACCGCCAACCGTGTAGAATCGCGCCCACATTCACCGGGGAGGCGCCACGATGGCCTGGGCCGAGATCAACGGAGTCAACATGTACTACGAGTCCCATGGCGAAGGGAGCGACGCGATCGTCTTTGCTCACGGGGCCGGCGGAAATCACCTCTCGTGGTACCAGCAGGTGCCGGTGTTCCGCGACCGCTACCGCTGTATCACGTTCGACCATCGCGGCTTTGGCCGCACGGCCGACGTGCCGAACGGGCCGGCCGGGAATGCCTACGCCGACGACCTGCGGGCACTGCTCGATCACCTGGGGATCGAACGGGCTTTCCTCGTGGCGCAATCGATGGGCGGGAACACGTGCATGGGATTCACGGTCGCGTGGCCCGAGCGCGTCCGCGGGCTGGTCATGGCCGACACGACCGGCGCGATGGAAGACGACGTCCTGCGGGCGAAGCGCCAGGCGTGGACCGATGCCCAGCCGCAACCCGTGACACTGGTTGGACGCGCCTACAACCCAACGCTGAAGCAGCGCGACCCGGCGAAAGCATTCCTCTATGACTCGGTGATGGCGCTCAACCCCGCGCGCCAGCAGCCCGTGGGCGAGAAGGACGCCCGTTTCAACGCCACGACCGAGAAGCTGGCGGCCCTTCGGGTGCCCGTTCAGTTCATCGTCGGCGAAAACGACGCGATCGTTCCGCCGCATATCATCGAATATGCTGCGACGCTCGTGCCGGGTGCGCGCCTTGCGCGGGTTCCTGTCTCGGGACACAGCGTGTACTTCGAAGAACCGGAGGCGTTCAACCGCATTCTCGGGGACTTTCTCGCCGCCGCAGGCGGCTGAACGGCGTGGACCCCTGGAGGTACCTGGCCGTCACTCCAGGCTGGACGAGCTGATCGCGCTCCTCGATCACACCCCAGGCGCAGACCCGACGCCGCGGAGATTGCCGCGCGGCATCACCATCACCGGGATGTCTACCTGCGCTGGGGCCGCGAGACGCCTGGCTGGGCAATGTACGTCTTCATGGTCCAGGCAGTCTTCGAATCCGTTCCCCTCCCTGCTTGTGAATTTGTTGCCACCTGGAGGTTGACAGGTGGAGTGATTCGGTATACTTTCCAGACTGGTTAAATACCCCGAGGAGAGTTGAATACCGTTTTGGCCACCGACTCGCTGAGTGCGACGTTCGCGGCACTGGCCGACCCGACCCGGCGGGCGATCCTCGCCCGGCTGACCCACGGGGAGGCATCGGTGAGCGAACTGGCGGCGCCCTTCGCAATGTCGCTCCCGGCGATTTCGAAGCACCTGAAAGTGCTGGAGAAAGCCGGCCTCATCACGAAGGGAAGGGATGCCCAATGGCGTCGTTGCCGGTTGGAACCCAAACCCCTCGAGGAGGTTGAGTTGTGGGTCGAGCAGTATCGCGAGTTCTGGGAACAACGGATGGACCGCCTTGCGGACTACCTCCGAGAGCTTCAAACACCAAAGCAGGAGACTACCGATGACTAACTTGCCTTCAGCCCCGGCCGGCTCCGACCTGGAGTTCGTGGTGACGCGCACGTTCGACGCGCCGCGCGACCTCGTCTTCCGTGTGTTCACGGAGGCCGACCACATCAAGCAATGGTGGGGACCGGAACACTTCTCCACTCCCGTCTGTACCGTGGACTTCCGCGTCGGCGGCACCTGGCACTACGCCATGCAATCGCCGGACGGGGAGCGCTACTGGGGCAAGGGCGTTTACACCGCCATCGACCGGCCCCGCAGCTTCTCCTACATCGACAGCTTCTCGGACGAATCCGGTGCAACGGTGCCGCCGGAACTGCCGGTCACCGTTGCACTGCAGGAATCCGGCAAGAAGACGATCGTAACCTCCACCGTGTTCTTCGGGACGCCGGAAGTGCGCGATCAACTGCTCGGCATGCAGATGGTCGAGGGCTGGAATTCCACCTGGGACTGCCTCGAAGCCTACCTCGCGACCATCCAGTGAACGTTGTTCCAGGCGGGAGAACACAAATGGACAACTATCGCGCGCGTTGGGAGCGGGACGTTCGGACGTGGAGTGCGGTTATTGAGGCGGCCGCTCCGGCCCGGCCAGCGACCACGCCCCGCGCAGCGAGTTCGCGCAGCATCGTCCTCACGCAGCTTTGCATCAGCCAGCGTTTCGAATCGGGCGGGGATTGAGGCCCGTCAGCATTGAGGAGCACACCATGAAAACCACCCTTATCGCCGAGCCAGGAAGCCATTCCATGACGATGATCCGGACGTTCAGCGCTCCGAAGGCGCTGGTCTTCCGCGCCTATACCGACCCGGAAGCGATTCCCCGGTGGTGGGGACCGGAAGGGCTCGAGACAGTGGTCGACCGGATGGATGCGCGCGATGGCGGCTCGTGGCGGTTCGTCCAGCGGGACCAGGCCGGCGCGGAATTCGCTTTTCACGGCGTCTACCACAGCGTGACGATGGACCAGATCGTCCACACGTTCGAGTGGGAGGGGATGCCCGGCCACGTCTTCATGGAAACCGTTTATCTCGAAGAGCAGGACGGGAAGACCACACTTCGTGACCTTTCGGTGTTCCAGAGTGTGGAAGACCGGGACGGCATGCTGCAGACGGGCGCGGCCGATGGCGCCGATCAGAGCATGAATCGTCTCGAAGCGTACCTGAAGCGAGTCTAGCAGGGTGCGACTCACGCACCGAAAGGGTGGCGGCCGCTCGCTTTGGGCGCCGCCACCCTCATTTTTCCGCTTGATTGCCCGCGGCGCCTGGCAGATACTTAAGTCGATGCTTAAGCAAGCGCCTCTCGACCTGATGTTCCAGGCGCTGGCGGATCCGAGCCGCCGGTCGATGGTGGACCGTCTCTGCCGCGGTCCGGCCTCGGTCACAGAGCTCGCGCGACCGCTGGCCATGTCGTTGCCGGCCGTGGTCCAGCACCTTGCGGTGCTGGAGGCGAGCGGCCTGGTTCGGTCGGAAAAGGTCGGGCGGGTGCGCACATGCCACGTGGAGTCAAACGCAATGCGAACTGCCGAAGCGTGGATTCACGAACGTCGGACGCTTTGGGAGCGCAGGTTCGACCGGCTGGGCCAGGTCCTGGACGAACTCCCCGAGCCAACACACAACACCATTCAGGAGACACCCCGGTGACCAACCGAACCGTAATCCACGCCACCTTCGTCATCGAACGGGACTTCGCCGCCTCACCGGCGAGAGTGTTCAACGCCTGGGCGGATCCCGAAATCAAGAGGCGCTGGTTTTCGGGTCCTGAGGATTGGAGCGATAGCGCCCACGAGCTCGACTTTCGCGAGGGGGGACGCGAGGTCTCGATCGGACGCCCGCCGGGCGGACCGTTGTCGCGGATGGACGCAATCCACATGGATCTTGTCCCGAACGAACGCATCATCACGGCATACGAGATGCACCTCGACGACGCGCGCATCTCGGTCTCGCTCGGCACGACGGAGCTGAGGCCCCACGGGACGGGGACGCGGCTCGCGTACACCGAGCAAGGAGCCTTTCTCGACGGGTTCGACAACCCTGAACTGCGTGAGCAGGGGATGGGGTGGGCCTTTGACGCTCTCGAGGCCGAACTGAAGAGCCAGGATCCTTAACGGGGGCGATCATGGGACGTGAGGTGGCGATGCCTGGTGCATATCCGGCGCTGGAGCCCTACGCCTGCGGCATGCTCGGACGCGGGGCGCACTCCGTCTACTGGGAGACGTGCGGGAACCCATTCGGAACGCTCGCGCTCGTCGTGCACGGCGGCCCGGGTTCGGGATGTGTGCCCTGGCACCGCGCCCTGTTCGATCCCAGGGCGTACCGCGTCGTCCTGTTCGACCAGCGGGGCTGCGGGCGCAGCCGTCCGCACGCCGGCGACTCGGTGGCCGCGCTCGCGAACAACACGACCGCGGACCTGATCGGGGACATCGAGGCATTGCGAGAGCATCTCGGCGTGGACCGCTGGGTGGTCCTCGGAGGCTCCTGGGGGAGTCTGCTGGGGCTCGCGTACGCGCTCGCCGTCCCGGCTCGCGTCGCGCGGATGGTGCTCTGGGGCGTGGCGACGGGACGGCGCACCGAAGCCGACTGGCTCTTCCGCGGCGGAGTGGCGACGCTGTTTCCCGCGCAGTGGGAGAGGCTGAGGACAGCCATTCCGCCAGGTTCGGAAGGCGACGATATCGTGGACGCCTACCGCCGCCTGCTTCTTGATCCGGACCCGGCCGTGCACAACCGCGCCGCACATGAGTGGTGCCTGTGGGAATCGGCGACGCCCGACTGGCCGCCCGCAACCGGACTCGCGCCACGCTTCCAGGATCCGCGGTTCGCGTTGGGTTTCGCGCGATTGGTGACGCACTACATCCATCACAACGCCTGGCTGCCAGACGAAGGGCTGCTGCCTCGGGTGAGTGAGCTGGCCGCGATACCAGCGG
>CAYYSD010000004.1:0-2062 GCA_964474285.1 uncultured Anaerolineaceae bacterium | reverse complement strand
GTCGCGCGTCGCTTCGGTCGTGGAAGGTCATGAGCTTTACCTGCGCACCCGCAACGGCCGTTTCGACCTGCAGTCGCCCCTGGAGAACGCGTGGAAGCTGCACCGGGCCTGGCCCGGTTCGGAGCTGGTTGTGGTCGACGACGTGGGCCACGCGGCCGAGGCCGCGCCGATGACGGCGGCGCTTGTCCGCGCGACAGACGCCCTGCGCTGAGAGCGCCCGCGGATGGGGGCGTTCATGCTGTGGTTCCGATGGGATGGCCGGCTCCCGGCGTCAGGTGCGGGTCCGCAGTGCCGGCTCTTCGAAGATCCCGAGGACGTTCCCGAACGGGTCGCGAAAGCGTGCGGTGATGTTGGGCGAATCCGTGGAAACCGGCTGCGTGATCACGCCGCCGTTGGAGATGATAGCGTCGACGGTCTCCTGCGCGTCCGCGACCATGATGTAGATGAGCAGCCCCGCTTCGGGCGAAGGCGCGCGGCCGGTTACCCAGACCCCACTTACCTGCTGCACGTTGTCATCGAAGGCGAGGGAGCCATCACCCCTGCGGCGGGTCTCCCAGCCGAAAACGGCCGTGTAGAAGTCGGCCGAGCGATCGATGTCGGCGGCCGGGATCTCGAGGTAACAGATCTTGCCGTTTGCGAAGTCCGGTGGCATGGGAAAGCCCCTACGAACAATTTCGGGACAGTCTATAGCGCGCGCCTTGCTGCTGTGTTGTTAGATGACACGGCGAGACGGGCCTGCCGACCCGTTCGAGGGTTTCGGGTGCCGAATGGTGGCCACATCGAAAGTCCAGGTCCGGAAGCACCCACTGGTCGACGCCTTCCCGAAGATGCATCGAATTCCCTTGATCGATCGAATTCCGTTGATGTATCGTGCGGCCGTGGCAACGCCGGCGGAATTCATGGAGCTCCTTGGCCATCCCGTGCGCTGGGGATTGCTCACTGAACTGGCGCGCAGCGACCGCAGGGTCCGCGAACTGGCCGATACGCTGCAGAAGCAACAGGGTCTCGTGTCGTATCACCTGGGGTGTCTGCGGACGGCGCGCCTCGTCTCCATGCGACGCAGCACCGCGGACGGGCGCGACGCGTACTACACCATCGACCTGGCCCGCTGCGGTGAACTGATCGCGGCCACGGCGCAGGCGCTCCATCCAGCGTTGAAGCTTCAACCTGCTGCGGTCTCTCCCAAGGCGCCGGTAGCCGATAGAGACCCGGTCCGCGTCCTGTTCCTCTGTACCGCCAACAGCGCCCGGTCCCAGATGGCGGAGGCGCTTCTCGACCATCTCAGCGAGGGTGCGACGGTTTCGGCGAGCGCCGGGAGCCATCCGAAGAGCCTTCACCCGAACGCGGTCCGCGCCATGAGCGAGTGGGGCATCGACATCAGCAGCCGGAGAACGAAGAGCCTGGACGAATTCCGCGAACAGCACTTCGACTTTGTCGTGACTCTCTGCGACCGGGTCCGCGAGATATGCCCCGAATTCCCGGGGACGCCGCAGGTTGTGCACTGGAGCATCGCCGACCCGTCCATCCCGGGCGCCTCCGACGAAGAGAGCTATCCAGCGTTCCAGGAGGTGGCCACCGACATCGCAAGACGTATCCGGTTTCTTCTCTTCACCATTCGAACCACGGCTCACCAGCAGGAGGTTTCTTCCCATGCCTGACGACCCAAGCGTCCACGTCCGTTACATGGTCACCGATGTCCCGGCGTCGGTGGCGTTCTACACAACCAACCTCGGCTTCACGGCCGAGGGGCCGCAGTCGCCGGCGTTTGCGTCGGTTCGCCGGGGAAACCTGGTCCTGCTGCTCAGCGGTCGAGCGAGTTCGGCCGGCCGGCAGATGCCGGATGGCCGCCAACCTGAGCCAGGCGGCTGGAACCGCATCCACCTGATCGTCGATGACGTGGAAGCGGAGGCGGCAAGGCTCCGGGCAGCCGGGGTGCCGTTCCGCAACGAAGTCATCCGGGGCCCCGGCGGGGCTCAGACGGTGCTCGACGATCCTTCGGGGAACCCCGTCGAGCTCTTCCAACCGGCCGCGCGGGGCGGTTAGCGCAGCTCGGGCGCGGCAG
>CAYYSD010000003.1:0-65083 GCA_964474285.1 uncultured Anaerolineaceae bacterium | reverse complement strand
CGAGCGGCGCCATCGCTCGCCAGACCGCTGTAAAGTCCACGTCGACGCCAGCTTCGATGAGCTGGGTCGAGGCGACGAGGCACGGTTGCCCGTCGTGCAGCCGCGTCCGCACTGTGCGGAACACGTCTCGACGATGGGCGGCGCACATGCGCGTCGACAGGTGAATCGCCTGCGACTCGTGTTCGCGGAGAGCGCGGTAGAGCGCCGCCGCCTGTTTCTTGGTGTTCACGATCCCAAGCGCCTGGCCACCTGGAGATGAAGCCATCGCGGCGGCCACTTCCAGCATGCTCGTGACCTCACCTGCGGCGGGCCACCGCACGTTTACTCGTTTCAGTCGCGCAAACAGTCCCACCGGGTCGGTGGCGATCTCGCGCACCTCGCCGTGCGGGATGAGCGGTGCCGTCCCACCCTGGCCACGGATGTCCTGCGAAAGGGCCGGCTGGGTCGCGGTACAGAACACAAAGGAACAGCCGTGGTCGTCCTTGAGCTGCCGCAGCATCCCAACGAGTGGCCGCATCATCCCGGGCGGAAACGTCTGCGCTTCATCGAATACGACGACGGAGTTGGCAATGTTGTGCACTTTTCGCAACGCAGTCGGGTGATGCGAAAAGAGGCTGTGGAAGAACTGCACCGTCGTGGTCACAACGATTGGCGCATCCCAGTTCTCCGCGAGGAGACGACGACGAACGGCAGCGAGCTGCTGGTCCTCGCCCGGTTCAAGCGCGAGTGAACCTGAATGGTGTTCCAATACCGTCTGTCCGCCGACGGCACGTCGAATCACATCGGCGTTCTGTTCGATAATCGCGAGAAACGGCAACACGAAGATGATCCGCCGCTTTCCCGCGAACTCAGCATGTCGCAAGGCGAACGCCAGGGAAGCGAGCGTCTTGCCCCCGCCTGTGGGAACGGTCAGGGAGAAGAATCCGGAGTCTGCCTCCGCGGCCGCAAGCGCTGCGGAGAGCACCTCATCGCGCGCCGCGTTCACATGGTCGGCACCTCGTGAGCCGGAACGCCGCGCCTCGATGTGCCGGAGGACCGACGAGAGTGCGCTCGGCGCGTCCAGGGGTGGAAGGGTGCGAGTCGCGGTGTCGCCGGGCGTTGCCCAGCGCTGGGCGTCCAGCCGGTCGGCGTCGGCCAGGCACGAAAGCAACATTCGCGTGCGCAATTCCAGCCGGAGCTCGTCCCCCCTGGTCGCGCCTGCTTGCCGTCCCGGCAGGCTCGGGAAGGCTCCATCCTGCATCGCGAGCTCCGCAAACCGACGAGCTCTGTCCAGGACGCCCGCCCCCGGGCTCAGGGAGGCGGTCCGCTCGTCGCGGTTCCTCAGAAGCTCGCTGATCCCGGTCTTCGACCCGAGTCCGCTATGGTGCGCCGCGACGGCGAACGCGACTTCGATCGCGTTGGCGGACGCGGCGATTGCCGCTCCGTGGCACGCATGCTCGACGAGGTCATGGTCCTGCCTGGCCAGATGGATCTGGAACTCGTCCGAGTACTTGCCGAGGTCGTGCAGGAGTCCGGCCCAGCGCCCCAGATCTGGCGGAAGCTGAGCAGCCGCGGCGAAAGCCTCTGCGAGTTCGCCGACCTGCTGAAGATGATCCTTGAGAAGTTGCTTCTCACCGGCCCCGTTGTCACTGCGTGCGTAGTACGGCATAGCAACCGCTCCTTCGAGAGAGCGAGTTTACTGTCTTGTGATGGGTTCGAGTGCGGGCAGGCAGGCGCTCGCGCGACATGCGCTGACGTTCTTCGCCAGTACCAAAGATCACGGCGGGACGAGGACACGGTCTCGGCCGGGTGGGAACGGCACCGTACCTGCTCGCACGGAACGTGTACCGGCAAACCCGATGCACCTTCTCAGGAAATTCACCTCGGGCCCCAAACGCCCAACTGAGTTGCCTGGAAGTTGAAGGCCAGCCGGCGCACGAGTGTCACCTACCCGGCGGGTCGAACCAGGTGACGTTCGGCTACGACAACGCCGACCGCCTCACGAGCGTGACCGACTGGAATAGTAACGCGGTCGCCAATGGCTATGACAGCGAAGGCGCTCCCGAGCGGGACCGGGATCGTGAGCAGCTACACATGACACCGCAGATCGACTGACCGACATCGGCCATGTGAAGAACGAAAGCACTACAATCGCGAGTGTGAGCTATACGCTGGACGCTGTGTGCGCCAGCGGAGTGGTGCAGAACAGCTACACCTGGCATGTGACGAGGGTTCAGCCCTGCCGGCAGCGGGGATTGCCGGCCTCGCATGTCAGGCTTGACCGGCGAGCGTTGCATCGAGCAGCGCAAGGAATTCGCGCACATCGATCGGTTTGGTCAGGTAGGCGTGGGCACCCGCCGCGCGCAAACGTTCGACCTGACCGGGAGTCGCGTCGGCACTCGCAATGATGACCGGCACGCTCGCCAGCATGGGATTAGACTTCAGGGCGGCGAGGACCAGGTCACCCTCCATATCCGGGAGGTGAAGGTCGAGCAAGACCAGGTCGGGACGGTGCTGGGAGGCAAGCTCCAGGCCCAGGCGGCCCTGTCCGGCTGACATGAGATGGATTCCCGGGCGCAACGCTACAAGGCGGCTGACCAGGGCAAGGTTGGCGAGATTGTCTTCCACATAGAGCACTTTTCGCGCGCCAACTGCGGATTCGTTCCGGACGGGCAAGTCCGGAGCGCCAAAACCAAGACTCTCGAGGGGCGCAGCATCCGCTGCCAGCTCTACCGCGAACGCGCTCCCTTCGCCGAGCACGCTCCTGGCAGTCAGTGCCCCACCCATTGCTTCCGTGAGTGCCCGCGAGAGTGCCAGGCCAAGCCCCGTACCTTCGATGCCGGTGCTTTCCGCGCCCAGGCGATCGAAGGCTTCGAACAGCCTGTCCATACGGTCAGGGGGAATCCCGTTACCCGTGTCCGAAATCGAGATGACCACGCGGTCTTCCGGCAAGGATTCCCAGCGGATCTCGACACGGCCCCCGTGGCGGTTGTACTTGATTGCGTTGGACAGGAGATTGAGCAGGACTTGCTTCAGGCGCTGACGATCGGCCCGAACGAACGATCGCAAATCAGATTCGACAACCTCCACCCCAATCTCTGCCCCTCGTGCGAGCGGCTCCATCAGGCGGACGACTTCGTCTACGACTTCATTGAGCGCGACTGGTTCAAGCGAAATGGAGAGCTTGCGCGAGTCGATTCGTGAGATGTCGAGCACCTCGTTGATGAGGCTGAGCAGGTGATTGCCGGCACGGATGATGTGATTGACAGCCTCTTCGTCGTCGGAAGTGCGTTCGTCCAGTTGCATCAGCTGGGCGAAGCCAAGAATGGCAGAAAGCGGGGTCCGGAGTTCGTGGCTCATGCGAGAGAGGAATTCGTTCTTGGCCTGGTTCGCGCGGGTGGCCTCATCGCGAGCGGCGCGGACCTCTTGCTGGGCGAGGCGGTGCTCCGTCACGTCCCGCGCAATCGCGTACATGAAGCCCTGGCTTTCGACCGGATTGGATTCCCAGCAGAGCCAACGATAGCTGCCGTCCTTGCAGCGATATCGATTCTCGAACGCGAGTTCCTTAGCTCCGAACGCCTGCCGATCAACCGCCGCGACGGTTGCCGCGCGGTCTTCGGGGTGAACGAGTTCGTTGTAGGGAATGGAAAGGAGCTCGGCCTCACTCCAACCGAGAACTCGTGTGAATTCGGCGTTGACCCGGCGAAAGAAGCCGTCGGTTCCGGAAATACAGATGAGGACTGGCAGGAGGGAGAATAGCCTCTCCAACTCCCCCTGGGACACCGTCTCTTCCGGTCCGCTGTCAGTTGACAGTGAGCCGGAGGGCTCCGGGGGTTGTTGAGCGTTCATTGGGTCGTCCAGCGCGACGCTCAGAGAGGGGTGATTCCGACGCCTTCCGGGAGGGCAACGGCCAGGCGCGTTCGTCGCTCAAACTTGAGTGTATTGCGCGTGATGCATCCTCTTGAATAGGGTGAAACCCTGATCGGACATACCACAACTGCCCGGGGACGGGACGCAAACTCGATGCCACGAACCCTGCAATTGCCGGGCGGCAAGGACGGCAACGAGGGCGACCCCGAGCGGGGGACTGGCGGAGAGGCGGGCGGCAAGCGCTGGGTGTCAGCGTCTCTCCCCGGGTAGCACGGACCGCGCCGTCCGGGCCCTCAGCTCTTGTAAGAGGATCATGCCAGGGGCCAACTCATCACACGGGATGGCACGTTCCCGGAGGTTTGGCCCTCGGTCACCATCTCGAGCGCAGCCAACACCGGTCGATCATCCCGGCCGTCACGCATCGATTTCACGAGGCACCTGCCGGAGCCCGAGTCTTGGGCGAGCGCAGCATGCGCGAAAGCTGCGCATGCTCAAGGCACCGGCCTCGCGTTTCGCCGAAGGCCCTCAGGCCCGAAAAGCCCTGTTGACGGGAGACTTCGGGTTGTCGCAAATCGGTTGACAGTGAAAAGATTGAAGATTTAGTCTGCCCGCGTCCAGCCCGGGCCTTGACCGCCTGGCGGCGACTGCGCCTGGTGGCGACTGCGCCACGTGGCGGTGCACCGCTTTTGACCCATGTTGCCGGATGGGATGGTCCGGAGGAGTTCCGCGTGACCTATCCACTGCTCGAGGGCCTGGTCGTCGCCGAAGTCGCGACGTCGGTCGCAGCGCGCTTCGCGGGCCGCCTCCTGGCTGACCTCGGTGCGACGGTCATCGCGCTGGAACCGCCGGGGCCATACCCGGGAACTGACTCGCCAGAGGGCCGTATGGATGCGTTCCTGGTGGCGAATAAGCGCCGTGCACAGATTGAATTCACGCCGGACACTTTCGACCGCATTCGCCGTCGCGCAGACGTGGTGCTCTATGACGGGATGCTTGCGGGCGACGCGCCGCTGATCGACCCGGCCAGGGAGGGCAGGGCGGTCGTGACGGTGGTTACGCCGTATGGCCTGGACGGGCCTCAGACGCACCTGCACGAAGACGAGCTCCTCTTGTTCGCCCTCAGCGGGATCGCCAGCACCATTCCGACCGGCGCCGGAGACCGGGGCTACGAACGGCCGATGCAGCCGTGGGGACACCAGGCGGCTGCCCTCGGAGGCGTCGTCGCCGCTGTCGCGTCGCTGCAGGGGTGGTTCGCGGCGCGGCGTTCGGGACGCGGGAACGTGGTGGATGTGGCGAGCCTCGACGCCCTGGGTTCGACGTTGATGGGCGAAGTTCTCAACCCGCTCGAATCGGAGCATGGCGCGCCGGGAACTTCGTCGACGGGGCGCGCCGTTTCATTGCGCGGGTTCCTCCCCTGTCGCGATGGGTACCTGTACGTCTCGGGCGGGCAATGGGAGTCTTGGGCGAAAATTCTGAAGCGCCCGGAATGGGTCGAAGGTCCTGCCGGAGATCCATCCTACCGGGCGGCCAACTGGAGCACCGTCGAGAAGGACGCCCACAAGGAGCTTGCGCAGCTGACCGTGGAGAGCGTGTTCCGCGCCGCGCAGTCGGAAGGCATGGCCGCCTTCCCGGTGAACACCATCGGAGGTGTGGCGGGGCTGGCACAGGTTCGAGATCGCGAAGCGTTGGGACGGCTCCCCATCCCGGATGCCGGCGAAATCACGGCGCCGCCTTCGCCGATCCGGGTGTACAAAGGCCGCGGACCCGATGGGAGTCAAGACGCCATCCGGCCACGCGGAGCGGACACGGAGTTCGCCCGGGAGCTGCTCCTCAACTCGGCAGTTCCAGCCCCGGCGGAGACATGGACCGGGCAACACCTGCCGCTCGAAGGGCTCCGAATCGCGGACTTCAGCTGGGTGATCGCCGGACCACAAAGCACAAAGTGGCTGGCCGCCCTCGGCGCTGAGGTGATCAAAGTGGAATCGCGCGAGCGGCCCGATCCGACGCGCGCCCACTTACCCTCCCTGGACGGCGGACCCGAGGGCAGCCCTCACTACCTCGCGCTCAACTATTCGAAGAAGGACTGTACCCTCAACCTCGGCACGCCGGAAGGACGGAACCTGGCGCGACTGCTGGCGCTCTCGTCCGACATCGTCATCGAGAACTATTCCACGGGCGCAGCCGAACGCATGGGTCTTGACTTCACGGAGCTTTCGAAAGAGAAGCCATCGCTCATCATGGTCTCGTCCTCCGGCACGGGCCGGACCGGACCGGAGGCCTCGATGCGTGCGTACGGCACTCCGATCCACTCGTACGCAGGCCACACGTACCTCGCGAGCTGGCCCGGGACGCCTCCGCGCGGACAAGGCGTGTCATGGACGGACCCCGTAACCGGCGAGGTCGCCGCCCTCGCGATGTTGGCCGGACTGGCCTACGCGCAACGCACCGGGCGGGGACTCCAGTTCGACCTTTCGATGCTGGAAATCACGATGGCGCTCATGTTCGATGCCTACCTCGAACACTTCGCGGGCAACGAACCGGCCCCGGCCGGCAACCACAGGCGCGATTGTGTGCCGCACAACACCTTCCAATGCAGCGATGGGTGGGTCGCTATCGCTGCGCACTCCCCAGCCGAATGGGGAGCGCTCGCGGCCGTGGCGGGCATGGACGCCCTCGGCGGGCTTTCCCTCGAAGGCCGAACTGAACGCCGGGGCGATATCGACGGTATCCTGGACCGCTGGTGTGCCCTGCAAAGCCGCCACGAAGTCATCGAGGTTCTGCGTGATGCCGGGGTATGCGCGGCACAGGTCACGGAGCTCGTCGAAGTTGCCGACCTCGATCAGTTCCGCGACCGCGGCATGATCGTGGAGCTCGACAAGCCCGGGGTAGGAATCTACAAGGCGTTCAAGCTCCCGTGGTTGAGCGTGGGCCAGCAGCAGACTCCGGTGTACAGGCCGGCGCCGCGAATGGGCCAGGACAACGACGAGGTGTTCAGCACCGTGCTCGGGCTCTCGCCAGATGAGATTGACGCGCTCGCGGCGGCACTTGCCCTTCGGTAGCATGGCCGCCGCGGACCATCAGAAACGGAACGACCGCGTCGCCGCCAATGACGCGAAGAAGGAAGTGAAGAATGGCTACTCCAGATCTCGTGCCGTGGCTCCTCTACGAACCGGAACCGGAAAACGGAATCCTCTGGATCAAATTCAACCGGCCCGACCGCATGAACGCGACGCTCGGCTCGGCACACGACCGCAGCACGGCTTCGAAAGTGGTCGAATACATGAAGTACGGCGACGATGACCCGGCGATCCGCGTGATCATCCTGACCGGAGAAGGGCGCGGTTTCTGCGCTGGCAACGACGCCAAGGGCCCCCGCGCTGACGAGGACTTCGGCGAGTTCTTTCCCGGAAACCGCAGCCCTGACGCCGGGCCGGACGCCCAGCGGCAGCACTTCTTCCATGGGTACACGAAGATCATCCGCGAGATCTCCGGAATCCGGAAGCCGACCATTGCGATGGTGAACGGACCTGCTGCCGGCTCCGGGATGGATATGGCGGTCCAGTGCGACATCCGCATCGGCTGCGAGCATAGCCGATTCATCACCTACCACGCCCGCGGGCAGATCATCGAGAACGGTGGCGCTTACTTCCTGCCGAGGATCATCGGGCTGGCGCGCGCACTCGAATTTGCCTATGTCGGCAGCGTCGATGCGCAGCTGGCGCACCAGTGGGGCCTGCTCAATCACCTGGTGCCATCGACGGAACTGGAAACATTCACGCGCGACCTCTGCCGCCGCATGATGCTGGTTTCGCCCATTTCGCAGTGGATCAATAAACGCGTGCTACGGGCCGGGATGGACACGACTCTTGAGGGCGTGGCTGTGATGACTTCCAGCGCCGCGACGATCATCCACCTCACCGAAGACAAGGATGAGGCGCGCGATGCACAGGTCGAACGGCGTCCGCCTGTGTTCAAGGGCCGATAGTCAACGCATCGGCCACGCGGGTGCGACGTTCGCCGGCACTGGGGGCGTCCTGTCCAAGGGCTGTGCACATTCGTGAATGAGGAGATTCAGAGGCATGCGCGTCAAAGACGGTGTCCTGCAACTAGATAAGGAAGCGAACGGCCGGATATGGGTCATCACCCTGAACCGCCCGGAAGCCCTCAACTCCTTCAACGGGGAGCTGCGCAAAACGCTCCATGAGACGTATTGGGAGTTCGCCCACGACGACGAGGCTTGGGTTTCGATCTTGACGGCGAACGGCCGTGCCTTCGGTGCAGGACAGGACCTGAAGGAGCGGAACGAGCGGAATAAGGCGGCCCTGGAAGGCAGGCCTGACCCGATGGTGCCGATGCCGGACTACCTCCAGAACATCTTCCCGCTGTCCGAGCGATTGGATTGCTATAAACCGATGATCGCGGCTGTGAACGGGATCGCCGTTGCCGGGGGCTTCAATCACGCGATGCAGTGCGACGTGCGAATCGCGTCGGAGAAGGCGGAGTTCGGCGTTACCGAGGTTCGCTGGAACCAGGGCGCCGGGTGGGTCCACCACTTGCCCAGGATCATCGGTCTTGCGAACGCCCTCGAGGTTGTGCTGTGGGGCGACAAGCGCATCTCGGCTCAGCGCGCTTACGAGATCGGGCTGGTGAACGCCGTCGTCCCGCACGATGAGCTGATGTCCACCGCGATGCAGTGGGCGGAACGGCTCCTCGTACTCGCGCCGAGGTCAGTCAGGAACCTCAAGGAGATCCTCTACAAGGGTTCCTACATGTCACCGTTCGAGGCCGCTCGATACGCCAACCATCTCGAGCGAAACCTCGCGGGCATGGAGGATTCAATCGAGGGCCCGAAGGCGTTCGCCGAAGGCCGTGAGCCGGTGTTCAAGAACCGGTAGTTTGGGCATCGCAGAGGGGTAGGGAGCGATGCCCGCAGACGACAACATGCGCAGAGGCGCTGCGCGCCGCTCAACCGCAGGGAACGACCGTTCCATGTGCGTCCCTGACGGCTGCGCGGAACATCCCGCTTCGAAGCGCTGCCATGAAGCCTTCGGCATCCCGGAATTCGTCGTCGAAAGCGGTCACGAAGCGCCCCAGGCCGTGTGTAGAGTGCGCATCGCTCCCGCCGACCGTTGCTTTGCCGAGGGCCTTTGCCACCTTCAAGGCCAGCGCGTTCTCGGCGGCGGAGGTTCCGCCGTTCGCTACTTCGATGGCGTCCACGAGATCGAAGATGGGGTGTTCCATCACTTCCTCGATCGCGGGCGGGACCTGATCGCCCCGGCAGAACAGGAGGTTGCTCGACGGATGGCTGAGGAAGTACCGGAAGGGGTGTGCGAGGACGACGAACGCGCCCTCGGAGTCTGCGACTTTGCGCAGGACCGCCGGGTCGTGAGCACCGCCGATGTGACGGTCCAGGCCGAAGACCGTGAGATGACAGCCGGGACTCTCGACTTCCATGGCATTGACGAAGAAAAGGCCGTCATGCTGGCGCTGCGTGGCGGCAAACTCGCGGCGGTCCCAGGGGCCACGGTGTTCAGTGAGGCAGACGCCGTCGAGCCTCGCGCGCGCCGCCTCATTCACCAGGTCCGGAAGGGACAGGGCGCTGTCGGAACTTCCGCGCACGGTGTGGACATGGCAATCGACGATCAAGGGCGTCTGCCGGCTCTCGCAGTCATCTCGCTCCCAGGACTGCACGAGTATGGTGCCCCGCTGGCGACGGAGTCCATACGGATTGACTCTCGGCTTGCGATTAAGTTGACAGTCTAAAGGTTGAAGATTTAGTCTTCGGCCCGCGAACGACACTCTCGTTGTGCAGTTTCCCGCGCCGGTGGCGCGCTGAGCGTGCGAAAGTCACGCCATCGGCCCGGTCGCGCGCGGCGGGCCTGAGGAAGGAAAGCGAGGCACCCATGAACTTCCAGTACACGCCTGAGCAAGAGGCATTTCGGCAAGAGATCCGTCAGTTCATCGCGGAGAACGTGACGGCGGAAGTCATGGCTGAACAGGGACGCCGGGACGAGGAAGACGCAGGAAGCGGAGGCCCTCACACCGACGCGCTCTTCGAAAAGATGTCCGAACGCGGATGGATCCGCATGGCGATGCCCAGGGAATACGGTGGCCAGGGTGGTGACCTCGCAGACCAGTTCATCGTCGATGAAGAGTTCAACCGGGCAGGCCTGTTCATCGGCCACAACTACGGGACCGGCTATACCACCATCCTTCAACACGGCACGCAGGAACAGAAAGACTACTTCATCCCGCGGATGATCAAGGGCGAAGTCCGGCTGGGGCTCGGCTATACCGAGCCGAGCGGCGGCACTGACCTCGCAGGCCTGAAGAGCGTGGCCGTGCGCGACGGCGACGACTGGATCATCAACGGCCAGAAGATGTACGGCGCGAGCGCGACGCACACGCACATGTACATGCTCGTTCGCACCGACAGAGACGTCGAGAAGCACAAGGGCCTGTCCATCTTCCTCGTGCCGATGGACGCGCCCGGCGTCACGTTCCGGCCAATCAAACTCCTGAAGGACCGTTCGCGAACGTTCGGCTACACGGGCGCATGGGCGGGCGAAGCATTCTTCGATGACGTGCGTGTGCCTTCGAGCGCGATGCTCGGTCAGCCCGGCGACGGATGGATGCTTGCCACCTCGGGTCTCGCCATCGACCGCATCGGCATCACGCGCTACCTGCGTTGCACGTTCCGCACCGACCACATGGTCGACTACCTGCAGGACGCGAAGCTCGGTGACTACGAACCGAAGAAGGATCCGCTCGTCCGCGACCAGGTCGCCCAGATGTGGATAGAACGCCAGACCTACCGGCTGATGACGATGCGCAGCCTGCAGATGGTGCGTGAAGGCCTGCGCATCGTCCACGAAAGCCCGGCAGAGAAGTCGTGGGGTCCCGATTCCAACGTCCGAGCGATTGAGAGCATCGCCCAGATCCTCGGACCATACATGCAGCTGCTCGAAGGTGAAGACGCACCGCGCGGCGGAGAGTTCGGTGACCACCTCCTGAGCGCCTGGTTCGTGGGCATCGGCCACGGCAGCACGCACGCCATGCGCGACCAGATTGCGCGTCGCGGACTCGGACTTCCGAGAGGGTAGCCCACAACGGACGCCTCCGGTTCCGCCCAAACGCACAACGTAGAAAGGGATGCTGCCATGAATGTCCTGTTCGATGAGACAGAGGAGATGCTACGAAGAAGCGCGCGCGCGATGCTCGAGATCGAGTCGCCACCACACCTTGCGCGCGAGGCTGAATCTGATCCGCGTGGCTATTCCCCAGAACTCTGGGCAAAGATCGCCGAGCTCGGCTGGCTGGGGCTCGCGCTCCCGGAAGAGCACGGCGGACAGGGCCTTGGCCTGACCTACCTCGGCATCATCGCCGCGGAACTCGGCCGCGCCGTTTCGCCGGTCCCGTTCCACGCAACGATGATGGCCGCGCTCACGATCGCCTCGGACGGCAGCGCCGAACAGCGCGCCGCGGTGCTCCCCAACGTGGCACGGGGCGCGACCGTACTGACCTGGGCGTTCACCGAAGACGATCCCCGGCTGATCCCGCAGGCCATCCGCATGGAAGCGCGCCAGGACGGTGACGGCTTCGTCCTCAACGGCGTGAAGCGATTCGTGGAGTACGCGAACTCCGCTGACTCGGCCGTCGTCGCCTGCCGGACAAGGGCCGGGACGACCGGCGCGGAAGGCATTTCCCTGCTCCTTGTCGACCTCAAGACCGCGGGGATCACCTCGAACAACTACAACACGGTGGCCAAGGAGAGCATCAGCGAAGTCACGTTCAACAATGTGAGGGTGTCGGCTTCGAACCTCATCGGACCGTTGAACGGCGGCTGGCCCGCCACAGAGCGCATGCTGGATCGAGGCACGGCCATCCTCTGCGCGCAGATGGCCGGCGCGTCCCGCCGGTCGATGGAACTGGCGGTCGACTATGCGAAGCATCGGACAGCGTTCGGGCGCCCGATCGGTTCGTTCCAGACGATCGCCCACACCTGCGCCGACATGCTCATCTGGGTCGAGGGTGCTGAACTCCTCTCCTACGAGGCCCTCTGGAGGCTGGAGAACGGACTGCCCGCCGAGGCGGAAGTGTCGCAGGCGAAAGCGTTCTGCAGCGAAAAGTGCCTGGCGACCGTGCGCAACGCCAACGTCGTGCACGGAGGTCTGGCGATGACGGCCGAGTTGAATCTGAACCTCTGGTTCCGGCGGGTCGCCACGTGGGCCACGCGACTGGGTACAGCCCCGGAGCACCGGGCACGGCTGGCGGTTTCCATCCTGGGGCCTGTCTAATTCACGATCAGAGACACGAACCCGCCCGGCGCAGGCCGGCTGTTCGAACGGGAAGGAATGACTATGAATTCAACGTGCATGGTGTGCGACAAGCCTATCGACCCCGAAGGCATCAAGGCCGGGGGCAGCAGGACCAGGGCCAACGTCGCGGTCGTCAGCCCGGAACAGGGCAGCCGCCAGCTTCACGACGATGGCAAATGGTACTACTTCTGCGGTAACGATTGCCGGAGCCAGTTCATCAACACGCCTGAGCACTTCATCCAACTCAGAAAGTAGGTTCGTCGTCGACGCTCCCCCTGGCGACGACGGGCCTTCTCTGGCGGGAGCCCGGAGGGCAATGTACTCCGGGCTCCCGTGCCGGCACTGTGTTGGCCCATCGGTGATACGTGACCCTCGGCCAACGGATGGGCGGGGTTGGGTCTTCCGCCTCGCGCTCAGCCAGTGCATACGTGGCGGGTCGACCGCGCGAGTCGGGGGCGCTGGCTCCGATCACCACCATGAGTCCCCGTGTCCGGCGACCTCCCCTCCGGTGAAATGCTATACGTTGGAAAATCAGTCCTATTGACACTTTAAAGGTTGAAGATTTAGAGTCCCGCCACGAGACGTGCCCTGGGGATTCGTTCATGAAGCCGTCGACAGGCAGCTGCCGGCAACTCGTGGAAGTCGGTGTGGAGTGACTCAGTACGTAGCGCGCCGCTTCCTGCTGGTCATTCCCACGGTCCTGCTCTCCTCCCTGCTCATCTTCCTGCTCATGCGCGCTATCCCGGGTGACCCGGCCACACTTCAGGTCGGCGACCAGGGCGGCCGTGCTGAGGTCGATGCGCTCCGCGAGCAGCTCGGACTGGATAAGCCCGTCGTTCAGCAGTACTTCGTGTGGCTCAGCCACGTGGTCCGGGGAGATCTCGGCGATTCGCTCCACACCCGGCAGCCAGTGCTCGATGACCTCAAGCGGGCCATCCCGGTGAGTTTTGAACTCGCCGTCGGGGGGCTGGCCGTCGCCTGGTTCGCGGCCCTTCCCCTCGGGATCATCGCGGCCACCACGCGAGGTCGCTGGCCGGACTTCGTCTCCAGGATCATCGCGATCGCGGGGCTCTCGATCCCGGGGTTCGTGGTAGGAACGCTCGTTATCCTCTTTCTCTCGGTCTGGTTCGGGTGGCTGCCTCCCACCGGGTACGTTCCGATCTACGAAGACCCGGCCAGGAACCTCCTGCAGTTCGCGTTCCCTGCAGTCGTCGTGGGGTACCGGAGTTCGGCCCTTCTGAGCCGCATGGTCCGCTCATCGCTCCTCGACGTCCTCAGCCAGGACTACATGCGGACCGCGGCGGCGAAAGGGCTGAGCCGCCGGGCGATGGTCTATCACCACGCCATGAAGAACTCGCTCATCCCTGTCGTCACGCTCATGGGGGCACAGGTCGGCGGGTTGCTTGCAGGATCGGTCATCACCGAGACGATCTTCACGCTGCCGGGTGTCGGCCGCCTCTTCATCAGCGCCGTGAGCGGCCGTGACTACACGTTGATCCAGGCGATCATGCTGTTCATCGCCCTCGTTGTGACGTTCAGCAACCTGCTCGTGGACCTGAGTTACGGGTTGCTTGACCCCAGGATTCGCTACTCATGAACGGTTCGGACGAATCCAGCGCGACAGCGATGGCCCCGCAGGAGCTCGGCCGAGACAGGGTGAAAGCCTCCGGAAGTCGTGGATCGCAGCGAGAGATCATCCGGCGATTCAGTAAACAGCCACTTGGGATGTTCGGGCTGGTCATCTTCGTGGCGTTGATGGTGATTGCTGCCATCGGACCGCGGATTGCCCCCGAAGACCCGTACGAGATCGGCGTGGCCGGCCGCCTCGAAGCCCCGTCTTCTGCCAACCTGGCAGGGACGGACCACCTGGGCCGGGACGTGCTCACACGTGTTATGTACGGGGTTCGCCCTTCGATCGTCGTGGCGCTCGGGGCGGTCGTCGTGAGCATCAGCCTCGGGACTGCGGTGGGCGGCCTGTCGGCGTTTGCCGGTGGGAAGTTCGATCTGGTGGTCCAACGAATCATGGACGCGGTGAGCGCACTCCCATCGCTGTTCCTGGGCATCCTGGTGCTCACGATTCTCTCTCCCTCCTATATCACCCTCATCTTTGCGATTGGCGTCGTCACGGTGCCAACCGTCCAGCGCGTGGTGCGTGCGTCAACGCTCGCAGAGAAGGAACGGGACTATGTGCTCGCCTGCAAGGTGGTGGGTGCAACGCAATCGCGAGCCCTCACCCGGCACATCCTTCCTAACATCACGTCATCGATCCTGGTCATCGCATCCGCAGAACTGGGTTCGTCCATCCTCATCGCCGCGTCGCTCAGCTTCCTCGGGTTTGGCACTCCGCCGCCCGAGCCATCGCTCGGCGCGATGATCAGCAGCGAAGGCCGTGAGTACATGGTCGAAGCACCGTGGCTGGTGCTCGTCCCCGCGACGGTGGTCAGCCTGGCAATCCTTTCAGCCAATTTCATCGGCGATGCTCTACGCGATGCGCTGGATCCTCGTCTCTTTGTGAAGTGACCGGGCGAGATTTACGTGAGGAGGTACCGCTTCTGGCAGGTGACATGCCGATCTTCCAACGACGACCCGGAAAGAACCGTGAGGGGATTACGTGATGAAACTACGAAATGAAAGTGACAACTACTGGCTAAGGCGAACGCGGATCTCGCGCCGCCGCTGGCTGTCCGGCGCCGCAGGCGCAACTGCCGGTGCCGCGGCGCTGGCAACCGTTGGTTGCGGCGACGATGATGGCGACCCCGCCCCGACAGCGACCGTTGGTTCGCTGAGCGTGGGGACCACGACCTCGGGATCGCCCACCGCAGAACCGGCGGGCAAGCGAGGCGGCGAAATCCGCGTCGCCATGGACGCCGACCCGGTGAGCCTCGACACGCACATCGAAGCGTCCTACCGCACGCAATACGTCGTCCAGGGTAGCTACGATCGCCTTCTAAGCCTGAATTCCGATCTGGTGATCGGCCCTGAACTGGCGACATCCTGGGAGCAACCGGACAATACAACGCTTACGTTGAAGCTTCGCGATGGCGTGAAGTTCCACAACATCGCACCTGCGAACGGACGCGCGTTCACCGCCGAGGATGTCGTCTGGAACATCCAGCGAATCGCCACCAACAAGCCCGAGTTCCAGCGTCGTTACATGTTTGAGGACATCACCTCGATCACGGCGCCGGACGCAAAGACGGTGCTGATCAAGCTCAAGCAGCCTTTCGCTCCCCTCCTGGCGTACCTCGCGAACCCGTTCAACGGCATGGCGGCCAAAGAAGCTGCAGGTGATG
This sequence comes from uncultured Anaerolineaceae bacterium, assembly GCA_964474285.1. GTDB lineage: Bacteria > Chloroflexota > Dehalococcoidia > Tepidiformales > Tepidiformaceae > JACRBT01. Next base: position 49,623 of record CAYYSD010000003.1, on the reverse strand, counting down.
GGGACCTCCGCACCAAGGTGCTTGGTACGGGGCCGTTCCTCTACAGCTCGGGACAGAAGGGTGTCGCATACAAGTCGACAAGGAACCCCGACTACTGGCAGAAGGACCTGCCCTACCTTGATGGGCTCACCGTCTCGGTCGTTCCCGACAAGGGCACCCGCCTGGGCGCACTCCGCGCGAAGCAACTCGACATGGAGAACCCTGACCCGGACCAGGCCGCTACGTTCAAGAACGACAAGGCGTTCACCTACGAAGAGTCGCTCCAGGGAGGCATCACCGCGTTGCGGTTCAACGCATCGAGGCCCCCGTTCAACGACCCCCGGGTTCGCCGTGCCATCGATCTGATCATGGATCGGAAGCAACTGATCGAGCTCCTGCAGGACGGCAAGGCAGACATCACCGGGGCGATTCCGTTTGCACTGACGGAGTGGGCAATCCCGAAGGATGAGCTCTCGAAGATGCCCGGCTACCGCGAACAGAAGGACGCGGACATCGCGGAGGCAAAGAAGCTTCTCGCGGCTGCCGGTCATACCGACACCGAATTCGCCATCCTGTTCTACAATCCGCCGACCAGCAACGAGCAGGCCGCGGTGGTGCTGCAACAACAGTTGCAGAAGGCCGGGGTCAAGCTGAAGCTCGACAAGAAGGAATATGCAGCCTGGGTTCCGCTCACGCTCAACCTGGACTACCAGTTCATCACGACCGGCGCCGGCTTCCGCGACAACCCGGACGAATACGTGTACGCGCCGTTCCACTCCAAGTCTTCACGGAACTCCTCAGGCTACAACAGCCCTGAGGTGGACAAGCTCCTGGAGCTGCAGCGAACGCAGCTCAACAATACCGAACGAAAGGCGACGATCCTGACTATTCAGCGCAAGCTGATCGAAGAGGCGCCTTACGGATTCGCCTACAATTCGCCGGTGTTCGAAGTCCGCGCCGCCTCCATCAAGGGTTACAAGCCCACCTATTCGTCGAATCGCCCGCGTCAGTTCACGCGGCTGTGGCACGACGTCTAGCGCGCAGGGATTGTGAAACTTGCCACGGGTGATGCCACGGGCGATGAGAGGTGAGGTGAACGTTGGCCAGGTCGCTTCTTCGAGGTCGCGTCCCATTCCGGGATGACCTCCTTAAGGATGAGATTGCCGTCGTGACAGGTGGCGGGACAGGGATTGGTCGTGGCATCGCCCTCGCGCTTTCAGCTGTGGGCGCCTCTGTGGTGGTCACCAGCCGCAAAGAAGAGAACCTCCGCAAGGTCGCCGACGAGATCAACTCGTCGGGCGGCCGCGCGGAGGCGATCCCCTGCGATGTCCGGGATCCGGACGCCGTGGAGGCAATGTTCGCCAGGGTCGACGAGCTCGTCGGGCCTCCGCGCCTGCTCGTCAACAACGCCGGCGCGACCTTCACGGTTGACGCTGAAAAGTTGACCCCCAACGGCTTCCGGTCGGTGGTGGAAACTGACATATTTGGCACATTCTTCTGTTACCAGGCGCTCGGCCGCCGTCTGATCGAGCGAGGCACTGGTGGAGCCGTCGTGAATATCACGAGCACATCTCCCAACACCGGCAACCCGGGGCGCGTCCACGGCGGCGCCGGCAAGGCCGGTGTTGAGTCGATCATGAAGAGCCTCGCGGTGGAGTGGGGTCCACACGGAATCCGAAGCAACTCGGTCGCACCGGGCTACGTGCCCTCGGAAGGTGTGAACCGGGCCACCCTCGCCGATGAGCGCAGCATCGCCGAACGCGGATCGCGGGCGCCGCTGCGCAGGCATGGCGAGATCGAGGACATCGCCTGGGCAACGGTCTTCCTGCTCAGTGACGCCGCAAGTTATGTCACGGGCTGCACACTGGTGGCTGATGGCGGAACGTGGCTTTCGTCCGGTCGAGGCAAGCGCGAATGACCTCCCCCGGTCCTCTGGATGGGGTCAATGTCATCGACACCTCTCCGGGTGTCGCCGGCCCGTTTTGTGGCAAACTCCTGGCGAGCCTCGGGGCCGCCGTGATCAAGGTTGAACGACCAGGGACGGGCGATCCTGCCCGGCGAACTCCGCCGTTCATCCCGGCGAAAGACCCCCTCGACGAAAGCGCGCTGTTCCACAATGTGAACCTGGGCAAGCGCAGCCTGACGCTGGACATCGAGAACCCGGCGGGACGGGAGATTCTCCAGCGGCTGATCACGTCGTGGGCGGCCGTCGTTGTCACCGGGGAGCCATACCAGCGCACCCGTCAGCTCGGGCTGGACTGGGAGTCCCTGCACGCCCTCAAGGAGAGCCTCGTCGTGGCGGCGGTTTCAGACTTCGGCGCCGACGGTCCGTACCGCGACAGGCCCGGAACGGAACTCACATCCCTGGCGGCCGGCGGCTATCTCTACCTCACGGGAGATCCAGACCGAGAGCCCTTGAAGCCGTACGGCTTTCAGGCTGAGTATCACGCAGGATTGCACGCTGCGACCGGGGCAGTGGCGGCGGTGCTCCGCGCGGAACTCACCGGCGCGGGCGAATTCGTCGACGCTTCGACGGTCGAAGCAGCGTCGTTCCTTTCCAGCGCTGCTCCCGGCTGGAGCTACTTCCTCGGCGAAGAGCCGAACCGCGTCGGCAATCGAAACACGAGCCTGAATCCGAAGCAGATGTATCCCTCCACCATTCGACCCTGCCTGGATGGGTGGGTGCATGCCCATGCCTCTCGCGAACAGGAAATGCTGGCCGTACTCACCGGCGATCCCGAACTCGCCCGCCCGGAGTACATCGAAGAGCCCAAGGGGCATGCGGACGAGATCGATGCGTTGCTCGATCAATGGCTGGCTACCCGTGACCGGGCGGAGATCGTGGAACAGGCGCAGGCGCTGCGGCTGCCGTTCACGGAGGTCTTCACTCCTGCCGAGGTGGTGACTGATGAACACCTTCTCCAGCGCGGCGCACTGATCGAACTCGCTTCACCGGCCATTGGCCTTGCCACTTACCCCCACTCGTCCATCCGCTTCAGCGCCAGCCCGTGGCAAACGACGCGCGCACCCCGGCTGGGCGAGCACACGACAGAAATCCTGAAGGAACTCCTCGCGATGGGTGACGACGAAATCGCCGCCCTGTCGCGGGCGAAGGTGATTTGACGATGCGACCACTCGAAGGAGTTCGCGTTCTCGACCTGGGATTGGCTGTCGCCGGCCCGCTGGCGGGTCACGTCCTGGGTGATATGGGCGCGGACGTGATCAAAGTCGAGGCGCCATTCGCGCGGCCCAGGTCGCCTTCCGAGTTCGTCCACGGGGACCCGGGCGAAACGATGGAGCCCTGGAACCGGATGTCCAAGTTCAACGAGCTCAACCGCAGCAAGCGCAGCGTGACGCTCGACCTGAGCCACCCGGCAGGCAAGGAAGCCTTCCTGGCGCTCGTCGCGGTAAGCGACGTCGTGTTGGAAAACTACTCGAGCCGTGTAATGGGCCAGCTTGGCCTCGGATACCCAACGCTCAAGGCCGCCAACCCGGGCATCATCCTCGTTTCGATGCCCGGATTCGGCAGCGAGGGCCCCTACGCGAATCGCGTCTGCTTCGGCCCCGGAATCGATGCCATGAGCGGCGTCGCCCACCTTGGTGGCTACCTGGGGGGCGGCCCGATGAAGCCCGGAGCTCACTATTGCGACCAGAATGCCGGCGTCCTGGCCGCGCTTGGGGCCATCGCAGCGGTGCGTCATCGCCGCCGCACTGGCGAGGGGCAGCACGTGGAGTGCGCGATGCTGGACGGCGGCCTGCAAACGGTGGGAGAGACGCTCATTGCAGCCTCGGTCGGCGTTGAAGTGCCGGCCCGCCAGGGCAACCGGAGCGGACACATGGCGCCCCACGGCGTTTTCGCTTGCGAGGGTAAAGACAGATGGGTGGCCATTGCCGTCAGGGACGATGCCGAATGGCTGCGGCTTTGCAAGGTCGCCCATCTGCATGAACTTGGCGCTGACGAGACCCTGCGGACCGTTGCCGGACGGCTCGCCGACCAGGACCGGATCGAGACGGCCCTGGCGGCATGGTGCGCAGGCCAAACGGACCGGCGCGTGGAGGCGCGCCTGCTCGCCGCGCAGATCCCGGCGGCAGCGGTCCTCCGGCCGTCGGAACTGCTGACAGACGCGCACCTGGTACATCGTGGCGCGCACCCGTTTGTCCAGGACGAATCGCTGGGGCCGAGTCCTGTGCCCGCCGTCGCCTGGCACTTCGCCGTTGAGCCTGCCCCGCCGGTGAAACCCGCCCCGCGATTCGGCGCCGACAACGACGACATCTTCTCCGGGCTGCTCGGGATGTCCGACGAAACGATCTCTTCTCTGCGTCAGGCTCGAACGATCGTCGACGCACCCTTCAGGGGGGTTTAATCTCCAATGATTCAACCTCAGAGAGGAACATTGAGAAGTGCCTGACTCTGTCAAACCAATCAAGGTTCGACGCGTCTCGCAGCTCGTCGCCGAAGAGCTGCGTGCAATGATTTTGCACGGGCAGTTTACCGGCATGGATCGGTTGCCGCCCGACCGTTCGTTCGCGGATGAATTCGGGGTGAGCAAGCACCACTTCCGCGAAGCCCTGCGTCTGCTGGAACAAGACGGATTGGTGCACGCCAAAGCCGGTCGAAACGGCGGCGTGTTTCTGACCACTCCCGGCAACGACATCCTGAGCCGAACGTTCGCCGGAACGCTCGCACGTAAGGGCACCAAGCTCCGCGACTTGATGGCGGCGCGGCAGATCATCGAACCGGCAGCGGCTCAGCTGGCGTGCGAAGCGGCATCGGATGCCGAGATCGAGGGCATCGTCGACATGCTGGAGCGCCCGGAAGCGCACCGTTCGTACGACTCGAGTCTGAACACGCAATTTCACCTCGCGCTCACCGCTGCGGGCCACAACGAAACGCTTTTGCTCATGATGCGTTCCATCCAGGACATCATTCATAGCATCGACATCAGCAAGCGGGACCAGCCAGGGAGCGAGACGCTTGGCATGGACTCGCTGCGTGCCCATCGAGGCATCGTGCGCGCACTGCAGCAGCGGGATCCCGAGAAGATCGCCTACCGGATGAAGCTCCACCTTCTTGGGTGGGAGCAACGCCTTCGCGAGACTGGGTCCGATCCGGATCACGTCAGCATCAGCGAGGTGCTGCAAACAGCCGAGCGCCGACGGGGCGGATAGGTCGCACCCTGAGACGTGAACAGAAAGGACATGAGTCAATGAACAAGAGCATTCGAGGCAAGTACGCGATTGTCGGCGCGGGCAATACCCGCTACGGACGCGTCCCGGGCGTATCGGCGCTCACTCACAACATTACGGCCGTCGCGGGCGCACTCGACGACTGTGGGCTTAAGGCCAGTGACCTGGACGCGGTTCTCACCAAGGCTCCGTCCTCGGACTTCCAGATGCTCTGGAGCACGAAGGTGGCCGAGGCGCTGGGCGTGGTCCCGAAGGTGACGGCGACACTCGACCAGGCGGGCGCGAGCAACATTGGCCTCATCGGCTACGCGATCATGTGCATCGAGCTCGGCATGTGCTCCACCGTGGCGATCAGCTACGGCGACAACCCGTTGACCGGGAAGCGCACGCACTACAGCGCTCACAGGGGTGAAGACGCGGCGTACGGCCTGTTCGGGGCGCCGTCGGGATACGCGCTCATCGCACAGCGCCACATGCAGCTTTTCGGAACGACCAGCGCGCAACTCGCGGCGGTCGCCATCAATGCGCGGAAGAATGCAAGCATGAACTCCAATGCACACTTTCAGACGCCGATCACCCTGGAGGAGCACGAGTCGTCTCGCTTCGTCGCCGAACCACTCCGGTTGCTCGACTGCTGCCCCGTGTCAGACGGCGGTGCGGCGATCATCGTGACAACCGCCGAGCGGGCGAAGGACCTGAAGAAGCCCCCCGCGTACATCCTCGGGCTCGGTCAGTCACACCCCTCGTGGGACGTGGCCCGGCGCGACGAGCCGACGACCAGCGGCGCCGTCGGTTCCGGTCAGATGGCGTTCGAGATGGCCGGGCTCGGGCCCAACGACATGCAGTTCGCAGAGCTCTACGACTGCTTCTCCATCGTCCCCATCGTGACCTTGGAAGACTACGGCTTCTGCAAGAAGGGCGAAGGCGGAGCATTCGTCGATGGGGGCCGCATTGAGCTTGGCGGGGAGTTCCCGATCAACACCTCGGGCGGGCTCCTTGGCGAAACCGGCATGCCGGGCATGCAGCACGTCGTGGAAGGCGTCCGGCAGATTCGGAAGGAATGTGGAGAGCGCCAGACACAGCGTTCCGATATCGGCCTCATCAGCGGGCAGGGAGGCATCATGACCACGCACGCCACCATGATCCTCGGGTCGTCCGCATCATGACGACCGCCACCGCGCGCCCCCGGCCCATCATCGACGAAACCAACGCACGATACTGGGAGACTGCAAAAGCTCATGCTCTGGAGCTTCCTCGCTGCCAGGACTGTTCGCACATGTTTTATCCACCAAGAGCGCACTGTCCGAAGTGTCTCGGCACCTCCATCGGTTGGGAGAAGGTATCCGGAAACGGCACGCTGTTCACCTGGAACGTCGTGCACCAGATCTACCACGAGGCCTTTCGCGACCTCGCACCGTATGTCGTCGCCGTCGTGAAGCTCGAAGAGGGCCCGCACCTGACCACCAACATGCTCCGGCACAGCTCTAACGGGCTCCAGGTCGGCATGAACGTGCGCCTCGACTATCTCGACGTTGATGACGAACTGACGTTGCCGGTGTTCGTCCCCGGCACGAACTGAGCATCCACGCCGATCACGGAGGTACCCGGTTGCCACTTGACTTCGAAGTCCAGGGACGCACTGCCGTCCTGACCATCAACCGGCCCGAGGCCATGAACGCCATGGACCCGGAGACGTACCAGGGACTCTCCCAGGCGTGGATTGAGGTCCGAGACAACCCGGAGATCTGGACCGCCATCATCACAGGGGCGCCCAACCCGGCGCGTCCCCCCGAAAAGCAAGCGTTCACCGCAGGCGCCGACCTCAAGAAGACCATCCCGAGGGCGCCCGAACTGTGGGAGTTCTGGCAGACCCAGGCAGAGCAAATCCTGAACCGCGGGCTAGAAGTCTGGAAGCCAGTTATCGCCGCAGTTAACGGCGTCTGCATGGCCGGGGGCATGACGCTCATGTTCGCGACGGACATCCGGGTGGCGTCCGAGCACGCGGTGTTTGGCATCTCGGAAGTGAAGCGAGGCATTCTGCCCGGCAACGGTGGAACCCAGCGAGCCCTCCGGCAGCTGCCCTACCCGATCGCGATGGAGCTGCTGCTGTGCGGCGATACGCTAACGGCTGAGCAAGCGCACCGCTACGGCCTCATCAATACGGTCGTGCCGCACGACAAGGTGATGGACCGCGCGCTGGAGTACGCGGACAGGCTCGCGGCCAATCCGCCCCTGGCCGTGCGCGCAATCAAGGAACTCGCCGTCCGCAGCCAGTACATGCACATCCAGGACGGGCTGCGGTTGGAGTCCGCCATTCAGTCGGTGCTCCGCCAATCTGAAGACGCCAGGGAAGGCCCCCGCGCCTTCGCAGAAAAGCGTCCGCCAGTCTTCAAAGGCCGGTAGCTGTCCAACGATTTTCGATTCGGGACCGCTCCGAGACTCCTCCTTCCGTTATAGACTGGCGCCATCCGAAGGCGGGCGGGAACCGGGAGGTTGGGAAGATGGCCGCACTCTCTGGAGCGAACGTCCTGGTTGTTGGAGGCACAGGTCCAAGCGGTGTCCCGCTGGTGGAACTCTTCCTCGCGGCGGGCGCTAACGTGGCCGTCTACCATTCTGGCGCCCATGAGCCGGACTTCAGCAGACCGGTGGAGCACCTGCATGGCGACGCTCGCGACCCCGCCGATATCGCCGCGAAGTTCGCTGGACGTGAGTGGGACATCGCCGTCTGCACATCTGGCCGGCTCCGCGCCCTCGCACTCGATCTTGCGGGCAAGACGAAGCGCCTGGTGGGCATTACAGGCCAGCCGGTATACCTGGGAACCCTGCGCCCGACGCCGGCCGGCGTGATTCCACTGCCGGTGCCCGAGTTCGCTCCGCGACAGCGGGATGCGAGCGACTACACCGGGAAAGTGGCGGAAGGCGAAGACCAGCTTTTCGCACAGCACGGCAACGGTGACTTCGAAGCGGTGGTGGTCCGGTATCCCGGGGTCTATGGACCGCGCGGCCCCCTCGCGCACGAGTGGGCCGTCGTGAAGCGTGTGCTTGATGGCCGGACGCGTATGATCCTCCCCCACGACGGGCTCACGCTCTTCCAGCGCGGGTACGTTGAGAACCTCGCCCGGCTCGTCTTCCTCGCGGCCACCCGGCCGGAAGCGGCGGGACAGGCGTTCAATTCAGGCGACGAACAGGTGCTGAGCTGCCGTCGCGTGGCGGAGGTCATCGTCGAAGAGCTCGGCGCTTCGATGGAGTTCGTTGGAGTGCCGGCGCCCTACTGCCGCGGCTTCTATCCGCTCGCTCAGAAATCGAGCCTCGTGCTGGACATGTCGAAGGCCCGAACACTGCTCGGCTACCGGGATGTTGTCGACGCCGAAACTGCCACCCGCTTGACCGCCCGCTGGCTCGCCGACGCCCGGCCAGGCGACATCGCGTCGAACTTCGCCGGCTCGTTCGATTACGAACGCGAAGACGGGATCATGACGACGTGGCAGCAGTCCATCAAGGCGCTCGGCGAACCATCGCACAGCCGCCAGGCCGTCTGAACAACTTCTGGAGCAGCTCGATGCCCGCAACCTTCGTTTCCACGTCGATCACCAGGATGTTCGGCGTCGACCATCCCATCTTCGGGTTCACTCACAGTGTGGATGTCTGCGTCGCCGTTTGCCAGGCAGGCGGCGTCGGCATCCTTGGCGCGACGCGGGAGACGCCTGAAGAGATTCGACAGCACCTGGCCGAAATCCGGCGCCGCATCGGCAACCGGCCGTTTGGCGTGGACCTGGTGCTTCCGCCCGGGATGCCCGAACGGAACAACCGTGAGGAAATAGAGGAGGCGTTGCCTCCCGGTCACCGGGACTTCGTGGAAGGGCTCTACGGAAAGTACGGCGTGCTCCGGGACGGCGGTTCCGGCATGCGCTCGCGATTCGTGCGGTCGCAGGAGGTGGCCGCGCGTCAGATCGAGGCGGTCCTGGACTCGACGGTGGACATCTTCGCGTGTGGGATCGGCAGCCCTGTCGACGCCGTGCGCGAGGCACAGGCGCTGGGGAAGAAGGTCGTGTCCCTGGTCGGGACGCCGAAGCAGGCGCGCCGCGTGAAGGATGCCGGCGTGGACTTCATCGTCGCCCAGGGGTACGACGCGGGCGCTCACACAGGGCAGATCGGAACGTTCTCGCTCGTACCTCAAGTTGTCGACGCGGCTGGTGACACGCCTGTCGTCGCGGCGGGCGGGGTCGTCTCGGGGCGGCACATCGCCGCATCGCTCGCACTTGGCGCCGCCGGCGTATGGATCGGCACGGCGTGGCTCGTCACGAAGGAGAACCACACCGACCCGATCATCCTGCGGAAGCTGCTCGCCGCCGGACCAGAGGACACCGTCATCTCGCGTGCCGACAGCGGGAAGACGCTCCGCCAGGTGCGCTCCGCGTGGAGCGAAGAGTGGAGCGCACCTGGCGCGCCGGCTCCCTTGAAGATGCCCTACCAGGACATCCTGATCGGCGACCTTTTGGGCGCGATCGATCGACAGAAGGTTGAGCCGCTCATGCACTCCCCTGCCGGGCAAGGCGTGGGCACGCTCAACCGCGAAACAACCGTCGCAGAGACAATGAACCGGCTCGTCGCTGAGGCGCAGGCGGCACTCCGGGGCATGCCCGGGTAGCACAGCCCCGTAGTGGGTTCGAGGAAAAGCAATGAACAACACCGACATGATCTCCCGGATCGGCCGGATCATTTCCGAGTATGACGCGCAGGGTTGGCATCGAACCGGGACGGTCGTCGACGACCTCTCAGCGGAGTGGCTGGCAGGCGAGTTCCGGGCAGCAGGCGTTGAACCGGCGCTCGAGCGCTACCCGCTCTCACGAATCGACGTGCGCGCGGCCTACCTCGATGCGGCGGGAAGGCGTTTCGAAGGCCTGCCTCTGTTCGATTGCACCTACACCGGGCCTGAGGGCCTGGAGGGGAAGGCTGGAGTCGAGGGTGGCGTCCTGCTCCTCAATGCGACGCCCGGCGGCGAGGCGCACGAACTCGAGGCCGCTCGCGCCGATGGCAAATATGCCGCCATTGTGCTCGGCACGAACGGCGGTGTCCCGGGACTGGCGCCGCGAAACGCCTGGGCTTTCGCGCGGCCGTTTGGACCGCCTGTACTGCAGATCCCGAGGGCAGACTTCCCCGCGCTCGCCGGCATCGCTGGCTCACCGGTGCGCGTGGTGGCGCATGTCGTGCGGACCGGCGTGACCGCCGCAAACGTGTGGGGCGAAATCCCGGGCACGGACCCCTCGCTGGCGCCTGTCGTCGTGATGACGCCACGGAGCGGCTGGTTCCACTGTGCGAGCGAACGTGGCGGCGGCCTCTGCTGTCTGCTCGAGGTGGCGCGCGCCGTTTCCGCTGCGCGGCCCGCGCGAACGGTGATCTTCACGGCCACCACGGGTCACGAACTCGACTACTGGGGCCTCGCCCAGTTCATGGCGGCACGGCCGTCGCTCGGCAAAGGCGCCCACATCTGGGTTCATTTCGGCGCCTCAGTCGGCGCCGCGATTGAGCCGAGGGCGAACCTCTTCTTTTCGGACGACACGGGGCAAGCGCTTGTGGAGCGAGAGTTCGCCGAAGAAGGCATTACAGGCGTGAACATCACACCCCGCGGCACACGCCCGCCTGGCGAAGCGCGAGATGTCCACATCGCGGGCGGGCGCTACACGTCGCAGGCGGGCGGGAGCGCCCTGTTCCACCTGGAGGCCGACCGCTGGCCGACGGCGGTGGACACCGAATCCATCGCGCGTTTCGCTTCCGCGTATTCGCGTACCGTCCTGGCGCTCGCCCAACCGTAGAAGCACTCCAACTGCGACTTGTGATTCCTGGGCAGGCAGATTTGGCGATCGGACCATGCAAACCGGTCGCTCGGGCTCGAAACCCTGTCGGAATACGCGCATACAGGACCCGGCGGCGGCGCCGCGACGTTGCGAAACCTAGAACGTTCGTTATAGTACCTTACGGATCAAACGGTCACTGGGAGGGGAACGCTATGGCATCGGAATCTGAACTCGATCGAATTTCACGAAGGCGTCTGTTGGGCGGCGGGGCTGTACTGGCAGCCGGCGCTGCCGGTCTCGCCCTCGTTGGCTGCGGCGATGACGACGACGGGGATGACGGCGGCACCGGCGGCTCGAACGGTGGTGGCGGCGCCACGACGGTTCCCGGCAGCACGGCGGAGAAGCCCACCAAAGGTGGCACACTGCGTCTCGGGAAGATCTCGGACATTATCCTCAAGAGCGGCTACCCCTACGTTGGCCTGGCCGAGAACGGCTACCTGCAGGACATTCCGGTCGAGTCCCTCGTGGTCTACAAGGACACGCTCACGCCGGAACCCGTCCTCGTCGAACGTTACGAGTACAACACGGACCGTTCGAAGCTCACGATGACCATCAAGAACGGTGTGACCTTTCACAATGGCGCGCCGCTCACACCCGAAGACGTGTTTTTCGGCATAAGCCTGATGCAGAACCCCGCCAAATATAACGTCACCGGGACCATCCAGCTCGCGCCCTTCAGCAAGTTCATTGTCGACATGAAGAGGGTCGATGCGCGGGTGATGGAATTCACCTTCGACAAGCCACGGCCGAACATGGACGACTTCTTCGCGCAGATGCGGATCACGCAGGCAGCGTCGTACGAAAAGCTGCAGCGCGGCGAGGATGTCCAGGGCACGGGCGCCTATATGTGGAAGAGTTGGCGGCCCGCGCAGGGCTTCAACTTCGTGGCCAACCCGAACTGGCACGGGACGGCGACCGCAGGCGGGCCTTACCTCGACGGCATCGACGTGAGGCTCTTTGCTGACCCCGACGCCCTCGGCCTCGCGTATGAGGCTGGCGATCTCGACGTCATCAACGGCGCACCGGCCGCGACGGCGAAGAAGTACCGCGACCTTACCGTCGTCGCCCAGAAGTCCGGCCTGAACTACCTGGGCATGAACGTGACGAACCCCATCCTCAAGGATCCGCGCGTTCGACAGGCGGTCATGTGGTCCGTGGACCGCAAACGCCTCGTCGAGGAGATCGGTGAGAGCTTTGGCACCGTGACCAACCAGCCCTGGCCCAAGTCCTCACCGGCCTTCGACCCCAAGCTCGAAGACGCGTTTTATGACACGGCGAAGGCAAAATCGCTGTTGCAGCAGGCGGGCTACACCGGCGCGAAACTCGTCGTCGAACACCGGAGCGCTGCCGGGAACATCGCCGCCGTCATCAAGGAGAACATGGAAGCCTCCGGGTTCAAGGTCGACCTCGCTCCGCTCGACCCGACCGCGTTCATCAACAAGCTTCGCGCACGGGAGATGAAGGATCTCTGGATCACGACGCACAGCTTCTCGGACCTGACACCGCTCACCAACTTCCAGCAGACGATCCCCTACCAGGCGCAGAATCCGAGCTGGTACGCCTCGCCCGATTATCTCGACATCCAGAAGAAGCTGGAAACGCTGGACCCGAATAGCGCGGCGGCCAAGGAGCAGTACGTCCGCTTCAACAAGCTCTGGCTGGAAGACCCGTGGATCACGGCCATCGCGCCAAACTCTCGCGTCGATCTCTACGCCGCGAAGGTCCGCGGCCAGGACCAGTACACCGGCGCCCCGGGCGCTACCCAGATCTGGTCGCGCATGTGGAAGAAGGCCTGAGTCGGGGGCAGACATCCAAACCTTGAGGTGAGCCGGTGGTCGCGTATGTTCTGGGGCGCATGGCCCAGGCGGTGCCCGTGTTGTTTCTTTCGAGTGTGGCTGTGTTCCTCGTGCTTCGGCTCGTCCCCGGCGACCCGGCGGAAGTATTGGCCGGCGAAGACGCCACCCCCGAACGGGTCGAGGAGATCCGCGAACAGCTCGGGCTGAACGATGCCCTCCCCGCTCAATACCTCAACTGGGTTGGCGACCTTGCGCGGGGGGACATGGGCGAATCGTTGCGGACAGGCCTGCCCGTGACGCGCCTCCTGAAGTCGTCGCTGCCGCCCACGCTCGAACTGGCAGTGGTGGCCTACGCGGTCGCACTGGTCATCGGCATCCCGCTGGGTGTGATGGCGGGCGCGAACCCACGTTCCGGCTGGGACTGGACGCTTTCCGGCTACACCTTGATCACCATCGGGATTCCCGGCTTCTTGTCGGGAATCCTGATGCTGTGGGTCTTTGCGGTCGTCCTCGGGTGGTTCCCCACCTCCGGTCGCGTGGGCCTTTTCGACGACCCGTTTTCGTCCGTTCGCCACATGGTCCTGCCGGCGACGGCGCTTGGGTCCGGACTGGCGGCGGTACTCGCACGCTACACTCGGACAGCCGTCGCGGAGGTCATGGGACACGACTACATCCGCACCGCGCGGGCGAAGGGTCTCGCGCGGCGCACTGTCATCGTCCGGCACGCGCTCCGCAATTCGCTCATTCCCGTGGTCACGATCGCCGCGCTCCAGGTCGGCGGCGTCATGGCTGGAGCCGTCGTCGTCGAACAGGTGTTCACGCGTCCCGGCATGGGCCGCCTGGTCGTCGAATCTATCCAGAACCGGGACTACCTCGTGGTGCAGAGCACGCTCGTCATCCTCGTCTCCATCTTCGTATTCGTGAACCTCGTGGCGGACCTCGCCTACGGGTTCCTGGACCCGCGAGTGCGCCGAGGATGACGACACAGACGTACGAGGCCTACACACCTACTTCCTGGCGACGCCGCAAGTCACAGGAGTCGATGGCGTTCGCAACGGTCGATCGCATCATCCGCAACCCGCAGGGCCTCATCGGGCTCGGCGGACTCGTATTGCTCACGCTTTGTGCGGTCTTCGCGGGCCAGATCGCGCAGCACAACCCGATTTCCCAGAGCTATCCCGGCGCTGCCCGGTTCCTTTCGCCATCGTGGGACCATCCCTTCGGCACGGACGAGCTGCGGCGCGATCTGTTTGCCCGCACGCTGTTCGGCCTGCGGAGTTCGCTCCTGATCAGCATCGGAGCGGTGTCGATCGGTTCGGTTATCGGGATCACCACCGGGTTCATTACCGGGTACGCCGGGGGCTGGACGGAGCGGATCATGCTTCGCGTGGTCGATGCGCTACTCGCCTTCCCCGGGCTGCTCGCGGCACTGGCGATCCTCACCATCCTCGGCAGCGGCAACCAGAATGTCGGCATCGCCATCGCGTTCTTCAACATACCAGCGTTCATTCGCCTCTCGCGGGCACAGATGCTTGGAGAGAAGAACAAGGACTACGTGAAGGCGTCGCAGGCGCTCGGCGCCGGGCCGCTGCGCATCATTTTCGGCCACATCGCCCGAAACGCGTTGCCCCCGCTCCTGACACAGGTCGCGCTCGCCATGAACGGGGCAGTGCTGCTGTCCGCCGCCCTTTCGTTCCTCGGCCTGGGCGATTCGCCGCCTGCGCCATCGCTCGGGGGAATTCTCAACGCCTCCAAATCCAACCTGCGCGATGCCTGGTGGTACGCTGTCTTCCCCGGGGCTACGCTGGCGTTCCTGCTCCTGTGCCTCAATTTCCTTGCTGACGCGATCAACGAGGCGACGAGTCCGTATGCGCGAAGGAAGGTGTGAGACCCGATGCCTGAACACGCGAGGAAGAGCATGGCGGCTGCCCGTCCACGGCGAACCCCGGCCACGAGCCGGGCAGAGCAGAGCGAACGATCCCGGCAGGACATCATCAACGCGGCGTTCACCGTCATCTCCCGCGTTGGCTTTCGCGCAGCAACGATCGACATGTTCGCTGCCGCGGCGGCTATCAGCCCCACATCGATTTACTGGCACTTCGGGAATCGCGACGGCCTTCTTACCGCCGTCGCCCACGAAATCACGGACGCCTATCGCGCGGCCATCCGCGACGAGCTCGCGGGTGTCAGCGACCCCGAGCGGTTCATGCGGCTCTATGTCCGCCTGATTTCGCGTCTGATGCTCGATCGCCCCGAACTCATCCGGGTTCAGACCGCACTGAGCTCGGAGGGAGTCGTGAGTGCATCCCTGAGGGACGATGTTCGCGCTCACAACGTCGCGGCCCGCGGGCCTATCATCGAAATGATCCGGCGAGGGGTTGAACGAGGCGTCTTTCGCAGGATCGAGGGCGGACTCTGGCTCGACTTCTACATCGGTGCGCTCATGGGCGCCTCGATCCAGTCGCGGCTCCATCGCGAGGGCTATGATCCGACGCCGGCCTTCCAGGCGGTCAGCGAAGCGGCACTCTCTCTTCTCGGCCTGACGGTCGGGCCTGAGGACGCAGTTGACGCTGGAGGACGCAACTCATGAACGGCCGCATCCGCGCCATCGACTCCCTGGTCAACTCGAGCTTCCTTTCGGAGGGCGAATCGGGATTGGCCTACCTTTTCAAGGACATCGCGAACAGGCCGCCGATCAAGACGCCCGAGAACCTGATCTCCGCCCTCGATGCCGCGGATGTCGGGGCCGCCGTCGTCAGCATCATGCAGCCGGACCATGCCGAGTGGGTGGGCGAGGCGAACCGGCTCTTCCCGCGCAAGATTCTGCCCGCCATGATCGTGGACCCGACGAAGGGCATGGCCGAGATCCGCCGCGTGCTGGACTACCACGAGCGTCACGGCGTCCGCTGCCTTCGCATCCCCCCGTTTCGCTACTCGGTTCCGCCCACGGACCGCATCGACTGGCCCTTCTATGTGAAAGCCATCGAACTCGATATCCCGGTCAGCATGAACGCCGGCATGCCAGGCCCGCGACGTCCAGGATGGGTCCAAAACCCGATCTACTTCGACGAAGTTGCGTTCCACTTCCCGGAACTGCGCATCGTGATGACCCACTGCGGCCAGCCGTGGACGGACGAGGCGATCTCCGTCATGACGCACTGGGACAACGTCTTCATGTCCTGCACCTCCGTGGCGCCGAAATACTGGCCGCCCCAGTTCGTCCAGTTCATCAATACCCGCGGTAAAGACAAGATGCTCTTCGGGACAGAGTTCCCGACGATCGACTGGTCCCGGGCACGCGAAGACCTCGACGCCCTGTCGCTGCGTCCGGATGCGGTCCCCCTGTTCTTCGCCGAAAACGCAAAGCGCATCTTCAAATGGGACGCCGATCTCTCGTGACGCGCGTTCTTCGACCGTTCAGTCTCAACACATGTGACCACGAGAGGGAGGCATCACCATGGAGTTCCGCCTGAAGCCCGAACACTCCGAGTTCCGCACCGAAGTCCTTGGGTTCCTCAATGAGACGCTGACCGAAGACTTTTGGGCCCACCACCGTTCGGAAGAGCTCCCAGGATGGTCCCCCGTGTTCAGCCGGGCGG
Source organism: uncultured Anaerolineaceae bacterium (assembly GCA_964474285.1). GTDB lineage: Bacteria > Chloroflexota > Dehalococcoidia > Tepidiformales > Tepidiformaceae > JACRBT01. The sequence continues at coordinate 33,207 of CAYYSD010000003.1, read as the reverse complement.
CGGCGGCGCGGGGCATGCTCGGCATCGCCTGGCCGCAAGAGTATGGCGGCGCGGCGAAAGGCATCATGGAGCAGACCATCTATATGGAAGAGATGGCCTACGCGGGCGCTCCCCAGGAGCATCACCGCCGGGCAATTCAACAGGTCGGCCCTTCGATCATGCTCTTCGGGACAGACGAGCAGAAGAAGCGGTATCTCCCGGCCATCTCAAGCGCCCAGGTCTCGTTCGCGATGGGCCTCTCGGAACCAAACGCTGGTTCGGACCTCGCCAGTGTGGAGACGAGGGCTGTCCGCGACGGCGACGAGTACGTCATCACCGGGCGGAAGCGCTTCACCAGTGGCGCGCACTATTCGGACCTGCTCTGGACCGTGGCAAGAACGGACCCCAACGCGCCAAAGCACCGGGGCATCTCGATGATCATCGTGCCGCTGCATGCGCCAGGTGTAGAAGTGCGACCCTTGCTCGACATGCAGAACGACCACCATTTCAACGAGATCTTCCTCGACGAAGTTCGCGTACCAGCGGACCACCTCGTGGGTGAGGAGAACCGCGGCTGGTACGTGAACGCTCGCACCATGGACTACGAACGTTCCGGCGGCGCGCACATCGGCGGCCTTCGGCGGCATATGGACGACGCTTTGGACGCAGCACGCAAAGCGCCTGGCGGTGTGAGCCATGCCACCCGCATGCGGCTGGCGGAATGCGCCGGGGTAGTGGAAGCGGTGCGAATCCTGGGCTACCGTGTCGCGTGGCTCCGGGAACAGGGCGTGTTGCCGAACCACGAAGTCTCCATCGTGAAGCTCCTCGCAGCGGAGACGCACCAGAAGCTGTCGAACATCATGATCAACGCTCTGGGCCTGGCGGCGCAGGCATCGGGACACGGGCTTCACGGCGAAGAATTCGGGCCGGCCTACGTGGCCTCGGCCAGCAACACGGTTGGGCAGGGCACCAGCGAGGTCCAGCGCAACGTCATCGCGACCCGCGGGCTCGGGCTCCCCCGGGGATAGGAGAGCGGCATGGCCGGTCCATTCACAGGCCTGAAGGTGGTCGAATTCGGCCGATTCATCGCGGCGCCGTATTGCGGCCAGCTTCTCGCTGACGGCGGCGCGGACGTGATCAAGGTGGAAGCCCTCAACGGCGACGAGACGCGCCGAAACGGACCAATCCTGCCCACGGAAGGCCGCCAGTACCTGAACAAGAACCGCGGCAAGCGCTCGATCGCGGTCGATTTGAACGACGCAGACGCGCGCGCCGCCATCCAAAACCTGTGCTCGAACGCCGACATCGTAGTCGCGAACTTTCGCCCGGGCCAGGCCGAGCGGCACCGTATCGACTACGAGAGCCTCTCGGCGGTGAACCCGCGCATCATCTATGCGGAGAACACCGCCTATGGCCGCCTGGGGCCGATGGCCGACGCACCGGGCATGGACATCGTACTCTCGGGCTATTCGGGGCTCATAAGCCTCTCAGAAGATGGGCCAGCGCCGATCGGCGAACCCATCATCGACTACACCGCCGGGCTGCTTCTTGCCTGGGGCGTCTCCACCGCCCTCTATCACCGTGAGCGCACCGGACGCGGGCAGAAGCTGGATGTGGCCCTGTTGCAGGCTGCACTGGTCCTCCAGAACAACCGGATGAACCACATCGACCTGGTCGACAGCTGGCGGCTCGAGTTCATTGAGTACTTGAAGACGGCCTTCGCGGAAGGCCAGAGCTGGGCGGACGTGCTCGCGAAACGCGAAGAACTGCAGCCGGTCGCCATCGCCCGCTCCTACTACGGCTTCCTGCCGACGGCGGACGGCATGATCTCCGTTGCTGCCATGGCGCGGCCTTTGCGGAAGAAGATGATGGAGGTTGCGGGGTTCGAAGACCGCTGGTCCAGCGACCCTGACTTCGTGCCGGACGATGCGAAACAGTACGTAACGGAACTCCTGGAAAGGGTGCAGGCGATCTTCCGCACGCAATCGACGGACTACTGGGTCGCGCGATTGTCGGCAGTCGGTATCCCCGCCGGCCCGATGCGCCTGCCTCAACAGCTGCTCGACGATGAGCAGGTGTGGGCGAACGGGTTCCTCATTCGCCTCGAACACGAGCTCCTCGGCGGACTGACCGTCGTCGCTCCGCCCGTCGCGTTTTCCGAAACGCCCCTCGAAGCGAAAACCGCTTCGCCGACGCTGGGACGGGACTCTCGCGCAATACTCTCGGAGGCCGGCCTCGAGCCGGAAGCCATCGAAGCCCTCCACGCCCGGGGCGCCTTCGCCGAAAGTTGAACGCAAAGCAGCGAGACTGAACCCTGGTTCAATCGGCCGGGACCAGCGCATGCGACTCGAGGCCGCGAGGGGCAATGTCGCAGCAATGCTCAAGGACCGCTGAAGCACCTCTCCGGCAGGAGTGAGTCCCCCTCCGGGCGCGGATCAGAGCGTGGCGAGATGGACGGCGCGGCCCTCGGTCCAGGAGCGGTGGACGGCATCGGTGAAGGCCATGTAGCGCACACCGTCTTCGAACGACGTGAGGGTGACGGGCTTGCCTTCGCGGATGGAGTCCACGAAGTCGGCCTCCACGCGCCAGGCACCGGCCAGTTCGGGCTCAGGGTCGCGCGGAGTGAGGGCTTCGCCGGCCCTGGCGACCGACATGCGGTCGCCCACCTCCCAGGCGATCGAACCCTCCGTCCCGTGGACGCGGATCCCGGCTGATGGGCCTCGCGCGACAGTGCTGAACAGGTAGGTGGCACGGGCGCCGCAAGCCATCTCCGTGAAGACGCCGATACTGTCCGGCACCGCAACCTCGACCTCTCCCCCGGTGGCGGGGTCCACACGCGACCTGACCACGACCTTTGCGTTCGCCGCGACGCGGGTGGTGTCGCCGAGCCAGCGCTGAATGACCTCGGCATAGATGCCCATGGACATGACGTTCTTACCGGAGTACTCCGCACGATGGCGCCAATGGAGCGCGCGAGCCGGATCCAGCCCCGAGTCGTTCACGACCGTGATAAACACCTCGGTGGGCTGCCCGACAAAGCCCTCGTCGATGAGCTTCTTGATGGTGCGCCCGCAGCGCAGGTCGAAGGGAGCGGGGACCAGTTGGGCGACCTTGCCGCTCTCGTTGGCGGCGGCGAGCATTTCGCGCGCCTCGGCCAGGTCCATAGCCATGCGCGCTTCGCACAGGGTGTGCTTTCCGGCCCGCAGTGCGCGGACCGCGTATTCGCGATGGCGGTAGGGCCACGTGCCGATGCACACCGCGTCGATGCCAGGGTCGCTGAAAATGTCTTCGGGGTCCGTTGTGACGCGTTCGATGCCGAAGTCGGCGGCGACAGCCTGCCCGCTCTCCATCGAACGGTTGCAGACGGCTGCGAGTTCGACGCCCGCCAACGCCTTGAGCTTGGGGATGTGGTGCAACCGCGTGTTGGCTCCAGCACCGATGAATCCGACGCGAATCGTGTCGCTCAAGGTTTCCTCCTGTGGTCCGTCCCCGGGTCGTCAGTTCGTCAGCGTCAGTTCCGCTTCGGCGTTCGCTTCGATGTCCGCCCAGTTCACGAAGAGCGGATGGTATTCGATATCGAGCCAGCGTTGAACGTTGTCGCCGTAATGGGGCGAACCGGGCTGCCCGGAATTACCCGGCGGGATGACGATCTGCATCGCGTTCGGGTCGCGCATGTCGATGATCTGGCGATAGGAAACACCGTGGTCGGAGCCTCGCCCGAAGCGTGCCTGCGTCGCCCAGACCGTGGCGCCATCGCCGCCGACGGGGGTGTCCGGCAGGTTGAAGACTTCGCCGAGTTCGCGGTCGCGTCCGAGATTGTGGCGCCACGTCATCCAGTGGGCATCCCCGAACCGCCAGCGTGAGGTGTCGGCGCCAAAGCGTTCGCGCAGACTGCGCATGGCGGAGGCCATCGCGGCCTCGATGGCGGCATCCCAGCCCGGTGCGTCGCCGAGCGCGGCGGGGTCGTCCAGGCGCAGCGCGCGAAGCAGGGTCCAGCGCTGTTCGCCTTCGGGGGTCGCGGCATTGAACGCGTCGCCGCCGTAGTGGCGCACGACCGTCGCATCCAGCAGTGCGTTGGTCGCCTCCATGTAGGCAAGGGCCGGGGCGCTATCGACATCCGTGACGAAGTCCCACCCTCGGAGGAGGTCCTGGAGCGCCAGGGCGTCGGGATTCTCGGTAGCCACAGCCAGGTAGCGGGTGGAGAGATCGCGGGCAGAGAGCGACTTGAGGTCGCGCTGCATGACCGGCATGTCCTCGAGCCCCAGGAGGTCTCGCTCGGCGAACATCTCCGCGATGCGGTCGGCCCGCCAGAGGGCCGAAGCGAAAGAGAGGTAGTGCGGGTAATCGGCAGTCGTGGTCCGGTTGTTGGCGGTCGCGATGTAGCCGTTCGGCGGATTTTCGTCCATCGGTAGTTCGTCCTTGGGCACGGAACCCTGCCATTCGTGCAGGCCGTCCCACCCGGGAACCGGCAAGAGCCACGCGGGCCGCTTCGGGATGCGGCCGGAGTACTGGTAGCCGATATTCCCGGCGGCATCCGCAAAGCAGAAGTTGCCGGAAATCGTGTCGTAGGTTTGGAACGCCTTGCGGGCGTCGGCGATGGTAGACCCGGTGTACAGCGTCATCAGGGCGTCGAAGTCGTGGCCGGGCTCGTAGAGCCCCCAGTTCGCGGCCGCGACTTCGCTGTCCTTCTCGGGGTCGCCCATGCAGACGAACCCGTGGCGTGTGGACCAGGTGCGCTGCGTGACCGCGTCGCCATCGCGAACCTCGAACATCTCGTCCACCAAGGTCAGCGGCTCCCAGCGGCCTTCGAACTCAGCCTCAGGTCCGTTCGCGCCCTGGCGGATACGCTCGCGGTAAACGTCCCAGCGGTCGCCTCCCGCGTGGGTCATGGTCCAGGCGATCCTGGTGTTATGTCCGTAGTAGAGCGGCCCCGGCGCGCCCGGCGTGCATGGACCGGCGACGGTGAACTCGGGGCAGTCCATCGTCATCACGTGCCACTCGGAGGGTATGCGGACGTTCAGATGAGGGTCGCCGCAAACGATGGGCGCGCCAGTGGTACTCCGCGTGGGCCCCACGACCCAGCAGTTGGATCCGCCACCAGCGGCGACCGTGCCCTCCGGTTCATCGACGAGCATCTGGAGCGCGTCGTGGTACGGGTGCTTGTCGTCGAGCCAGCGCGCCCCGGACGGTGTGATGAGCGCCATGCCAGGCACATGGTCCGGGATGACGGCCTTCACGGCATCGATGCCGAGCCGCGCGGCAAGCTTCGCCCAGCGCAGCTTCGTCGCCCACTGGTTCCCAACGGCCACCATCTTCATGACGGCCAGCGTGTCGACCGGCGTCCAGGGCGCCATCTCCCAATCCAGCAGGTGGAATTCGTACGGCTTTGGCTGTGTGGCAATCACGGCGTTCACGCCAGCGGCCCAGCGTTCGAGAATCACCCGGCTTTCGGGTGTTTGCGCCTCCCATTCCCGGAGCGAGTGGCGGCGGTAGCCGATCTTCCGGGCGAGCATGTCCGCCTGGAGAAGGCCCTTGTTGAGGAATCGGGCCGAGGTTCCGTTGGCCATATGCCGGCGCATTTCGAGCTGGAACAGCCGGTCCTGTGCGACAGCGAAACCCTGGCCAAAGAACGCGTCGCCCGCGCTTTGCGCCTTGATGTGGGGGATGCCCCAACGGTCCCGCACAATGCGCACAGGTCCATCAAGTCCGCTGACAGTGAACGTCCCACTTGTACGAGCGAGACAGTCTTTCGGTTGAACGGTTGCAATCACCATCGGAATCCCCGTGCGCCGAGAAGCGGCGGGGCAAAGCATACGCGCGTCCGTTGCGCCCGTGTGACTTTGGGACGTTTCAGTTCCGGACGCGCCGCCACTTATGCAGGCTGACCATTTCGCGCGGCGGGTTGTGCTTCGAACCCACCTCCACGTAAGAGACATCAGCCACGTAGATGCTGCCTTCGGAATCGACTGAGAGGCTGTGCGGCCAGAGGAACTGGTCAGGCGCTTCGCCGGGAAGGCGGGCGCCGATGCGCGTCTGGAGCTCGCCGTCACGGGTGTAGATCGAAACACGGTGCCCGAGATTGGGCACACCGAACTGCACCGGGGGCGGACCCTGCTCAGCGATGTAGACCGTGTTGTCGTCGTGGCGGCTGGCCCAGACGGCGACCGCATGGTGCACGTGCCAGGCGTTCACGAATTCGCCCTCGGTCGTAAACACCTGGACACGGTGGTTCTCGCGGTCACAGACGATGACACGGTCCGTGCCGAGCATCGCGATGTTGTGGGGCAGGCTGAACTGGCCGTGGTCCGAACCCGGTTCGCCCCACGAGAGGATGTGGTTGCCCGCTTTGTCCAGCCGGTGCACACGCGAATTGCCGTAGCCATCGGAAACGAACACGTCGCCGTTCGAGGGGTTCACGGCGATGTCGGTCGGGCGGTTGAACATCTGACCGCTCTGACGCGGGGCAGGCACCCCGGTGCCCAGGGTCATGAGCGTCGTGCCCGTCCGGCTGGTCTTGAACAGCTTGTTCCCGACATTGTCGACAAGCCAGAGGTTGTCTTCGTGGTCACTGCGAATGGAGTGGGCCCAGGTGTACTGGGTGCCTTCCCACTTCTTCATCGGATTGCCATACGGATCGATGATCTCGGTGACGCCCTGCCAGGGGTTGTCGTTGCCCCACATGCGGACAACGTTGCCGTCACGGTCGAAGACGAGTACGGGCATGTTGCCGCGATTGAAAACGTAGACGTTGTCCTCGGAATCGACGGTGACGGAAGTGGCCTCGCGCAGCCAGAGGCCGTGCGGCACCTTCGCCCACATGGGCACGGGCTCGTATACGGTGTCCGGCGTGACCGGCTTCGGAAAAGGCATCGTGTTCCTCCGGGCTACAGGCGATCGGCCGTGCCGTATTCTGCGGCCCATGCCTTGAATTGGTCGACGACCTCGCGGTGGTAGGGGATGCCGTTCACGCTGCGATCGGCCAGCGCTTCACTCATGCCCAGGCCGGCGTATTCGACGCGGGAATGCCCGGGCGCGGTCGGCGTCTCCTGCAGGCCGCGGAGGTAGACATCCATGTGGTCCTTGAACTCATCCACATCGGTGAACGCATCGATCCGGTAGGCGAGGAAGTGATGAGAGACGTTGCCACCCGCGGTGAAGCCGGGGCCGACACCCGCAAGCACACCGGTGAGGATGTCGACCATGACGGCGAGGGAGTAGCCCTTGTGGGAGCCGATATCCCGGGTTGCCCCGAGAGGGAGCATCATGAATTGGTCCGGCACCGGGCTGTCTTCCATGAGCGGAGTGCCGTCCGGCCCGGCGATCCAACCGCCCGCGGCCTGCGCTCCCATGCGCCGCGCAAGCCGGATCTTGTTGCCGGCGACGGAGCTCATGGAAGCGTCGAAAATGAACGGCGCCTCGTTGCGCGCAGGCGCGGCGAACGCGAGCGGGTTCAGGCCAACCATCGCTTTCGCTCCATATGTGGGGACGACGGAGAGGCCGCCGACGGTCATCGCCATGCCAAGCATGTCGTGTTCGAGCGCCATCGCCGCGTGATAGCCCGCCGCGCCAAAGTGCCGGCCGTTGTTCACGACTACACAGCCGACGCCGACGCTCATGGCTTTATCGATGGCAATTCGCATCGCCGCAGGACCAGCCACGAGGCCGAGACCGCGGTCGCTGTCGATGGTGGCCGTACCGGGCGACTCGCGGATCGTTCGGCATTGGGGCGCCGGGTTGATGGTGCCGGCTTTCAAACCGTTCAGGTAGGAGACCATCATGTTGCTCACGCCGTGCGAATCGACCCCATGCAGGTCTGCCCAGATGAGCACATCCGCCGCCTGCTGTGCGTCTGCCTGCGGCATCCCGTTCACGACAAAGAGATCGACAACGGCGGCGCGCATCACCCCTTCGGGGACCCTGACCGTGAGATGTTCGGGGATCTTGAGCCGTTCCAGCGCCATCTGCGTCTCCTGCGAGTACGGCGGACTACCGAAGCCGTGTCGCGATGGTTATAGCCGCTGGGGCCGGGCTGGTCCAGACGATGAGCTATTCGATCGGCTGCACGATGACTGTGCGCCACTTGGCCGGATCCGGCTCTTCCTTTGGGCTCGTGAAGTAGATCTCGCGAGGTGGGCCGGACGCCCTTCGCCCTGTCGTTGCCAGCCAGGCGTTGATGGCGTCGTAGGCCGGGACCATCTCTTCATACGGCCCGAGGTACTCCACCTGCGCGGCCGAACCGCCCGGGAGGCTCACCGGTTCGATGCGGCCCGAACCATCCAGGGGCCGGGCTGTTGGGAATACTACCTGCACATCGACAGCTGTGGCATCGATGTTGAAGTACTGTGCAAACGGCGGACCGGCAAACGCGCCTCCATGCGCACCAATATACGCCGCGATTTCACCAAATGCCCCGTCAAAGAACGCTGGCAGCGCCGCTTCCCCGTTCACCACTTCGCGGATGCCGAGCCCCGTCACGGGCTCCATGTCGACCTGTTCAACTTCCCACGTCTGCGTATCCATGGGTGCAGTGGACCACGCCATCACCACCCGTCGTAACGTCCGTGCGACCCATCATCGCGGCCCCACCGGACTGAGGCCCCGTCCTGTTGGGTGACGTCGTTCTCTTGAGATGCGGTGCAGACGGATGTATAACGGCAACGAATCTTCGGGCGCCGAATGACGCCGGACAGGAGAGCGGAATGCGCAGCATCTCTTCCACTGTTCAGAAGTTCCTCGTTCGCCTCGGCAGACTGATGTCTCCATGGGCGAAGGGGTTCGCTCCGGTTGCAAACCACCAGTTCGTCTTCTGGGCGGCAACTGGCCTGATGGTCCTTGGGTTCGTCCTGTTGCAGGAACTCGGGCGCCTCCTCCAGGCTGCGCAGGCGGCCGGCAGCCTGTCATTTGGCCCCGGTGCCTACAGCGGCTTCAACCCCACACCCTGGGACACCAAAACGCTCCGTTCGGCCGTCGAGGTGTGGACGGAGGTCGACGCCACCGCCGAGGCCGCGGGCGGAGGCGTGGTCGCGCAGTCGATCGTGCGCTGGCATACGGCGATCGACCTGTTCTATGTCCCCGTATTCGCATGCTTCCTGGCCTGCGCGATCAAGCGGCTTGGTGCGCCGGGAGTCTCGTGGTTTGCCGGACCGCTCGCGTTGCTCGCCGCCGACCTCCTCGAGACCGTAGTGACGGCGCAGATCCTGTGGGATCTCAACGATGGCAACGCGCTCCTGCCCGTCATCCCATGGCTCGCTTTCGCCAAGTGGGTCGCCGTAGCCGGGACGGTAGCGCTCCTGATCGGTTGCCTGTTCCACGATGCACCGGACACGCCGTCCGTCCCCAATGTGGTGCGACAGGCAGCGGCAGCGCAGCGTTCCGGGGGAGAGCAGGCCCCGTTCATCACGCTATCGTGGCTCGTCGTGCTCATCGCGGTGTTTGCCGTCTTCGTGTGCTACCCGGCCGGGGACACGCTCGACCAGATACCCGACGTGCTGCGCTACCAGATGCTGGAGTGGGCCAACGGCAACCGCTGGCCGTTCCTGATGGCCGCGGTCGCCATCGCCTCGCTGCCGTTCTCGGTGATGGCCGGGGCCTACGCCTCCCTGGCTTCCCCTGACGCACCCGCGGGCCGCGAGGTTCGCAGTTGGATGGTGCTTGTCGCAGCCGCTCTGGTGTCGGTAGTCGTGCTCATCCTTCAGGTCGTGGTCGATGGAACGGTGAGCGGGGTAACCTGGCTGGCTCCGCTGATCGTGGCTGCGGTGATCTCGGCGCTGGGCGGAGTCCTGGCACTCTCGGGCATCGGCGTGGGCCCTGCGGGAGGGGCCCAGGCCCGGTTCGCAGGAGCGCGTCCCGGGCCGAAGGGCCTCGCGTGGATCGGAGGCCTCGGCGGCGTTGCCGCGATGGTTGGCGGAATCGGCCTCGCGCGGGCGGCCTTGCCGGGCCTGGTTCTCGAAGGCGGGGCCTGGGCCTGGCCCGTGGTCGTCGGAATCATGGTCGCCGGGACCGGCGGCTTCGTCATGCAGGTCGTTGTTCGCTTCGTTCCCAATGTGCAGTCCGCGAGCAGAGGACTGCTCGCCGGCGCCGGTGGGCTGACGGCGCTGGGTGGCCTCTCCCTGCTCCTGAAACCGGAATATGCGGTGCACTGGGGCACGACGGGCACCATCGCTATCTGCGTCGGCACCTATGCCGTCGTCCTTGGCAGCCTGATCAACGTGGGACAGCGCCGGAACGGCTGGGGCGCCGCACGCCGCCTCGGGCTTGGCCACAGAATGCCGCTCCTGGCGCTGCTGGCCATCACCTGGCTGACGGCGAGCATGCTCAACCGCGAAGGGGGCTACCACGACGCCGAGGTGATCAAGCCCGGAGACGCCACTCCGGGACGTTACGCGTCCATCGGCGCGGCGTTCGATGCATGGCTGCCCAACGCACACGCATGCACGCCAGGCAACGCCACGCCGATGGTGTTCGTGGCCATCCCCGGCGGTGGCGCCAAGGCCGGGTATTGGGCGTCCATCGGACTGGACGCTCTCTTCACGGGCAACGACTGCGCTGCGCACAGCGTGTTCGCGATCAGCAGCGTGTCGGGCGGTTCCGTCGGCACTGCGACATGGCTGGCGACCACGAAAACGGAATCCGCCGGGCAGGCGCCATCCGCGGAGCCTGCCTACTCGGAAGAGCACATCCGAAAGATGTTTCGCGACGACGGGCTGGCTTCGGCGTTCGCGGCGCTGTTCCTGCGCGACGCTCCCCAGCCGTTGCTTGGCATCCAGACCGGCTGGAAGGACCGCGCCGAGCTGATGCAAGAGCGATGGCTGGAGGCAGTACCGAAGTTCGCAGTGACAGACGAGGCAACAAATCGAACGCGCCCACTGACGCTCGACGAGGCTTCCGGGCCGGGAACTTCGTGGACGCCCGTCGTGGCTTTCAACGCCACATCGGTGACCGACGGATGCCGCGTGATCCTCAGCAACACGTTGGATCTGCCCGCAAACGACGGACTCAACTGCCTCGACACTACCTCGCTCACCGGGCCCGTGAGCGGCGCCATCGATGGGGGCCGGGCGGTCCAGGCGCGGGGCGACGGCGAAAGCAGCGACGGTTCGCTCCCCAGGTGCTCCAATGCCGAAGACACTCGTTCACGGATCTCCGCGCTCACCGCCGGGTATCTTTCCGCGCGCTTCCCTGGCGTCGCACCGTCGGGCGCGCTCTACCGTTGCATCGCTCGGCCGACGGCTCCGGGCGGCGGAAGCGTCGTCCAGGCTGCGCCCGAAGCTCCGGCCGCGGCGCCAGAGTTTGACCGCAAGACGACGTACGCGGTGGACGGCGGCTACATCGAAGGAAGCGGCATTCTCACCGCTTTGCAGATGTGGGTCGGTGTGCAGCAGCAGGTCCGTGAACACAACGCAAAGGGCGTGAACTGCATTGAGCCGTGGCTCGTGGTGCTGTCGAGCGGCTACCAGAGTTCGGCGAGCGCGGCCGACCCCGGACGCCCACTGGAGCTCGTACTGCCCGTCTCAACGTTCCTCGCCGCCAACCCGGTGACCACGGCTGCCCTGGAACAAACCTCCGCGGCCGTCTTCGACAGGAAGTCCATCCCCTGCGGCCCGGCGGCCCCGTCGGCAAAATCGCAACCCCACGTGGTCCACCTTTCGCTCTCCACGTCGCCAGAGGTGGCGGCGCCACTGGGGTGGGTGCTTTCCGCCCAGACCCTGGACAACATGTGCGGCCAGCTCAAGGGGGCCTTCGCCCGTGCACGCATCCCATCGGGCTCCGTGGACGAGACAGAACCCTACGACGCACTGGGACAGCTGCTGCAGAGGCTGGGTTTCAACGCCGGGGCGACAGCGCCATGCACCGGGCGCGGCCCGTGACCTCAGGGGCCGACGTGCCGGAGGTGTGAACGGACGAGGTCGTTGAAGGCGCGGGGCGCTTCCAGGTTCGAAAGGTGCCCGGCCCCCGGGATGGTTTCGAACCGCGCGCCGCGGATCCCGTCCGCAAGCGGCTTCGTGGCCGCGGGCGGGATCAGCGTGTCGTCCGACGATGTGATTACGAGAGTTGGGACCGATACGCCGGCGAGATCCGGCGTCGAGTCCGGACGGTCCGCCATGCCCCGGGCGGCCGCCGCGATGGAGCCCGCACGCTGCCGCGCCATGATCCGTCTCACGTCTTCACGCAGAGTGGCAGGGGCTGCGCCCGAAAGCAGGGGCGGCGGGCTCTCCACGAGGAAGGCGCTGCCTTCGGCCTCCAGCCTGTCCGCAAGCTGACGGCGCCGCTCTTTGCCGGGCTCGTCATCTCCCTCGGCCTTCGTGTTCGCGAAGACGAACCCCCGCACGAGCCGGCGGTGCCGGCGCCAGAGCGCGAGCGCCACGTAGCCACCCATCGACAGGCCGATGAAGGTGGCACGGTCGATGCCCGCTTCCCGGGCCGCCCGGGCGACGTGGTCTGCGGCAGCATCCATGGTCATGGTCGAGCCCGCGCCCGGCGCGCCGCCGAAGCCGGGCAGGTCTGGTGCGATCGCCAGGGCATCGCGCCCTAAGGACTCGAGTTGATCCGCCCACATGCTCCCATCGAGCGGGAAGGCATGGATGAAGACAATGCCGTTGGTCATGAACTACCTCCGCCGTTTACCCTACGCGATTCGCGCGCAGCGGTGCTACCAGGTGTCGACGTTCCGGCGCTTCTTCCCGGCGCGAGGAAGCGGCGCCGGCACCGAGCGGAGCGCGCTTCCCAGCCAGCGACGCGAGTCGTAAGGGTCGATGACGTCGTCAACCCCGAACGAGACGCCGTAGTTGATCGCCTTGCTCCGCTGGTAGGCCCGGTCGACGAGATCCTGGTAACGCTGGAGGCGCGCCTCCGGGTCTTCGATGGCGGCCAGTTCGTTGCGGAACCCGAGCTTCACCTGGCCTTCGAGGCCCATGCCGCCGAACTCGGCCGTCGGCCAGGCGACTGCGAAGAAGGGCTCTTTGAATGCGCCCCCGGCCATCGCCTGCGCACCCAGCCCGTACGCTTTGCGCAGCACGATCGTGAAGTGCGGGATGGTGAGGTTCGCGCCGGTCACAAACAGCCGGCTGCAGTGCCGGACGAGCGCCGTCTTCTCGACTTCCGGGCCAACCATCATCCCGGGCGTATCGCAGAGGACGAGCAGCGGGATATCAAATGCATCGAGCAGCTGCATGAAGCGCGCCGCCTTATCGGAACCTTCGCTGTCGATGGCGCCGGCCAGGTGAGCAGGGTTGTTCGCGACGATGCCAATCGGGCGCCCTTCGATGCGGGCAAACGCCGTGATCATGCCCGGCCCAAACTGGCGGCGCAGTTCAAGCACGGAGCCGGTATCTGCCAGCGTTTCGATGACCTTGCGGACGTCGTAAATGCGAAGCCGGTTCTCGGGGATGACGGTGCGGAGGAGCCGCTGGTCTTCGCACTGCCAATCGCTCACAGCCCCCTGGAAGTACGAGAGATACCGCTTCGCGACCGCGACGGCCTCCGCCTCATCCTCAACGGCGACGTCGACGACGCCGTTCGCGGCCTGGACATCCAGCGGGCCAATGTCCTCGGGTGCGAAGACGCCGAGACTGGCACCTTCGACCATCGCGGGCCCGCCCATGCCGATGTTCGAATTCCTGGTCGCGATGATGACATCGCAGCACCCGAGCAGCGCCGCGTTGCCTGCGAAACAACGGCCGGATGTGACGCCCACGAGCGGCACGTGTCCGCTGAGCCGGGCCATGCTCGCGAAGGTGGGTGTATCGAGCGGACGGCCTCCGCCCAGTTCCTCGCGGGGTGTAGGCGCCTGGCCTCCAGCCCGTGTTCCGCCGGTGCCGGCGCGCCCACCACCGCCCTCCGCGAAGAAAACCACCGGGAGCCGCCACTTTTCGGCAAGGCCGAGCATGCGGTCCGTCTTCGGGTGGTTCACGGTGCCCTGGGTCCCGGCCAGCACCGTGTAGTCGTACGACATCACGACAGCGCGAGATGCTGGCTCGGGGAAGAGATGTCCGTTGATGGTGCCGACGCCTGTCACCATGCCGTCGGTCGGGAAGCGCTTGATGACTTCCTCCAGGGGGAGCCCGGTGCCGGGCGTCAGCACGAGCGAACCGTGCTCTACGAACGAGCCTGGATCGCAGAGGTCGTCAATGTTCTCGCGTGCCGTTCGCTGGCCTGTTTTGCGGCGCCGCGCGACCGCATCGGGCCGGGCGGCATCGAGCGTCACCGCGTGGCGTTCGTGAATGAGCGCGAGGTCCGGTCGAATGTGGTCGAGGTCGACTTCTTCGCTGCCCCTCTCGGCTACGACTTCCACCGCGCTCGGTTCGATGAGGAGCAGGGGATGGCCCTCGAAGACCGTGTCGCCAGCCGCGACGGTGACCTGCAAGACGGTGCCGCTGCGTTCGCTGGCGACAATGTGCTGCATCTTCATCGCTTCCATCACGACGACCTGCTGCCCGATGCGAACAAAGTCACCCTCCGCGACATCGACCTGCACGATGGTGCCCTGCAACGGAGCGGCGATGGCTGCGGCGCCTTCCGGGACGTGCACGTCTGAAGCGATGGCTGGCGCGGCCGGTTCGGGCTCGGCGGCGCGTGCCGGCGCTCCAGACTTTCCGTAGTCAAGCACGGCCAGTGGATCGAGTGCGTTGACGCGCACGCCGGCGAGGCGAGCTGCCCCTGCCGCTGCCGTGGCGGCCGGGGCGAAGTAGAGCCGTTGGTGCCCGTCCTGGGTGGCGAGTTCCGTGATGTGGTCCTCAACGAATCGCGTATAGGCGCCGCCGGAGACGAAGCTCGGGTGCCGCATGAGGTTCTGAAGGAAAGGCACATTGGTTGGTACGCCCTCAATGCGGAATTCGCACAGGGCCCGGTAGGCCTTGGCCACCGCCTGGTCGAAGTGGTTCGAAGGGGAATGCACGATGACCTTTGCCAGCAGGGAATCGAAGCGAGGATTCGTGCGATACCCGGAATAGCCGAAGGTATCGGTGCGCACCCCAGGGCCGGTGGGGACTTCGAAAGCGGTCAGCGTGCCCCCGGATGGCTTCGCCGAACCGTCCGCGGCCATCGTTTCCATGTTCACCCGCGCCTGGATGGCATAGCCGCGCGGCTGCGGGACATCCTGTTGCAGCAGCCCGAGCGACGCCAGCGACTGCCCACCCGCGAGTTCCAGCTGGATGCGCACGAGATCCAGCCCGAGCACTTCCTCGGTGACGGTGTGCTCTACCTGCAGCCGGGGGTTCGCTTCGATGAACGCGAATGCGGTGTTGTCTGCCAGGTTGGTCGCATCGACGAGGAATTCGAAGGTGCCAAGGCTGGCGTAGCGGCTTTCGGAAGCAAGCCGCACCGCGGCGGCGGTGAGGCGCTGGCGCAGTTCCGGAGGGAGCCCCGGGCTGGGAGCGATTTCGACCAGTTTTTGGTAGCGCCGCTGGATGCTGCACTCGCGCTCCCAGAGGTGCGATACCGCGCCCGAGCCATCGCCGGCGATCTGCACCTCGACGTGGCGTGCGCGCGGCAGGTATTGCTCAACGAAGACATCGCCGTTGCCGAAGGCGGCGAGCGCTTCCGAGCGGCAGCGCGCATAGGCCGACTCGACGTCTTCCACTCTTTCGACCGCGCGCGCGCCGCGCCCACCGCCGCCGGCGAGCGCCTTAATCATGATCGCCTTGCCGTTCCCGAGGCCCACGAGGAAGGCGCGAGCCTCTTCGGCTGTCACGGCGCCGGCGCTGCCCGGCAACACGGGCACGCCCGCGTGCATAGCCAGCTGGCGTGCCTTCACCTTGTCCCCGAACAGCTCCAGGGTCTCGTGGGAGGGGCCAACGAACGTGATGTTTGCCTCGGAGCAGAGGCGCGCCAGGGCCGCGTTCTCGCTGAGAAAGCCATAGCCAGGGTGAATGGCGTCGCAACCGGCTTCCTTCGCCACGGCGACGATCTGTGCCGCGTCGAGGTATGCTGCGGCGCCGGACCCACGCAAAGGCAGGGCAGCGTCCGCCTTCTTCGTGTGCAGGGAGTTCGCATCGTCTTCGGAATAGACCACCGTGGTGTGGATGCCCATGGCAGCCGCGGTACGGCCGATCCGGATCGCGATCTCACCACGATTGGCGATGAGCAGGCGAGAAATGGTCATGGTTCCTCCAGAGGGTGAGTTCGAAACGAACATTGCGTGCTCGCAGAAAGCCGCGTGTGCACGTGATGATTGCCCGCCGTTGGTTTCCCCGGAAGCCCACCCACACTACGAAAGGACGCCCTCCGCCACCAGCTCAGCGAACTCGTTGTCACCGATTCCGAGGAGGTCCGCAAGGACTTCGTGGGTGTGTTCGCCAAACAGCGGCGCGCGCGTCAGCGGCAGCCGGTTGCCATCGAGGATGACGGGTTCGTTTTGCGTGAGGATCGAGCCAACTTCGGGATGCGGCAGTGGAACGAAAAAGCCCGCCATTCCAGGGTCCGTCTCCACGAGATCCTGGATGCGGTTCACGGGGCTCGCAGCGATACCCGCGGCGAGAAGTTCGGTTGCGATTTCCGGCGCGGTGAGGCTTGATGTGAATTCGGTGATTGCCGCCTCGATCTCGTCTTCGTGGGCCCGGCGCCCCTCGAGGTGGGCCAGCTCAGGGCGGTGGCCGAGGTCTTCGCGACCAATCACCCGGCAAAGCGTCTGCCATTGCTCGTCGTCGCGCGCGCTGAGTGCGACCCATGAGTCGTCTCCCGCGGCGCGGAAGACGCCGTGGGGGGCTTCGAAGCGGCTGCGGTTTCCTCGCCGTTCGGGCATTGGGCCACCGTTCAGGTACTCGGTCAGTTCTGTGTCGAGGAGTGCCACGGCCGTCTCGTATTGCGCCATCTCGATGAACTGGCCCTTACCCGTCCGATCGCGGTAACGGAGCGCAGCCATGACCTGCGTCGCGAGGAAGTAGGGCGCAGTGAAATCGGAGTGGAGCGGGCCCAGTCCGACGGGCGGGCGATTCGGGAAGCCTGTGAGGGACGAGATGCCGGACATCGCGATGACGCCGTTGCCGTAGGCTCCCCAGGAGCTGTGCGGCCCTTCCCGGCCCATCACCGGCATGCTGGCGGCGATGATGTCGGGCTTGATCGCGACGAGGTCGGAATAGCCCAGGCCCCAACGGTCCATGCGTTCTGGTGTGAAATTTGAGGTCACCATGTCGGCGGTCGCGACGAGGCGCCGGGCAATCTCGATGCCCCTGGGCGAACCCAGGTTGAGCGCGATGCTCTTCTTGTTGGTATTGCAGTCGTTGAAGACGGGCGCCGTGTTGATGCTGGAGCCGCCAGGCGGCGTGATCTGGCCTTCACGGATGCGGTCCAGGCGGGCATGGGATTCGACCTTGATCACTTCCGCGCCCAGGTCGGCGAGCAGGCGCGTGCTCAGCGGCCCGGCGATGAGCCAGCAGAAGTCCAGCACGCGAACGCCGCGAAGGGGCAGGCCGGGAATGGCGGGCGAAGGCGGCGCGGCAGGGGTAGGGACCGCGCCGCCCATCGCTTCCAGGACATCGGCCGTGTGTTCGCCCAGCGCGGGCGCGGGCCGCAGGGAGTTCGGCGCCCCGGCGCTCCGAAAAGGGGACAGCGGCATCCTCACGGAACGTTGGATGGATGGTTGCCAGGTGTCTTCATAGAACCCTCGCGCGATCAAGTGCTCGTCGTTCGCGAGGTCCTCCACCGTGTTCACGGGGCAGACAAGGAGGTGGCGCGCCTGTCCGATGTCCACGAGTTGGCGCGCACTGAACCTTCTGCAGAGTTCCCGCGTGAACGGGCCGACGATTTCGCCCTTGCCAATTCGATAGTGTGGGTCGCTCCATTCCGGCGCGAGGAACATGTCTTCACCGAAGACTTCGTTGACCCACGCCGCATAGGAACTCCAATAGGGTGGCGGGATGACGAACGAAACCCAGCCGCCGTCCTTCGCCTGGTAGATGGACTGGTTTCCTGCCGTGGACCCGCCAGTCCGGCCGGGACTGCGGTGCTCCCACAGCCAGGCGTTCTGGTTGCCGCTCTGGATAGTCGTCCAGGTGACGGCCTCCTGTATCCCGATGGTCGCATGACGGGCCGGGTGCCCGAGGGCACCTGAGCGCAGCAGCGAAACCGCGGCGAAGGCGGCCGCGAGCGATGCCTGCTTATAGCCAAGAAACCCCGCGGGATAATTCGGAGGATCCCCCGGGAACCCGTTGAGCCAGAGCAGACCACCGGATGCCACGGCCGCAAGGTCGCTGCCGGGAAGTGCCGGGGCGTCGCGTCGCCAGACGATGTCAACGAGGGCAAGGTGAGGGTGCACCCTCGCAAGCCGTACAGGGTCCAGGATCTCGTTGAGCACCGCGCTACGGCGTACTGGTGCGAGCACCAGTTCGGCCCTCGCGAGAATCTGCTCGAGACGTTCGCGGTCGGCGCCCTCCGCGAGATTCAGGGCCACCGATCGCTTGCCGGCGTTGTAGAGCAAGTGCGGGTAGCCGCCTTCGCAGGCCGCCCCGCCTTCCGCAAACGGCCCACGACGCCGGATTGAATCCCCGCGCGGGGATTCAACTCGGACAACCTCTGCGCCGAGGTCGGCGAGCAACCGCGCCGCGAAGACGCCGGATTCGTCGGTCAGGTCCACAACTCGTGCGCCGGCAAGCGGCAATTCGATGTCAGGCATCCACTAGTTTCTCAACTTCGGGTCGAGATAGTCGCGGAGCCAGTCGCCGATGAGGTTGCCCGAAAGCGACACGATGAGGATGGCCAAACCGGGCAGCGTGGCGAGCCACCAGGCGACCGTGATGTAGTTGCGCCCTTCAGAAACCATCGCACCCCACGATGCAGTTGGCGGCGGCACGCCCACACCAATGAAGCTCAGCGCAGCTTCAATGAGGATGACGCTGGCGATGTCGAGCGTCGCGAGGATGACCACAACGTTCATCAGATTCGGAACGATGTGGCGGATAGCGATGCGCGTTTCAGACGCGCCGACGGAGCGTGTCGCGAGCACGAAGTCGCGTTCGCGCAAGCTGAGCACCTCGCCACGAACCAGCCGCGCGAACCCGGCCCAGCGAAAGAACACGATGATGAGCAGCACGTTGCGCAGGCTGGCGCCATAGGCTGCCGCTAGGAGTACAGCAAAAAGAATGGCCGGCAGCGCGAGCTGGATATCGACCATGCGCATGATGAGCTTGTCGACGATGCCGCCGCGCAGGCCGGCCACGAGGCCGAGCGTCGACCCGAACACCATCGACAACGGCACTGACACAGCGACCACGAACAGCGACAGCCGCGTTCCGTAAATCATGCGGGACAGCACGTCGCGGCCAAGGTTATCCGTCCCGAGAAGATGGGACGCCGTCCCCCGGTCCTCCCAGAACGGCGGAAGCAACCGGGCGATGAGTTCCTGATCGTTCGGGTCGTGGGGAGCGATCACCGGTGCGCCGACACCAATGATGATGAAGGCCAAATAGACGCACAGCCACGGCGCCGCCCCTTTGAAGCGGCGCAGCTTTACGCGCAGTGGCCGAGGCGGCGCGACCCATTCCAGAGATGTCGCGGAAATGGTGGTGTGCGGAGTGTCTGTCGTCATACGGCGGAACTCGAAATGCGCGGGTCGAGCAGCGAATAGCAGACATCGACCAGGAAATTGGCGGTGACGATCATAATGGCCGTGAGCATCACGCCCATCTGGACGACGGGGTAGTCGGAACTGTTGATCGACTGAATCATGAGCCGGCCCATGCCCGGCCACGAGAAGACTGTCTCCACAACGATCGACCCCGACAACACGAAGCCGACCTGGATGCCGAGCACGGTGAGCACCGGCAGCAACGCATGACGAAGGGTGTGCCGCCAGATGATGAGTCGTTCGGGAACGCCCTTCGCCCGGGCCGTGCGCACGAAATCGCTGCGCATCACATCGAGCATCCCACTGCGAGTCAGCCGAATGATTGATGCCGAACTCGCCGAACCGAGCGTCAGTGCAGGCAGGATGATTGAGTTCCAGCTTGTGTTGCCGCCGGTGGGCACGACTTCCAACTTCACGGCGAAGAGCAGAATGAGCATGATGCCGAGCCAGAAGTTGGGCGCGGCCTGTCCCAGCAGCGCAATCATCCGTGCAAAGACATCGACCGGAGTGCCGCGCAAGACCGCGGACAAAGTCCCGATGGTGACGCCAAAGATGAGCGAGAACGTGAGCGCAGTCGCTCCTAACTGGGCTGTGGGGATGATGCGCGACCGGATTTCGTGAAACGCAGGCTGGCCGGTGCGGAACGAGTTCCCCATGTCGAGCCTGACCGCCTGCCAGAGGAAGCGCACGTATTGCACGGGGATCGGGTCGTCGAGCCCGTTCGCTTCCTTGATTTCGTCAATGTCTGCCTGCGTGGCGCTCACGGGGGCGAGGATCGTGATCGGATCACCGGTGAGACGGGTGATGAAGAACACCACCGTCACCACGACCCAGATGACGACAACGGCCTGGAGAAAGCGCGGGAGCAACAGGCGCCAGAGGCTTCGCGAATTGCCCATGGTCCCTTACCGCCCGGCGAAGACGGGCTTACGGCGTTCACGCCATGCGCTCTTCGCCTCCGCTGAGTCCTCAGTCCTGGAAGCGAATTGCTGAAGAAACGCCATGTCCTGCAATTCGTCTTCGAGGGCCGGGAAGTAGGCCTGGTTGAGCCCGTGCTTGATCAGCCCGATGGTTCGCGTCGCGCTGTTCGCGAGCTTCTCCGCGAGCGCCGAGACTTCCGCATCGAGCTGCGGCTCGGGTACGACCTTCGTCACCAGGCCCAACTCGAGGGCCTGGTGAGCGTTGATCGTTTCGCCTTCGAAGAGCATTTCCGTTGCCCGCTTCATCCCGACGTAGCGGGGAAGCATGACGGTGCCCGCAGCGATTGCCCGCTTGATGAACACCACCGCGAAGATCGCCGTGTCTGCCGCCACGGCGTAGTCGGAGGACAGCATCATGTCCATGCCCGCGCCCATGCAATGCCCATGGACGCGGACAATGACAGGGCGTGGAACAAGGCGAATAGTGCGTTGCAGCTGCCAGTAGTGGCCGAGACGGCCCGCAGCGATGGGATCGCTGCGGTCATAGGCCGGGTCCACTGGCGAAGTTCCAGAGACGTCATCGCCGGCGCAAAAGGACCGGCCGGATCCGCGGATCACGATCGCGCGAACCGCCGGATCGAACCCAACTTCCATCATCGTCTGAATGAACGTCGTCCCCAACTGGCGATTCAACGCATTGAGCTTTTCCGGACGATTCAACGTAAGTGTGGTCACCGGTCCTTTGTCGACCAGGAGTACGTCTTGCTCCATCAACTGCCTATCACCTTGATGTTCCAGAATTCGGGATTCGAAAGGACCTTGTTGTAGGGGGTCCATTGAACCTTCTTGGAGTTGGCGATCGCGATGGTCACCGGCTCATAGAGGAAGATCCACGACGCGTTCTCGTAGAACTTCGTGATCACCTGGCCGATGAGGCTCTTGCGTTGCGCCGGGTCGAACGCTGCCTCGCTCTGCACGATGAGCGAATCCAGACCGAGGGCAGGATCATACGACATCGTGTAGCCGCCCTCGGAGTGATACCCGTAGCGGAAGTTCGGGCCGGGATCGTCGCCGCCGGACATGCCCCAGAAGGTGAGTCCTTCATTGCTGCGCTGCTTGAACGCCGTCGTCGTGACCTGGTATTGCTGCGCCTGGAGCTTGGCCTTGATGCCGACTTTGTCCAGGTAGCTGGCGATCGCCTGCACGACGGGTTCGGTATTGGGCCATCGGCCCGTCGGGTAGTTGAACACGGTTTCGAAGCCGTTGGCGAAGCCGGCCTGCGTCAGCAGCGCCTTCGCCTGTGCCGGATCGTACTTGAACGCTTTGCCAGGGAGGTCCTGCGGGAATCCGACTGAGCGCTGCGCCGAGCCAAAGCTCCGCTTCTCGTTTCCGGTGAGGATCGTCTTGACGATTGTGTCGAGGTCAATGGCCATATTGGCCGCGCGGCGGACGCGAACATCCTTCCATGGATTCGGGCCGCCGCCTATGCCCTTATCGATGGTCGTGTTGATGTGGATGTGCATCGGCTGGTCGCCCGGCAGCGCAAACACCGTGAAGCCGGACTTGCTCTGGAATTGCTTGGCGAGGTCCGATGAGACATTGTGCGCGAGGTCGATTTCACCTGCCTCGAGGGCCGCGATCCGCGCTGTCTCCTCGGGGATCACTCGCTGGTTCAGGTTCTGAATCCAGGGCAGGCGAGGGCCGTATTTCTGGTCCCTGCCGTAGAAGAAGTCGTCGAAGCGGACGCTCTTGATCTGCGAATCGGCGACGCGCGAAACAAACTTGAACGGTCCGTTTCCGACCGGGTTCGCCGCGAAACCCGTGTCTCCCACCTGCTCAACGTACTTGCGGGGCACAAGCAGGAGTGACCCGGCCATCTTGCTCGGGAGGATCACGTCCGGACTGATGACCTCCAGCCGGACGGTCATTTCGTCGACGATCTTGACTTCGCCGATGTTGATGAACTGGCTCTTGTGTCCGCTGGCAAACTTGGTGTTGTACTCGGCCCGCCCGAGTTCGCGGTCAATGTTGAACTTGAGCTGGTCGGCATTGAGCACCTCGCCGTTGTGGAACTTGATGCCCGGCTTTACCTTCAGCGTTATACCCTTGTTCGCGTCGACCCAGGCCCACTCGGCGGCGTACGCGACGACGTCGGACGTGTCCCGATCTGTGTGGAGTGGCGTGATGAAGTGGGTGCTGGTGTTCGGCCAGTTGCCACCACCAGTGCCAGCGAGCGATTGAGGGTCCCCACTCCCGATGTCGGAGCCGATGCCAACATTGAGCGTTGCAGTCAGGTTCGCCTGGGCGGCCGCAGTGGGTTGCGCGGTCGCGCCGCCGCCGCCCGGGGTCCCCGTAGTGCCGCCATCGTCGTCGTCATCGCCGCAACCGACGGCCGCGAGGCCCGCGAGGCCAAGCCCGGCGGTGGAAGCGCCCGCGAGGAGCCGGCGCCGCCCCAGGCGCCCGTTGGTTCGTTTCAGCCAGTAGTTATCCAGTGACACAGTACGTATTCCCTCCGTTGTTCCATCACGCTTGCGCGACTGGAACGTCTGTCCAAGGGATATTAGACTTGCCAGTATAGGTTGGCAAGTTCATCCGTCCGGCCGATCGTGAGATCATTCTTGAGACCGCAGCATCGCTTTCTGGCATTCTAGAGCGGGCCAGGCGCCGGGCTTCGGGCCGTCTCAAGAGCGGACACAGTGTTCAAACGGGGGTGTGCAACGCGTGGTGGAGGCAGAACAGTCGAGCCAGATCAATCGTCGGCGGAGCAAGACGGCTGGCGGAACTCGCGAGTCAATCGTCGCCGCTGCGGCGAACATCTTCGGCGAACGAGGCTACGCTGCGTCGTCCATCGATGACGTCGCCCACGCGGCCGGAGTCACCAAGGCAACGGTCTATTATCACTTCTCCTCGAAGGAGGATCTCTACGCTGAAGTGCGTATCGTGCTCCTTCAAAACTCGAGTGCCCAGGCGCGCGAGTCAGTCTGCCGGTACACCGATCCTGTCGCGGCACTCGTCCACCTCATCGATATCACGATCGACATGACGCTCGACCGCCATCGCAAGTACATGTTCTTCCATGAGATCGTCGCAGTGCAGCCGCAGGTGAGCCGGCGCATCGGCGTTGCTCAACGCGCCTATGCAATGATCCTTGAAGAGGCAGTGGCGAGCGGCCAGGCAACAGGCGTTTTCATCGAGGGCCGTCCGAGGCTCATCGTCGCCATCTTGCTCGGCTCCATCGCCCGCACGGCGAACTGGTACAGCGAAGATGGCGAAGTGAAGCCGCCACAGTTCTCCTCGTTGTTGCGGACCATGTTGATCGAAGGCGTGCTGACCCCCAAGGGCCGCCGCAAGTTCGCCGCCCTCGGAGAGAGCGAAGGCGCGGCTGTCGAGTCGCCACAAGCCTAGAGTTTCTACCCGGGGCGAAAACGAATTCGGAAATCAGTGGGGCCGGTTCTCATCGAACCGGCCCCTGCAGTCGTTTCGCAGAATCAACGGCTAGTTGTAGCTCGCCGGCTTACCAGGAGGGCGAATCTAGTCCATTGGGATCTGCTGATTGGCCGGGGACTGGAAGAAGTAGTACTTCCCCCGTTCGATACCGGCCGTCAGCGTCTGAAAGCCGTCGGGGAAGCCGCGGAACCAGAAGTCGAAGCGTTGCTGGACGTTGTTCCACCAGAAGACCGCAGTGGCGTCATCGATGCTGGCATAGGTGTTGAACGTATTCATGGCATGATCGCCGCCCGCCCAGACCACACCATTGGCACCTGCAACCGTTGGGTTGATGGATGTCGTCCCGGATGGCGCGAGGGTTGAGCTGCCCCCGGTGTTCGCGAAGCTGCCGGAACCCGAAGACTGGAAGAAGTAGTAGCGGCCGTCGACCAGGCTGGCGAGCGTCTGGAAGCCTTCGGGAAAGCCGCGGAACCAGAACTTGAACAGCTGCTGGGCGTTGTTCCACTCGAACACGGCGGTGACCGAATCGGGCAGGGTGCCGGGAGCACGGAGCGCGAACTGGCCCGCGATCAGAGGGAAACCGGCCGAGCAGACGACGTGACCGTTGGCACCCGGGCCCAGGGCGATCATCGCCGGGCCAGGACATGGATCGCCCCCTCCCGAGACAGGGATGCAAGCGGAGAACTCAGATGTATTGAAGGCAGGGTCCATAGCCGTTGCGGTGATGGCCTCGCCTGAAGAGGCGGCGCTGGCAACCGTGGCGCTGAACGCCGCGTGTCCGTTCCCGTCCGTCGTGACGTTGGTGAATCCCAGGAAGCGCTGACC
Source organism: uncultured Anaerolineaceae bacterium (assembly GCA_964474285.1). Taxonomy (GTDB): domain Bacteria; phylum Chloroflexota; class Dehalococcoidia; order Tepidiformales; family Tepidiformaceae; genus JACRBT01. Next base: position 8,478 of record CAYYSD010000003.1, on the reverse strand, counting down.
TTCGCCATAGCCGGAGGGATCGCAGGTGGCGCTGGCGAAGAACTCAATGCGATAGAGGACGTCCGATTGGCTATCCAGACTGCCCTCTATCCGGGTACCAGCGTTGACCACCGCCGATGAGAGCACCGGGAAGTTCTGGAGGTCGTTGGCGCCCGTGTCCACGTCGCCCGGGTCATTCGGAGTGACGCCGTCTGCGCCCAGGTCGATCCCGAGCCCTCCGTTCGAAAAGATGCTGTTGCGAGAGATGCCCTTGAACAGCGACCCGGTGGCGAAGATGTCGGTCACGCCCGCGCCGTCGTTGTAGGCAATGGTGTTGCCTCCCGTCGATCCGCCGATGAGGTTCGGTCCGGAGTCGAATGCGCGGACGCCGTCGCCCGTGTTGCCGAGGTCCGCACCCGCAGGATTGGTCCCGATGAAGTTGCCCTGGATGGTGTTACCGCTCGCGCCGGTCCCTTGAATGCGGATTCCGTCCTGCCCCGAGAACGCAATCAAGTTGCCCGCGCCCGCGACCAGGCCACCGATGAGATTCATCGACGGGGAACCGCCGAGGGTCGCGTCGATGAAGATACCCGGGCCATCGTTCCCATGGTCGGCGGTTCCGTTGACGTCGGTCCCGATGAAATTGCCCTGGACGACGTTCCGATCACCTTCAATCGCCAGGCCCGCGAGGGGCGTGCTGCACGAGATGATGTTGCACGCCCCGGTGCAGCTCGACAAGTCCGCGGTGACGCCCGTCGTCCCGCCAATCGTGTTGGCGTCACCTATCACCCGGACACCAACGGAGTTGCCGAGATGCTGCGTTCCCGTGACGTCGGTGCCGACGAAGTTTCCCTGCACCCGAGTCTGTGTCGCGTCCGCATGGATCATAACGCCAGAGGTGTTCGCCGAGATGACGTTCCGCGCGCCCGGTACGGTACCGCCGATGAGCGTGTTGAATGTGAAGGTCGCTATCCCCGCCACCTGGTTGCCGAGGGCGCCCGTCCCCGAAGCGTTCGTGCCGATGAAGTTGCCCTGGATCGTCGCACCGCCATTGACGCCTGAGGCGACAATGCCGTTGACCCCGTTGCCGGAGATCAGGTTCCCGGCCCCGGATTCAGTGCCGCCAACGATGACGGAGCCGCTGCCGTCAAAATGAACGCCGTCGTCGTCGTTGGGGATCGCGACGGTGCCGGTGACATCGGTGCCGATGTAGTTCCCAAGGATGGTCGCACTTGCGTTGATTCCCGAGACGTAGACTCCATCCACACCGTTGCCGGAAATGATGTTCCGGTCGGAGGGGTCTGTGCCGCCGATCCTGACCGACGCCTGGTCCGATACGAAGATGCCCATGATGGCGTTGCCGCGGTCAATCGTGCCCGCGGGATCAAGACCGATGTGATTCCCGGCGATGACAACGTCGGTGGCAAGGTAGATACCGACCCCGTTTTGAACGAATCGATTGATGGCAAGCCCGCGCACCGTCGTCTGTGACGCCTGGATCGCCAGGCCGTTCGCAGCCGTCGAATTGCCGTTCAGCTCGATCATCGGAGTGGGCAGACCGCCCTGCGTCGATCCATCGATCGTCACCGCTTCGGTGATCACCGGCAGACCATCGACGAGGGTGATCGTGACGACGCCGCCGGGACCGATGTCAAAGGCGATCGTATCGACTCCTGCCTGGCCCGCCGGGCATTCCCCATAGGGGACGTTGTCGTTGGCGGCATGCACGGCTTCTCGCAGATCGCAGGTTCCATTGCCCGCGAGGGCTCCCAGCGTGCCATCCGCACTCCCGGTCACGGTGATGATCGCTGCGGCGCGGACACCTTCGAAGGGCCCTTGCGAGCCGGTCGCAAGCGCCAGGGCCATTGCAATGAGGGCTATCCATTTCGGATGACCGAACATGCGCATCTCCTTGGCGCGCTGTCAGCGTGCCGAACCGCGGCAGGGCAGACAGAACCAGTCGAGAGACCGGGCTCGCGCCCTGACGGCCCGCAATGGGGCCTGATTCGAGCATGGCCTGAGCGTGGAGTTGGGTACGCGGCCAATGGTCCAACGAAAGGTGGGCGATCGGGCGGGATTCGCCGCCTGCCACGGGTCCAGCAAGTTCCGTGACGGTTGGAACGACCCTGCCCGGCATGGCCCGTTGACTGCCCTCGCGTAAGATGTCCTGCTTGACGAGTGTCAAACGAACGGGCCGCGCTGGCCCGGCTTCGACCCGGGAGGTGGGACCATGCAATTCACCGATTCGCCTGAAGAGGCGGCCTTTCGCGCAAACGTTCGTGAACTCGCTCTCGAACATTTCCCCAACGGAGGCCGTGAGTTTTCCGAGGCGATGGAGATCAGCCCGGACGCCGTCTACGGCTACCCCCAATGGCGACAGGCGCTTCGCGAACGGGGTTGGGCAGCGCCGCACTGGCCCAAAGAGTACGGCGGTGGCGGCATGTCGCCCGGCGAACAGTTCATCTTCCTCGAAGAGCTGGCGAACCACCGCATCCCGTCGATCTTCGACAACGGGATCAGGATGCTCGGCCCCACGCTCATCATCCACGGCAGCGACGAGCAGAAGTCGACCTTCCTCCCGCGCATCACGTCTGGCGAAATCGTGTGGTGCCAGGGTTATTCGGAGCCGGGCTCGGGTTCAGACCTCGCCTCGCTCCAGACCCGCGCCGAACGCGACGGTGACGACTTCATCATCAACGGCCAGAAAATCTGGACTTCGAACGGCCACCGGGCGGACTGGATGTTCATGCTCGCCCGGACGGACCCTTCCGCCCCCAAGCATCGCGGCATTTCGATGTTCCTGCTCGACATGAAAACGCCCGGCGTCACCGTGCGACCGCTCGTGAACATGGCAAACGTCCACCACTTCAATGAAGTCTTTTTCGAAGACGTTCGTGTACCGGCCAGGCAGATGGTCGGCGAGATGAACCGCGGCTGGTACGTCGGGGCGACCCTGCTCGACTTCGAACGTTCGAACATCGGCCGGAGCGTCGAGCTTCGCAACGAGGTCATCGACCTCGTCGACTATGCGAAGCAAGCGGCGCCGGGCCAGGTCGCGCCCTCGGTTCGCCTGGAACTGACCGAGAGAGCGATTGAAGCCGAACTCTGTAAGCTCTTCTCCTACCGCATCATTTCGATGCAGAAGCGCGGCATGCTCCCGAACCACGAGGCTTCGGTGCTCAAGAACTTCCGCTCCGAAAGCGGACAGCGTACGGCGCGAACAGGGATCCGGCTGCTCGGCATGTACGGCAACCTCTATCGCAAGGAGCCGCGAGCGCCCATGGAAGCGCGCCTCGCCTTCCGCTATCTCGACAGCACGCGCGCGACCATCGCCGCGGGAACGAGCGAAATCAACCGCAACGTGATTGCGACGCGCGGACTCGGGCTTCCGCGGGGCTAAACCCGGAACGCCCGCAGACAGGGAGGAGAACAGGTGGCAGGCAAACAAGGAGGCCCCCTGGCGGGACTGCGCGTCCTCGAATTCACGACCGATGTGGCCGGACCGTTCGCGACCAGGCTGCTCGCCGAATACGGCGCCGATGTCATGAAGGTGGAACCACCCGGCGGCGACCGTTCGCGCCGCCATGGTCCGTTCAAGGGCAACACTGAGCACATCGAGGGCTCGGGCCGATTCCTCTTTCTCAATATGAACAAGCGTGGCATCGTCCTCGATCTCGATGCTGCCTCCGACCTCGCAGTCGCCCGGGAACTTGCGGCGGCCGCGGATGTCGTGGTGGAAGACTTCGAACCGGGCCGCATGGCCCATCTCGGCATGGGCTATGAAGCGTTGAGCGCTCAGCGCGCCGGGGCGGTCCTGGTGTCGATCACGCCATGGGGCCAGGACGGACCCTACGCCGGACTGCGGATGACAGACCTCGTGGCGCAGGCGATGGGCGGGCCGATGCTCTGGACTGGCAGCGCGAACCGCGAGCCCCTTCGGGTGGGCGGCGGCGGCGCGGTCGCGCTCTACCATGCAGGCTCGATGGCTGCCCTGGCGGCCATGACCGCGCTCCATCGCCGCGATGAGACCGGGGAGGGCGACCACATCGACCTGTCCATCTACGAAACGCAGGTTGGAACAAGGGACCGCTCCGCGCCGTATCTCCAGAACTTCATCTACAACGGCACCGAGCCCCGGCGTCAGTTGCACGGCACCGCGTTTGCCAACGGCATACGCCCCTGCGCCGATGGCTATGTCCATATCAACGTGAGCCCGAACAAGGTGCGCGACTTCCTGCGCATGATTGAGCGCCCGGACCTCGCCGACGATCCCGGAACGGCCGGCCGCATTGGCACGGTGGAGTTCTTCGAAGAGGTCGAAGGGGCGTATGCCGTCTGGCTTTTGGAGCGCTCAAAGACCGAGGTAGTGGAAGCCGCCCAGCGAGCGCGTTTGCTCGCAGGCGCGATCAACACGCTCACAGATCTCGTGAAGGATGCACACTTCCAGGCGCGCGGCTTCTGGGAGACGGTCGCCGACAGCCAGGGCGGGTCGATCACAGTGCCCGGGCATCCGTTTCGCCTGCCCGCTTCCCCACCCCCTCCGCTCACGCGTGCGCCGAGGCTTGATGAACACGGCGTGGCCATTCGAGCGGAAGCAGCGGCGCTAACCGTCGAACCTGTACGCGTCGTGACGAGTGCGGGCCCGGGACGGCTGCCACTCGAGGGTGTGCGGGTCGGCGACATCACCCTCGTGTGGGCCGGGCCCCACGCCACACAATTGCTTGCCGACTGGGGGGCGGAAGTCATCCGGGTGGAGCCGATCACCCGCATCCAGCCACAGACGCGCTGGGGTGAACGCAAGACGTCGCGAGAAGAGGAAATGCACCGGGGCTCACTCGGTATCGCTTCCCGTGGCGGGTTCCCGAACGCAGAGCCCGGTTCGGACCCGTGGAACCGCAACTCCGGGTTCAACAGCCACGCTCGGAATAAGCGTTCGATGGCATGCGACGTGATGACGCAGGAAGGGCGCGACCACTTCTTGCGTCTCATCGAGACCTGCGACGTTTTCGTCGAAAACAACATCCCGGAGACGATTGCGAAGGCAAAGATCACCTACGAGGACCTCGTGCCGCATCGGCAGGACCTGGTGATGGTGAGTATGCCCGCGTACGGCCTCTCCGGTCCCTACAGCTGGTACCGATCCCACGGCACGCAACTGGAGGGCACCATCGGCCACACCGTCGCTCGCGGGTACGTTGACGGGCCCCCGGACCAGGCCGGGGACGCTTACACAGCGGACGCCTTCGCCGGGGTCCACGCGGCCCTCGCGGTGCTCATGGCCCTTCGCCACCGCCGCCTCACCGGGCAAGGACAGCACATCGAGCTCGCCCAGGCCGACAACTTCCTGCCAGTCCTCGCAGAACTGATCCTCGACGTCACTATGAACGGGAAAGACCTGGGGCCATGGGGGAACCGCCACCGCCGGAACGCGCCGCACGGCGTCTACCCGTGCATCGGCGATGACGAGTGGATCGCGATTGAGTGCGAGGACGACGACGACTTCGCACGGCTCTGCGCGACATTGGACCTCGGTGACCTCGGCGCGGATGTTCGCTTCGCGACGGCGGGCGCGCGCATGGCCAACGCCGCTGAACTGGACCGCCGCATCGCTGAACGTACGCGGGCCCAGGAGAAATGGGCGCTGTTTCGCAAGCTGCAGGCCGCAGGTATCGCCACCGGGCCGCTCCAGCGGGGCGCCGAGCGAATCGCCTGCCCGCAACTCACCCATCGAGGCTTCTTCCAGCCTCTGGAAAACGCGTCGACGGGACGTCACCTCTATGCCGGCCCGGCATGGAAAATGACGAGCACCCCGAATCCACTGCGCCGCGCACCCGTCCGGCTCGGCGAAGACAACGAGTACGTCTACCGCCAGTTGCTTGGTCTCAGCGCGGAGGAGTACGAGCGACTCCTGGCGACGGGTGCGGTGGGCACGGCGTATGCTCCCGGGCTCCTTGCGCGCGCCCATGCATGACGGTCAGCCCGCGGAGGCCGCCTCGCGCCGGGAAAGGATCGCGTCGCCTTCACGCCGGAGTTCGTCGAGGAAGCCCGCCGGGAAGTCGGCGTAGGCGCCGTCCGGTCCTGTGAGGAGGAGTGCGGTCGCGCCCGCTTCCACGTACCGCAGAAGCGATTCGATGCACTGCGCCGGCGTACCCACCAAAGCTCCGGTGCTGCCTTGACCGCCCGTCAGCGCCGTGATGCCAAACCAGAGACGATCGTCGTGCACGTCCTTCGCGGCGAAGGCGACCTGCCGGCTGCGGCCGACGTCTTCGCTGTGGGCACCGCGCAACGGTCTCGCCGCCAACTCAGCGGGAATCATGGCGCGCGCCTTCTCCCACGCTGCATCCTCGGTCTCCGCCATGATGAGCCGCATGCTGACGGAGAAGCCGGGGTCTGGTCGCGCTTCTGCACGAGTGAGGTTCCGAATCTCATCGAAGCGCGCTTTCACTTCGGCCACCGGTTCACTCCACGACATATAGACGTCGGCACAGCGCGCAGCGAAGGGCTTCGCGGCTTCGCTCGAACCGCCGAGGTAGATTCGCGGGTGAGGCCGTTGAACCGGGCGAATGTCGTGGTAGGCGCGTTCGACATGGTAAAAGCGGCCCTCGAAGTCGAAGGGCTCCTCCGCCATCCACACGCGTTTCATCAGCTCGACGTATTCGATTGAGCGTTCGTAGCGCGTGTCGTGGTCCTCGAAGTCGCCGTCGCGGCGCTGTTCGCCGGCTGAGCCACCGGTGATCATGTTGAACTTCAGGCGGCCGCCAGAGAAGACATCGAGCGTAGAACCCATGCGCGCGGCCACGGTCGGAGCCATGAAGCCGGGCCGGTGGGCATAGAGAACCGTCAGCTTCGATGTTCGGAAGAGCGCCTCCGCGGCCACCATCCAGCCGTCGGCGCGCGTGCTGCCGTAGCCCACGAGGACAGTGTCGAAGCCCGCCGCTTCCGCGCGCCGCGCTGCCTCGCCCACCCGCGAGGGGTCAGGCCTGGCTACGGTCGGGACGAATTGCGTAATCGAGCTGATGAGTTCCACTTCCACCATATCCTCCACCCGCCTGCGGTTTAGTCCGTTGTCAGCGCGAGCCGCTGCCCGCGTTCGCCCAGGCGTTCTCGCAACTGCGGGATCACGCGCCTGCCGAAAAGCTCCAACTCTCGCGTGTAGTCGAAAAGGGTCAGGCAGAATCCATCAATGCCTTCCGCCGCGAGTTCAGCCAGGCCGGCCGCAATATCGTCAGGCGTGCCGATAATGGCGCCTTCGATCGCCTGCGCCTCTGCCGCACCATCCACCGCGAGGGCAGCGTCGGCCGTCTCCGCCGTGTGCGACCCGTTGGCAATCATGAGCGAACGCAGCGCGCCCTTATCGACCCCGGACGCAATCTGCTCTGCCAGAGCGTCCGCATCCGCGCGAGTTTCGCGCATCAGCAGCTTCACCGTGCCGATGACACCGACATCGCGCCCGACCTCCTTCGCAATGCCGTGGAAGCGAGCCGCGTTCCCGGCACGCGTGAAGAGGTAATCGGCGCTCGTAGCGGCGAAGCGAAGGCCGGTGTTCGATTGTCCTGCATTCACGACCAGCGCAGAGCCGATCTGCGCGGGGCGAGGCCTGCAGACCGCTTCGCTGATATCGAAATACTCTCCGTGGAACGTGCACTCTCCGGAGGCCCACAGCCGCCGGATGATGGCAAGCCATTCCGCCGTGTAGCGGTAGCGGTCCGTGTGGTTCAGGAGCGGGATGCCCATCGACTCGAATTCGTGGACGCCCCAGCCGCTGACGATGTTCAGCCCCCAGCGGCCCTGCCCAATCTGGTCCATGTCCGCGCCGAACTTGGCAGCCACTACGGGGTTGAAGACGTTCGTGTGGATCGTCGTGAGGAGAGTGATGCGCGTCGTGGCTTCGAGCAGTGCGGCGGTCAGCGTGATGGTGTCGAGACTCGCCCCGCGCCAGTCGATCCGGTCGCCGGCAAGGCCCTTCCACCGCCCGGCGGGGAAAGCGAAGCTGAACCCGAGGGCGTCGGCCATGCGGACGATGTCGCGGTTGTACTGGTAGGTCCAGGAGGTCTCCGACGCAGCGGTGGTGGGCCAAAACGACCACGACTGGTTGGGTTCGAACAGGCCCAGGCGAACCGCGCCGGGCAGCCTCGGCAGGGCACGTGGCCGGTAGTGTTCGAGCGGCGCAGTTGCCGGGTCGGCCTGGGGCGGATATGGCGCGGGGATGATTGCTGCGGTCACAGGCGGTATACCCGCTTCGCATTCCCGCTGAGGAATGGCTCCCAGACGTGGTCACGAAGCGGCAGCTGCTCCAGTTCCGCAAAGATGCGTTAGTAGGCGAGGGCCGGATAATATCCACCGTAGATGACCTTCTCCGCCCCGCGCGTGTTCGCGAACTCGATGATCTCCTTGCGGTAGTGGCGCGGCGCCCATGCGTCCGTGGAGTAATAGAGGTTGGGCCACTTGAGCAGGAGCTTCGCGCACATGTCGGCCCACGGGTCTCCCCCGTGCCGCATA
>CAYYSD010000002.1:28299-68008 GCA_964474285.1 uncultured Anaerolineaceae bacterium | reverse complement strand
ACGTCTTCGCCCAGGCCGGGGGCGGTGAGCGGCACAAGCACGGGCGCGAGCACCCACGCTACGACGCAGAGCACCGCGGTAGCCAGGGTGATAACCGTGAGGACGTTGCTGGCGAGCTTCCACGCTTCGTCCGAACTCTCGCGCCGGTAGATGCGGGCGAAGACGGGGATGAAGGCGCTACCGAGGGTCGCGCCGGCGAGGACCTGGAAGATGAAGTCCGGGATGCGGAAGGCGACGTTGTAGGCGGCCAGTTCGGGGCTGGAGCCGAAGGCGTCGGCGATGGCGACAGTGCGGAGGATGCCCAGCAAGCGCGACCCGAGGAAACCGAAGGCCACAATTGCCGCCGCGACGGCGAGGCCTCCACCCGGCGTCATCCTGGACTCAGCAGCCGCGGGTCGTTCGACCATCGGCTTAGCCTAAGTCACGCCATCCGAACGGACAGCGCGGGAAGGCGGGCGCCGGGGCGCTTGTCAGGCGGGCGGAGGCGGCTTACGTTCCGCGTGGGAAACAACGGGGGTCACATCAGCGATGGACGAAGTGTTGTATGACGTCGAAGGCGGCGTCGCCACGATCACGCTCAACCGGCCCGAACGGCTCAATTCGATGAACGCCGAATTACTGCAGGGCGCGCTCGAAGCGATGGAACGGGCAGCGGGCGACGACGAGGTACGCGCGGTCATCTTCACCGGGGCCGGTCGCGCGTTTTGCGCGGGGGCGGACCTGAACGCGCGCGATATCCTCGGGCCGGGCGGGTTCGAATCGCGCGTCGGCGTCCTGCGGGCGCTGGTGCGATCGGCGCAGTACTTGCGGGAGATGCCGAAGCCCACGATCGCGGCGGTCAACGGCGCGGCCGCGGGCGCAGGGCTGGCCTGGGCATGCGCAGCGGACATCCGCTACGCCGCGAGTTCCGCGAAATTCGTGAGCGCCTACGCGAACGTCGGGCTTTCGGGCGATTTCGGCGGTACATGGACGCTGCCCCGGATTGTGGGTTCGGCGCGGGCGCGCGAGATTTACCTGACGAACCGGCCGGTACTCGCGGACGAAGCGGAGCGCATCGGGCTGGTCGCAAAGGTGTTGCCTGACGAGGATCTGATGGCGCACGCGCGCACGGTCGCAGCTCAGTTCACGCGGTTTTCGCCCACAGCCCTCAAGCACATCAAAGAGAATCTGAACGACGCGGACGAGGGCCTGAGCTTCTCGGAGGCGCTCGACCGCGACGGGCGGCGGCACCTTCTTTCGGGGGCGCACCCGGATGCACGCGAAGCGCGGGCGGCCTTCCTCGAAAAGCGCGAGCCGGTGTTCAAGCGATGAGCATCCTCAAGGTCGAACAGGTCACACAGCCCGCGATCCTGGTGCAGGACATGGACTCCGCCATGCGCTGGATGTACGAGATGTTCGGTGCATATCCATCAGAGCGGGTGAACATCGTCCGATCGGGGCTCAACAACGCGGTTTACGCCTTCCACGACACCTCCACGATCGAGCTGATAGAGCCGTACAACCCCCAGAGCTCCGCGTACCGGTTGCTCCAGCGCACCGGGCCCGGCTGGCACATGCTGACCATGGACATCGAGAAACACGAGTACGCCGCTCTCGACGCGGCGATCGAAGACACCGGCATCCGCGTCGTCCAGAAGGAGGGGCCGCCCCGTGCCGGCTGGCACCTGCACCCCAAGGACACGCACGGGCTGCTGCTCTACCTTGGCGACCGCGCCGATCACGACGACCTGGGCCCGTGGGCAGGCCATCCCTGGCGCGAATACGTGAGCACGAACACCCACGTCATTCGGTCGGTCATGGGCGTCTCGCTGACCGTCGACAACCTGGACGCGGCGCGGGAGACCTACACGAAGCTCGGCCTCACCTTCGGGCACGCCTTCCACGATGGCCATGATGAAGTGGTGGAGGCGACGGCCACCCGCGGCAACGTCCTCCAGCTTCGCCACGGCCTGACGGAGTCGAGCCCGGCACGGGCATGGCGGAACGAGCGGGGCGAGGGGCTCTTCCACCTGATTCTCCGCGCTCCAAGCCTCGAAGTGGTGCGCGACCGGCTCTACCGCGTGGGCGGCCGCATCGTTGAAGAGGGGACCGGGATCCTCGTGACCGACGCGGCGAGCACGCTGGGTGTGCGGATGGAGTTCCGCGCGATGCCGAACTGAGGACGTCTGATACACTTTGAAACGGCCCGCCCGGTGTTTTGGGGCGCGCGCCGCGCCGTTTGCGACGCGGGAGTAGCTCAGTGGTAGAGCGCCTGCCTTCCAAGCAGGATGTCGCGAGTTCGAGCCTCGTCTCCCGCTCCACGTTCCCCCGTACCGACTCTGCCGGGGTTTTGCGCGCCTGGCGCGGTCACCGTTGCGGCGCCGGGCCGGTGGTTCTCGGCGCATAGGCCATAATGGACGGCATGCTGGACCATGTTCGCAGGTTGAGGCGTTCGGCGCGGGTGCTCCGGACGGGCGCCGGCGTCTACCTGGGGTATAAGCGCACGCAGCGGCGGGCACGCGGCATGCCGCCCGAGGCGGCCGAGGCGGCCTGGCTGGCGCGCCACGAACAGGTGGCCGAGAAGTTCTACAGGACCGCGGTCGACCTCAAAGGGCTGTACATCAAGACGGGGCAGTTCATCGGGACACGGTCCGACCTCGTGCCGGAGCCGTTCGTGCGCTCCCTGGCGCGACTGCAAGATGCGGTGCCGGCGCGGCCCGCTCGCGAAATCCGGGCCACCGTCGAGGCCGAACTGGGGCGGCCCATCGACGAGCTGTTCCAGCGCTTCGACGACGAGCCCCTGGCCGCGGCCTCGTTGGCGCAGGTCCACCGGGCGCGGACGCACGGCGGGCGCGAGGTGGCGGTGAAGGTGCAGTACCGCGAAGTGCGCGACCTGGTCCGCCTCGACCTCCGCAACCTCCGCACGCTGTCGAACCTGGTTGCCCGGCGGGAGCCGAATTTCGACTACCGCACCGTCGTGAAGGAACTCGGCGCGCAGATGCCCCTCGAGCTGGACTTCCGGCGCGAGGCGGAGATGACCCGGCGGGTCCAGGCGAACCTGGCGGCGCTACCAGGGATCGTCGTCCCCGACGTCATCGATGGCCTCCTGAGCGAACGGGTGCTGGTCACGGGCTTCGTCGAAGGTGGCCGGCTGCTCGATGTCGCCCGCCCCGGCGAGCACGGCGCGGCGCTGGCCGCGACGATCACCTCCGCGTATGGCCACCAGATCCTGCTGGACGGCCTGTTCCAGGCGGACCCGCACCCCGGCAACCTGCTGGTGACTCCGGGCGGCGACGTCGCGTTGCTCGACTTCGGGCTGACGAAAGAACTGCCTGGGGCCTCACGCATGGGGTTCGCGCGGCTGGTGGCCGCCTCAGCAAGGCGAGACCCTGGCGGGGTCGTGCGCGCGTTCGAAGAGCTCGGCGTGCGCACGCGTTCCGGGGAGCCCGAGGACATGCTGAACCTGATGCGCCTGTTCCTGGACGCGCGAACGGCCGGCGCCGGCGGCGGCCCTGATCCCGGGATGGGCCGCAGGAGCGTGCTCAATCGCGCGCCGGTGGACGCGATCCCCGGGGACCTCGTCCTGCTCGGGAGGGTGGTGGGGCTGCTGCGCGGCGTGTGTGCCTCACTCGGCTCTCCCGTGACGCCAATGCAGATGCTCCTGCCGTATGCGGAGCGGGCGCTGGCGGCAGAGTCAGCGGGCGAGGCGGCATCGTGACAGCGTGACTCGGGATGGGTAGGATGTGCGCATCCCGGCAATAGCTGCCATAGAGGAGACGCACAGTGGGAGACAAGAGCCCGAAGAACACGGCCAAGACCACGAAGCAGAAGGCCACCGCGAAGGCGGCCCCCAGGACAGCTGCAGCGGTCAAGAAGTAGGACGGCCCGGTTGGGCAGGACAACGCCAACGGCCCGCAGTCTTGCGGGCCGTTAGTGCGAAACGTGAACCTCGGGCGCCTGTCAGACGGCGGCCGGCTCGGTGGGCGGGGTCCCAGGTTCTTTGGGGACCCGCTGCATGTGCTCCAGGCCGGAGATGCTGAAGCCCAGGTCGCCAAGTTCGCAGAGGAAGCTGCAGTAGGTCAGGCGCAGTTCGCTGGTCGACTTCGATGGCAGATAGACCAGGTTGCAGCGCTTGCAGCGGGGCATCGCGACCATTTCGCCGTCCCGGAGGATGGATACGGGCGCGTCGCTGCTCTCGTCGCGGCCTTCGATCGTCGTCGTCATGTCTACATCCCCATTCTCTGCCGGACCAATCACTACTATATACGGCCGCACGGCATAGACGCGAAAGACGCCTCGCAAAGGGAAAGACTTCACACGGTACCGTGTATCGTGTAGCGTGTCCGCATGACTGAGGAGAGGGAGCACCCGCCCGAAGGCCGCGCTGCCGCCACGTGGGACGCGGAGCGGATTGCAGCGCTGCGGGCGCGGCTGGGGATGAGCCAGGCGGCCTTCGCCCGCCTGCTCGGCGTGCGGCAGCAGACGGTGAGCGAGTGGGAGACCGGACGGTACGCGCCCCGCGGTGCGAGCCTGTCGATCCTGCGCATCGCCGAAGAACGTGCGCCCTACGACGCTGGAACGTGACCGCGGGTGTGATCACATGGCCGGCGGGCGCCAGCGACGTGGCGATCGCCGCAACGCGCCCTGAACAGTCCGGGATCGAGGAGAACGCGGCCACGAGTGACCTGGCCCGCGGCCGTGCTTCGCCACGCTCTCTTGCCGCGGAAGCCGGCAACATGAGCCAACGAGCGAGGCCGGGGCGATGACAAAGGCATCCGCCCGCGTGCGGGAAGGGGACCACGAGCCGGTATTTGCCGCCGAGCAGGAGATGGCGGCGCTCTGGGGCGACGGCCTGCGCGGGCCGCTGCGCCTTGCGGACGGGCGCGCGCTTCGCGTCATCTTCCCGGGCATGCCCGGACGCGGCCCGGGGCCGGACTACGTCGGCGCCCTGCTCGACGCGGGCGGGGACTTGCTCCGCGGCGACGTCGAGTTCCACCTCTCTGCGAGCTCGTGGGAAGGTCACGGCCACGCGCGAGACGCCGCCTACAACGGCGTCATCCTCCACGTGGTCGCTCGCAACGACAGCGGCGCACAGACAACCACCGCGGCCAACGGCCGGGCGATCGCCATCCTCCAGGTTGCGCCCGCGCCGAAGGCGGGGGAGCTGCCCGGGTTTGTGCCACCCTGTGCCCTCAACGCGGTACTCGGGGCACAGCCCGCGGAGGCGCTGCGGCGGATCTCGCGCCGCCGGCTCCGCATCAAGGCGGCGCGCGCGGGCGAGCTGCTCCGCGAACGCGGCCCCGGAGACGCCCTCTACCGGCTCGCGCTCGAACAACTTGCCGGTTCCGCGAACCGCGAGGAGTTCGGGCGGCTGGCGGCGCGAATGCCGCTCGCCTCGCTATTGGAGCGCGCGAACAGCGCGGCCGCGCCGGCGCCGCGCGAGCAGGTCATCGCCGCCGAACTGCGCGGCCGGGCGGCTGCGCTGGCCCTCCGCCGGGTGGGGTTGCGGCCGCTGGCACAGCCCGGGCAGCGCCTCGATGTGGCGGCCGCGCTGTTCTCCGCCTGGTGGCCCCGGGGGGCGGAGCCTGGCTGGCCCCACCGTTTCGAACCGGGGATGCCCATCCCGGCTGCCGCCGGGCTCGGGCGTTCGGCGGCGATTGAGCTCATGGTCAACGCCGTGTTGCCGCTGGCGCTGGCCGGCCGGATGTGGGGGGAAGCGGAGGTCATCGCCCGCTGGGAGCAACTGCCGAGCCCTGGAACATATGGAAAGCTGAGGAGGCTGGAGTCGTGGCTCGGCGGAATGGAGTCGCAGCCTTTCGCGGACGCATCGCTCTTGCAGGGCGGGTTGTTGCTCCAACGGGACTACTGCCTGAAAGGGATGTGCGGGCGTTGCCCGCTCAGTGACGGGCCCGCAGTTCGAAGGGAATGACCACCACCTGCGACAACAATCGGCCGGATCGCCCGGCCGGTGCCGGGCGCCACACAGGGAGGACCGCGCCGGTTGCGAAGCGCGGCCCGCTGTTCGATCGTGGCATGCAGACACCGGCAACCGTTGGAGGACCCGCCGACCGGCGGCCGGAAGTGTGGCACCCGGACCGGTGCGGCGCGTAGAGTACCTGGCCGGCGGCGATTGGAGGAATGCATGTACGACGAACGCCTGGCGGAGCGCATCCGCAACCACCTGGGGCCCCGCCTCCCGTTTGACGAGAAGAAGATGTTCGGAGGCGTCGTGTTCATGGTCGGCGGGCACATGGCGTGCGGGATCATCGGCAGCGATCTGCTCGTGAGGACCGGCCCCACACGGTATCAGGAGGCGCTGGCGCGGCCCCACGTCCGGCCGATGGACTTCACCGGGCGGCCGATGACCGGACTCGTGATCGTGGCGGAAGCGGCGCTCGACGAGGCCGGGCTGGAAGAGTGGCTGGCGGCCGGCACGACCTGCGCGCAATCCCTCCCGCCGAAGGTCGCGGGTACGGCGAGGCGCCCGAGGCCTATCGCCCCTGCAACCAGGCGGCGACGAACGTGGTGAGTTCGTCGCGATGGTGCGAGTAGTTGTGGTCGGCGCCGGCGATGGAGTGCAAGTCGGCGCGTGACGGATTCGCCTCCGCGTAGGCGCGCGCGACCGCTTCGCTCGCTCCGATCTGTTGGAGATTCGCGACTTCGTCTGTGCCGAAGACGAACAGCAGCGGCGCCTGGACGGCGGCCATGTGGCGGGCGATGTCATACCGGCTCTCCGGCCCGTACTTGCGTTCGAACTCCTCCGCGCCGAAGTGGCTTGGGATGGGGACGGGAGCGTAGAGGAGTTCTTTGCCGCGCCCTTCCGCGATCATCTCGAGGGCGCGCCCGCGCGTCTCGCGGAAGCGCTCCGCCATGGCGCCCGCGTCCTGCACGTCCCAGGCGATCCGCGGCGGCGAGATGGCGATGACGCGGGCAGCGTCCACCGGCTGCGTCGCCTGCACATAGATGGACTTGACCGCGCCGAGGCTGTGGCCCGCGATCGCCAGTCGCGCACAGCCGCGATCGCGGAGGAAGGCGGCAGCCGCGTGAAAATCATGGGCGGCTTCGTCCAGGTTCTCATAGGCGGTGCCTCCACGACGTGGGGCGCCGGAGATGTGCTGGACGCGGGCGACAATGTCGTGGCCGCGCGTGTTGACGGCAAGCGTCGCGACCCCCGCGGCCGAAAGCGCCGCCGCGAGCGAGCGCTGGAGACCGCCGTAGGCGTTGCCCGTTGCGCCGTGCACGGTGATGCAGCCGTCGATGGCCGCGGGGGCCGGGCCTTGAGGCGGCCAGTAAGCGGCGTCGACCAGGCAGCCGTCGGCGGTTTCAAGCGTCACAAGTTCGACCATGGGATTGCTCACTTCCGGCGCGATGGTCGCGATTGTACGCCGGGCCGGAACAAGGCGGCGTGGTGAGCATGCAAGCTATTGCCAGCGGCGGCGGGATGGTATCCTTTTCCGCTAAGGTGAGTGCGCAGATCGCTCGCCGGGGGAGGGCTCGCAGGAGATGGACCAGGAGATCAAGCCCTGGCAGCGGGTAGCCGTGATCTTTCCAGGCCAGGGTTCGCACCATGTTGGCATGGGTGAACGGCTGGCGAAGGTGTCGCGCGCCGCGTTCGATATCTTCAAGCGCGCCGATGAAGTGCTCGAAACGCGCCTTTCGAAGCTCTGTTTCGAAGGCCCGGCGGAAGAGCTGGAACAGACGATCAACCAGCAACCCGCAACCTACGTGACGTCGATGGCCTGGTTGGCGGCGCTCCACGAGCGCTGGGCCCGGCTCGACCGCAAACTGGAACCGTACTTCTTCGCCGGACATTCGATGGGCGAGTTCACGGCCGCCGTGGCCGCCGGTGCGCTCACCTTCGAAGAGGGCGCGCTGCTGGTGAAAGAACGGGGCGTGCTCATGGAAGAGGCGGGCAGGGAGTTCCCCGGCGGCATGGCTTCCGTGCTGGGACTGCCGACGGAGAAGGTCGCGGAGATTTGCGCCGCCGCCGCCGAGGACCAGACGACGGACGGTTACGTCGGCCTTGCGACGGCGAATTGCGAGGGGCAGACCGTCATTTCCGGGGCGCTGGGGCCGCTGAAACGCGCGATGGAACTCGCAGACAGGGCCGGTGCGCGGCGCGTGGTGCGACTGCCCATCACCATCGCCTCGCACTCGCCGCTGATGGCGAAGGCGAGCGACGGCATGAACCGCATGTTGCAGAAGATGCCTATGCGCGATCCGGCCCGCCCGATGGTCGGCAACGTGAATGCGGAGATCCTCGAGACCGAGCCGGAGGTCTACCAGGAGCTGCGCGACCAGCTGCTCATGGGTGTCCGCTGGCAGCGGTCCGTGGAGGAGATGCGCGACCACGGGGTGGACCTCTTCATCGAGGCAGGGCCCGGCAACGTGCTCACGCGGCTCGTGCGGCGGATCGATTACGAGGTGAACAGCCTCAGCCTGAGCGACGACAACGAAGGCCTCCTCTCGGAGGACTTCGACCGTGTGATGGCGGCGGCGACATGAGCGGACGCGTCGTGGTCACGGGCGTGGGCGCAGTCACCGCGGTCGGACATACCGCCGAGGAGACGTGGCAGGCGATGATCGACGGGCGCAGCGGCATCGGGCCGATCACGCTCTTCGACCCCGAGCCCTACCCGGTGCGCATCCAGGCGGAGGTGAAGAACTTCTCGCTGGGAGACCGGGCCGACGCCAAGCAGCAACGGCACATGAACCGTGGGGTGACGTTCGGCCTCTCCGCGGCGCTCGAAGCGCTGGTCGATAGCGGCCTGCAAATCACGGAAGAGAACGCGGACATGATCGGCGTGATCTTCGGCGCGGGCGGCGGCGGGACGGAGCTCATCATCGAGAACCAGAGGGTGCTCGATGAAAAGGGCCCCCGGCGGATCACACCCTTCCTGGTGGCGAACTTCATCCCGGACGCGGTGAGCGGGCACATCGCTATCGCGACTGGCGCGCGGGGGCCGAACATGGCCGTCGTGAGCGCCTGCGCCACGGGGGGAGGGTGCCTCGGCGAGGCGTTTGAGACCGTGCGAAGGGGCGATGCCATCGCCATCATCGCGGGGAGTTCGGAGGCGGTGCTCCTGCCCATCTACCACGCGACCTGGTGTTCGATGCGCGCCCTGGCGGTCAACAACGAGGACCCGACGAAGGCGCTCAAGCCCTTCGACCTCAACCGCGACGGGTTCATCGCGGGCGAAGGCGGGGCGAGCATGATCATCGAAGACTACGCCCACGCGAAGGCGCGCGGGGCGCGGATGTATTGCGAACTCATCGGCTACGGCAGCTCGAACGACGCCTACGACATGATCGCCCTGCACGAAACGGGCCGCGGTCTCAAGCGCGCGGTGAAGGCAGCCCTGCGCAAGGCGGAGATTGACCCCTCCGAGATCGATTACATCAACCCACACGGGAGCGGCACGCCGCTCAACGACCGCGTGGAGACGGCTGTCTTCAAGGAGATCATGGGGAACTCGGCCTACAACGCGGCCATCAGCTCGGTGAAGCCGATCACGGGCCACTGCATGGGGGCCTCGGGTTCCGTTGAAGCGCTGGCGACGGTGATGGCAATCCGCGACCAAAAGGTCCCGCCGACGATCAATTACACGACGCCCGACCCCGAATGCGACCTCGACTATGTACCCAACACCGCGCGCAACCGGCGCGTCCGGGTTTCAATGACCACATCGGTTGGCCTTGGCGGCCACAACTCCTGCCTCATCTTCCGAGAGGCGAACTAACCTGCGGAGCAGCCAGTGACACGAGCACTCGTAACGGGCGTGGGCGCCATCACGCCCATCGGGCTGACGGCCCGCGACTTCTGGAACAACCTGGTGGCGGGGGTCTCGGGCGCGTCGACGATCACACGCTTCGACACGACCGACATGCCGGTGACCATCGCCGCCGAGGTCAAAGACTTCTCCGCCGGGGATTACATGGACCCGAAGGACGCGCGCCGCATGGGCCGGTTCGCCCAGTTCGCGGTGGCCGCCGCCAAAATGGCCGCGGAGGACGCCGGATTGGTGCTCACGGATGAAGAACGGCCGCGGGCGGCATCGGCCGTCGCCACCGGGTCGGGCGGCGCCATCGAGACGATGGACGAGATGGAAGTTCTCCTGAACCGGGGCCCAAGCCGCGTGAGCCCGTTCTACATCCCGATCATGGCCCCGAACATGGGCGCCTGCCAGGTCTCGATGAATCTCGGCCTGCGCGGACCGGCGCTGGCGAGCGTGGCGGCGTGCGCGAGCGGCCTCTATTCCTACATCGAAGCGAAGGCCCTCATCGAAGCAGGGCTGGCGGATGTGGTGCTGGCCGGGGGGAGCGAAGCCGCCCTGCATCGCCTGCCTATCGCCGCGCTGGCGAACATGCGGGCGTTGAGCCGCAGAAACGCGGAGCCCGAACGCGCCAGCCGTCCATTCGACGCCGACCGCGACGGCTTCGTCTTTGGCGAAGGGGCGGTGATGCTCGTCATTGAATCAGAGGCGCGGGCCAGGGCCAGGAACGCCCGGGTGTATGCCGAACTGGCGGGCGGTGCGTTAACCTGCGACGCCTACCACATCACCGCGCCGCGCGAAGACGGGACGGGGGCGGAGGCCGCCATGCGCGGCGCGATGGCCGCGGCCGGGATGGCGGCCGAGGACATTGATTATGTCGCAGCGCACGGCACGGGCACGCCGCTCAACGACGCGACCGAGACCCTGGCGATGAAACTCGCCTTCGGCGACCACGCCCGGAAACTGGCGATCAGTTCGCCGAAATCGATGGTGGGGCACCTGCTGGGAGCGGCAGGCGCCGTCGGCGCGCTGGCAGCAGTGATGGCCGTGGCGGAGGACACCGTCCCGCCGACGATCAACCTCGAGACGCCGGACCCCGCCTGCGACCTCGACTACACGCCGCTGAAGGCGCGCAGGATGCCGGTCCGCGCAGCCCTTGCCAACGGGTTTGGATTCGGCGGACAGAACGGCAGCGTGATCTTCCGTAAATACGAGGCGTGACCTAACATCCAGATTCGACTCACGCCCCTTGTGGCGAAGGCGTGACAGGGTTGTCGCCGCGCCGGAAAGCAGAGATAGAGATGGCTACAGTGTTCGAACGCGTGCGCGATGTCGTGGTTTCCCAGTTGAAGGTGAAGCCCGATGAGGTGACGCCCTCCGCAAACCTGATCGACGACCTTCGCGCGGATTCGCTCGATATCGTGGACCTGACGATCGCTGTCGAAGAGGCGTTCGCGGATGACGCCTCGTTCGAGATCCGCGACGAAGACGCCGAAAACATCCGCACCGTGCAGGACATCATGGACTTCCTGGCGGCGCAGGGGATCTCCTAGCCCGCCCGGGAGTCTCGCCCCGCCGCCGGCAGGCCCGCGCATCACTTCTTCTTCGCGAACTTGCGCAGCTGCTTTTCGGTCATACCCGTCCTGGTCTTCTTACCCGCCCGGAGGCGGGCGAGTTCGGCGCCCATGAAGCGTCGCTGCCTTTCGGTCTTTGCGGGCATCAGCGTTCTCCGGTCCCAATGCTGGTCTGGGCGGCGGCGCCACGCGTGTGGCCGCCAGGAACGTCCGGGTTGTGAATCTCCTCAAGGTAGCCGCCGGATTCGACTCCGCGCTCCTCGATGAAATCGCGGAAGCGCGTGAGGTCGCCCTCAACGCGGCGCGCCATGAAGCCAAGCGCATCGCCGACGGTCTCGAGAAAGCCCTCGGGACGATAGCTCATCGCGAGATTCACGCGAGTCGCGGCCCCGTCCTCGATGGGTTCGAAGGTGACGATGCCGGCGTTCTCATTGCCCTCGACGCTGTTCCAGATGATGCGCGCATTCGGGACCTGCTCCCGGATTTCGGCCTCCCAGACCTTGTCGCGTCCACCAACCTCCGCCTCCCACAGCAGCCTTCGGTCATCGAGCTGCCGCACGGCACGAACACCCTCCATGAAGCGCGGGAACTCTTCGAACCGGGTCCACTGGCCATACGCGGCGTAGACAGGGACCTTCACATCGATCGACTTTTCGACGCGGGCCATCGGCGTCTCCTTGAAGCAAAGCTCTTCCAAGCCTGCGGGCGACGCAGCATCAGAAGGCTCAACGGGAACGGACGAGTCTCGCAGGAGTCTATCAACGAGCGCCGGCGCTCCCAGGACAACCCGGGTGATACACGGTTGGTCGCCATGGGGACGCGGCTGAATCTCCTCTGTGACGCCCGGCCTCTTAGCGTTGGAAGCCCGAAACAGGAGGGTAATGCCATGGTGAGCATGCGCTGGCCGGTGGTCATGGTGGTTGCCGCGATCGCCATCCTGCTCCCGATCGCGATCGTGATCGGCGTGACCGCGGGCGAAGACAACGAGACGGCCACGCCGTCGCTGGAGACAACTGTCCAGGCATCGCCGGCGCGCGGCACTGGCCTCGACGTGAACGTCCCGGGCCTCAGGTTCGTCCCGTCCGAGGCAACGATAAAGACCGGCGAGACGGTCAACTTCCGCAACACTTCCACATCGGACCACCGCGTCCGCTTCGACGGCGACGCCGACCGCTACGACCTCGTGGTCGGGGACACCTTCACCTGGAAAGCGGGCGACCCGGGCGAGGTCGATTTCATCTGCGAGATCCACCCGAACGACATGACGGGCACGCTCACGGTCGTCCGGTAGCCCGGGGCGAACGCCGCCGATCGTTGGTGGCTGCGCACCGTACAATGACACCGTCACCAACGTGGGGTATGTGCGAAGTGGACGATACTATCCTGACCGGCGTCGACGGCCACGTGTTCGTCATCACGCTGAACCGGCCCGAACGGCTCAACGCCATCAGCGCCGAACTTTCCGAGGAGTTCCTCGCTGCGATGCGCAGGTTCGACAAAGACCCGTCGCTGCGCGTCGCCGTCATCACGGGCGCGGGGCGCGCGTTCTGCGCGGGTCGCGACCTTCGCCAGCGCGCAGAGGAACAGGCAGAGCCCGCATCCCCCGGTTCGGAATTGGCCGGATTCCTGGGCGCCAGGGACGAAGAGCGGATGTACACCTTCTCGACCAACAAGCCCCTGATTGCGGCCGTAAACGGGCACTGCCTGGGCGGCGGCTTCGAGATCGCACTCTGGTGCGACATTCGCATCGCCTCGGAGGCGGCGAGCTTCGGACTGCCGGAGATCAAGCGCGGATTCTTCCCGGGCGGCGGCGGCCCCCAACGGATCGCGCGCAACGTCCCGCAGTCGCTGGCGATGGAGATGCTCCTCACGGGCGACCCGATTGACGCCGCGGCAGCCCTCAAGGCCGGTCTCGTGAGCCGTGTGGTGGCGCCAGACGAGCTCATGCCGGCGGCGCTTGGCGTCGCCCACGCGATTGCCGGGAACGCCCCGCTCGCGGTGCGCGCGGTGAAGGAGCTGTACGCCCAATCGCGCGACGCGCCGCTATCCGACGCAATGCGCTTCGGGGCGGCGCTGCGCTGGATGGTCGGGCAGACAGACGATGCGAAAGAAGGCCCGCGCGCCTTCAGCGAGAAACGGCCGGCTGTCTACCGGGGTAGCTGAGCGCCCAACCGTGGTCGCACGAGTGTTGGAGGGTCCGCGATGGGAGGAGCGTCTTGAGGCTGTTCCTCGGAGTGGACGGCGGTTCGTCGTCCATCCGCCTGCGTTTCGTCGACGGGAACGGTGCCGTCGTGCGGCCGGACGCGGGCCTTGAGTTCCGTGAAGGCGGGACGAACCTGCTCGGCAACCATGCCGAAGAGGCGGTGATCGCGAGGCTGGAGGCGGCGATCGCGGAGTCGAAGCGCCGCATCGGCTTCGCGGAGGGGGATGCCATCGCCGGGGTGGCCATCGGCACGGCCGGGATTGACCTGCCCGGCGACGACGAACGGTTCCTCGCGGTGTTCAGACAGTGCCACGCCCTGCGTGACGTCCCGGTGACGGTGGTCTCGGACGTGGACATCATCGCCGAGTGTTCGCACGAGGCTGTGCGCATCTGCGTAATCGCCGGGACTGGTGCGAACTGCCGGGCGATGCGCTATTCAGATGCGGTCGCCGTGCCCTTGGCAACAGTGCGAATCGGCGGGATAGACATGCCGCTCTCGGACTGGGGGAGCGCGGCGCGCATCGGGCTCGCCGCCGCGCAGCACGCCCTCGACGCCGCCATGGAATTCGAGCCCGCCGGCTCCCTGGCCCCCGCGGTGTTCGACTACCTGGGCCTCACGTTCCCCGAGCAATGGGCGAGACTCAAGGACGCCTATCGCGCCGACCGGGCGAGCAAGGCAGCAATGGCGCGCCTGGCCCTGGTCGTGGACCGGTGCGCCATCGGCGGCGACCCTGCGGCGATCGGCATTCTGCAGGCGGCGGCCGGCGAGATTGTGCGGAGCGTCACAACCGGTATGCGACGGCTTGGCGTGGGAACTGGCGAATCCGCAGCGGTGCTTTGCGTCGGTTCGGTGCTACTGAAGAACCGGATCGTGCGCTCAGAAGTAGAGCGCCGCGTCCGGGCCTGGTATCCCGGGGCACGTTTTGAAGACGCCGACCCGTCGCTGGGCGCCGCGCTCATGGCGCGTCGCGCCTGGTCAGGGGCAGGGCATCTCGATCCACGGTGAGCACGTGGCCGAGCCAGGGTCGTTGAGCGCCGAGCCTGTGCCACAAGGACGGGGCGTGACAGCCAAAACCGCCCCGCGCCCAGGGGGCCGGACTCCTTCGCAAGGCTGGCGCAGAAGTCCAACCGGTGGACAGTCGCGCGCACATCGAGGGCACGCCTGCGCGTACCCTCGATGACTCTTCTCAGAATCTGCGCTTAGCGCCGGCTTCGACGACGCCGCGTTTCCATGCTCAGGACTACCACGGCCAGGACCACCACGACCACCGCCACGCCGAGGCCAGGACCGTCTGACGATCCGCTTTCAGCGAGGCCGGTGCCCGTCGCGGGTGGCCCCGGAGGCCGCAACGCAGGCGCCGGCTGGATGGCGCCGGGATCGCCGGGCCGGAGTGGGCTGGTGAACTTTAGCCCCGCGTTCGTGAACGGGGCGCTGACGTCGTCGCCTTCCGGCCTGGAACCGCCGCCGGCCCAGGCAACCATGGCATCAAACGCCTGGATGATCTCGGGTGAGCTGAAGCCACAGTGGGCCGGGTCGCGATAGATGCGCTGGACGAGGAGACTGCTGTTGCCGGCCTTGTCTACAGCTGCCTTCAACTCGCGCTCGAGAAAGATCGGCACAAACATGTCGCCGGTGGTGTGCATGGTCACAACTGGCCGCTCAATCTTTCCGTTGAAGGGGCGCAGCTCGGGGTATGGGGTGTCGGCGCCGCGGTACTTCGGGTCGCCAGAGACTCTCCGGACGTTACTGTTGAGCTGATCGAGCGTCAGTCCGAAGCTGGGGTCGACTCCGTAAGTCCAGTCCTGGTTGCTTGCGGCTGCGGACAAGAGGCCGGTATCTCCGGCCAGTTTCGAACCCGAGATGGTCCGCTGGAAAAAGGCCGTAAGACCCTCAAAGACGAACGGTCGCGGTCCGCCGCTGCTGTTGATCATGACGCTCGCCATCTGAAGGCCCTTCGCGCTGTAGGCTGGTGGCGTCCCGAAGACGGCCATCATCTTCGCGAGGGTTGCCGTCGCGGGCTCCGCCCGCGAGAACGCAAGTCCGGTGACGACCTCGGCCGCGGCGCCATTGGCTGCGAAGTAGTCGAACAGGCCCGGGCCGGCGGGGCACATGGCCAGGCCGCCCGCGAAGGCGGTTGGATATTCATGCATGCCCAGGAGGGTGATATGGCCGCCCATCGATGTGCCGGTGAGGTACGTCCGCCTGGGCGCTTTCTCACCGTTGACGTCGTAGAAGATGCTGGTAAGCATGAGAGTGTCTTGAAGGCCGATGCCGGGGACGTAGCTGTTGCAGCGATAGCTCGAAGCCGCCCAGGCGAAGCCCTTCTCGACCAGGTGCGCGCGCCAACCTGAGGGCGGTGTGCCAACCTGTACCAGGTCGCCTTCGCCGGCGTAACCATGAGCGTAGAGCACAAGCTCCCCGTTCCAGTTATCCGGGATTTCAACCCGGTAGAGGCCGCCAGCATATTCACCGAAATAGGCCTTCGCCCCCGCGAGAGCGGTAAACCTTGCGTCACCCTTGTTCCAAATCTGAGCCCGGCAGGGCATCGGCTGGAAGGGATCGGCGGCCTCTACGGCCGGAGTCCCGTGGGAGAACACGGCGATGACGGCTGCCACCGCAACGATTAAAGCACCCATCGTCCTGATCAGTCTGCCTGCCCGGGGAAAACGCATGTGGCCCATCCTCTCGTCTCAGAGACTCGCCGGCTTGCCGAGACACATCTAGCTCGCAGCGTGTAAACAATGCCGGATTGTCGCGTGCAACTCAAGCTCCCGGCCGGCAGTTTGAACAGGGTCAGTGGACCCAATTGCCATGGGCCGGGCGGCCCTGACCTTTTCGCTTCCATCCCGCCATGCGGGCCACCCGCCTGGTTCGAAGACGCCGACCCGTCGCCGGGCGCCGCGCTCATCGCAAAGGCGCCTCCGGTCACGGGCGAGAGGCCACAGTTCAGGGTGAGCAGCGGGCCGACCCGGAGTCCGCAAAGGTAGCGCCTGCGATCGGCAGGAACTCCCACGCGTAGCCGGCCGCCGAAAGCGTGAGCTGCAGCACGCCGCCGAAGCCAGTCTCGCTGAACCCTGCCTCGCGGCGAGGATGGGGATAGAGGTCGTGGGCATCACGACCGCCCGTGCCGACCACGAATTCGCGCAAGCCGCCGGGCGAAGGCTGACCGTCGGCGTTCATCGGCGTGAACCGCTGATACCCGTGGTCGTGTCCGTTCAGGACGATATCGACTCCGGAAGCGGCGGCAAACCGCCAAAAGGCGTCGACTTCCAGGATGTCGGAATACTCCTCGCTCGCCGTGAAGCGGGGTTTGTGCCAGAACGCAAGGACGCACTGGTTCTGGTTCGCGGCGAGATCAGCCTTGAACCAGCGCATCTGGGCGCCATCGGCCCCGAAGTCCTGTTCGGAGTTCAACGCGACGATGTGCCACTCGCCCAGATCGAAGCTGTAGTAGCCGCGAGATGCGGCATTCGTGGATGGGCCTGCCGCAGAGCCGAAGTACGCGTAATAGGGAGCTGCGTTGGTCGAGTAGTACTCGTGATTTCCCGGTATCGGCCGGATGCGGCTCTTGAACTGACCCCAGCTGGGGCCGAAGCAATCGCGGAAGTTCTCTGTGGTGCCGTCGGGATAGGCCAGGTCACCGAGCGCCAGGATCGGCACGCCCGGGTTAGCGCGGAGAACCTCAGCCGAATTCTCGTCACCGTTGTTGTCGCAGCTGGCGATGTCCCCCGCGGCGAGCAGCGTCACGGAAGGCGCCACACTTCCCTGGGATGCGGCGGCCGGCTGTTGGGCCGGGGAATCAACATCATCGGCAGAAAAGGCCGACGCCCCCGCGACGGTGGGAATCGGCGGACGACCCACCATCCCGGCCGCAATGATGGCCGCAAGGCACACAGCGGCCCCACTCACGAACAGGACCATCCGAGGCACCGTAAACAGCAAGATCCTCCCTGCTACCCCACTCCACGCCAATTCGAACCACGTTCGACTCTTCCAGTATCGAACATCGCGAACTGCTTCGCCAGAGCGGAGGTTCAGTTCCAGTCTGCTCCTGCCGGGCGTCCGCGACGTGTGACATTCGGACCAAGAATGCGGGCACACCGGCCCTCCCGAAACACCCCGCCGGTCGTGGAGCATGGTGCAAAGGGGGAGTGCGCCGGGTTCTATGGCCCGCGCCGCGACCAACGTGGATTACGAAGACCTGCTTGCGGCTGCTGCGATCAACGGGGTGGCAATCGCCATTCTCACGCTCGGGATCTACTTCCCGCGACACCAGCGCCGGGACCTGTTCCTGGCGTTCATCGGCGTCAACGCTGGTCTTTTCACGGTCGCCACGTTCATCTCCGAAACGGACATCAACCTCGCTGCCGGTCTCGGGCTGTTTGCCCTCCTTTCGGTGGTTCGCCTTCGGTCGAGCGAAATCGCCCAGGAGGAGATCGGGTACTACTTCGTGGCCCTGGTACTCGGGCTCATCAACGGGTTCGCCCCGGACGGTGAATGGAAGCGCACCATCACGCTCGACACGATGCTCCTCGTCGTGATGTACGTCGCGGACCATCCGCGGCTCTTCGCTGCCTACCGCCAGCAGCACATCACGCTCGACGCGGTCTTCCCCGACGAGGCAGCGCTCCGCGCGAAGGTAGAACAGCTCCTCGCCGGAAAGGTGACTCGCATCACCGTTCTGCGAACGGACTACGTGCACGAACACACCGTCGTGGATGTGCGTTATCGCGCCGGAAAAGCGCCACCCCGGGAGGTGCCCGATGTTCCCGCGTAAGAAAGCCCTGTTGCTACTTATCAGCGCGAGCCTTTCCACCGGCGTTGTGATGGGCTGCGGGGCTGGGAGCGGTTCAACGCCGGTCGTCGAGCCCGGAGAGGCGACGGCAACGATGAGCGCTACGCCGCCTGCAACGGCTTCCACCGCGACCCCGGCGCCGAACGACCCCTCTGCGCGCGTCTTCGACGACTCCATCCTCCATACGATCGAACTTGAAGTGGCGAATTCGAACCTGGGCAAGCTGTCCCCGGGCAACGACGAGCGCGTGAAGGCACGGCTGACGTTCGACGGGAAACGCCTCGACGACGTCGGTCTCCGGCTGAAGGCCGGCCTGGCCAGCGCCCTCCCCTTGAAGGAGAAGCCCGGGTTCAGCATCGACACGGATAAGTTCGAGAAAGGGCGAAATCTCCACGGCGTGACACGCTTGACCCTGGGCAATTCGATCCAGGACTGGAGCTTCGTTTCCGAAGCCGTGAGCTACGAGGTTTTTCGGCGGGCTGGCGTCGTCGCCCCCCGAACTGCACTCGCGACGGTCCGGCTCAACGGCGAGGACTACGGCCTGTACGTGATCCGCGAGGGCTATGACAAGAACTTCCTCCGCCGCGTGTTCCCGGACCCCGACGGCAACCTCTATGAAGGCGACCTCAACATCGATGTGACCGACGTGGCCGAAATGGGCCTGCGAACGAACGAAGAAAAGGACGACCGGTCGGACCTGGCGGCGCTGGCCCGCGTGGTCGCGGAGTCCCCCGATGAGACGTTTCTGACGGACGTGGCCCGCCACGTCGACATTGAACAGCTCCTCACCTATTGGGCGGTGGAGACCATCGTTCATCACTGGGACGGCTACATCCGCCCGAACAACTACTACATCTACCACGAGCCCACGACCGATCGCTTTGTCTTCCTGGCCCACGGCACGGACTGGGCCTTGCTTGACCCGCAGTACTCCATCCTCGCGGAGCCAGGACCGGAAGCCATGATGGCGGTTCGCCTGTATCACGACGCTGAGTTCCAGCGACAGTTGCACGCGCGAATCCGGCAGGTGCTTGCGGAAGTCTGGGATGCGCACCGGCTGCTCGCGATCGTCGAACGGTATGCCGGGTTCGTGCGCTCAACGCACCTCGACGGCACTCACGAGACGGTCTCGATGGAGTCATTCGAATCGGAGCTGGCCTTGCGGAAGGCGTTCATCTCGCAGCGCAAGGCCGCGGTCGAAGCTCAGCTGGCGAGCGTTCAATCTCCGCAAGCGCCGTTGGCAACGGGAGCAGCCGGCCGGTGATTCTCGTTCATTCCTGAACGAACACGACCGAAGCGATAGAGTGAGCTATGGCGACGGCGGAACAAGCCCGGGAGCCCGGCGACCCTGAGCCCTGGCTGCACCCGGCGCCGGATGTCGCGCGTTCCATGGGCACGGACGAAACGGAGGGCCTGCCATCCGCGGAGGCCGGTCGACGCCTGGACCGTTATGGCCCGAACCGTCTCGATGCGGCAGTGCCGGTACCGGGCTGGCTCAAATTCCTGGGGCAGTTTCGCGACCCGCTCATCTACCTGCTGATCGGCGCTGTGGCGGTTTCGCTCGCGGCCTGGATCGTCGACGGCGCGAAGGGTGTCCCGTTCGAGGTCATCGTCATCGCCGTGATCATCGTCGCCAACGGACTGCTGGGTTACCTGCAGGAGGCGCGAGCGGAACAGGCGGTGGCGGCCCTCCAGCGGATGGCCGCGGCCCACGCCACGGTGATGCGCGACGGCAAGAGGCTGTCCGTGCCGGCGACGGACGTGGTGCCCGGCGACATAGTCTTGCTGGCTGAGGGGGACGCCATCCCGGCTGATGCCCGCCTGCTTTCCGCCGCGGCGCTGCACGTGGCTGAGGCTTCCCTCACCGGAGAGAGCGCGACCGTGCTCAAGGACACGCGTCCGCTGAGCGGGCAGGCCGGGATTGGCGACCGGTTGAACATGGTCTTCGCCGGCACCGCTGTGGCCAGCGGGCGAGGGCGGGCCGTTGTCACCGCCACGGGCATGCGGACCGAGATGGGCGGAATCGCGCGTCTGCTCGTGCGGACGGAAGAAGAGATGACTCCGCTGCAGCGGGAGGTCGCGCTCATCGGGCGGACGCTCGGA
Organism: uncultured Anaerolineaceae bacterium; assembly: GCA_964474285.1. GTDB lineage: Bacteria > Chloroflexota > Dehalococcoidia > Tepidiformales > Tepidiformaceae > JACRBT01. The sequence continues at coordinate 47,580 of CAYYSD010000002.1, read as the reverse complement.
ATGGCGGTGGTCGCGATCACGATCATCGTGGTCGTTTCGATCCTGCTCACGTCGGACATCGACAACGCTTCGGGCTTTGTGGAGGTCTTGCTCGTCGGCGTTTCGCTGGCGGTTGCCGCCGTCCCGGAAGGCCTCCCTGCCGTGCTCTCCGTGGTGCTGGCGCTCGGGGTGCAACGCATGGCGCGCGAAAACGCAATCGTGAAGAAGCTGTCGTCCGTGGAGACGCTGGGCTCTGCCTCCGTCATCTGCTCCGACAAGACGGGCACGCTCACACGCAACGAGATGACCCTCACAACCGTCGTGACCGGGTCGGGGAAGGTGTCGGTCACCGGAACGGGCTACCGGCCGGAAGGCGAGTTCATCGTCGCGGACCGCCCGCTCAGCGAACGCGACGGACCGTTGTTGGAGGAGGTGCGCTCCGTGGTCGGCGCGGGCAGCCTCGCGAACGACGCCGTGCTCCGCGAGGTCGACGGCGTATGGACCGTGCAGGGCGACCCGACCGAGGCGGCATTCCTGGTGGCGGAGGCGAAGCTGGGCACGGCCGCGGCGCGGCAGGCGCGTTTCGAACGCGTCGGAGAAGTGCCGTTCACCTCTGAGCGAAAGCTGATGAGCGCGTTGGAGGTGGACGCGGGACACGGCGGCGAACTGGTCGTGGTGACCAAGGGGGCGCCCGATGTCCTGTTGGCGCGCTGCGTGAGCGAGCGGGTCGCGGGAGAGATCCGCCCGCTCACGGAAGTCCGGCTCGGTGAACTTCTCGCGGTCGCGGATGAACTCGCCGGCCAGGCGCTCAGGCCGCTGGCAGTCGCCTTCCGGCAGCTTCAGCAGGGGGAGATGACCGGCCCGGCAGAGGGCGGTACCGCGGACCACTCCTCGCTCCAACACCTGGAACAGGGACTGGTGTATCTCGGCATGGTGGGGATCATCGACCCCCCGCGCGAGGAAGCCGCCGCCGCCATCCAGCTCGCCCACGCCGCCGGCATCCGCGTGATGCTCATCACCGGCGACCACCGAGGCACAGCTGTACGCATCGCGACCGACCTCGGTCTCGCGCCCGAAGGAGCGGCCGCGCTCACGGGCACCGACCTCGAGGCGATGGACGACGCGGAACTGCGCAGGGCCGTGAACGCCGTCTCCGTCTACGCGCGCGTGGCGCCTCAACACAAGCTGCGCATCGTCGACGCACTGCAGACGGGCGGCAACGTCGTGGCGATGACGGGTGACGGGGTCAACGACGCGCCAGCCCTTCGCGCGGCGGATATTGGCGTGGCGATGGGGCTCACCGGTACGGACGTGACGAAGGAAGCGGCCGACATGGTTCTGGCCGACGACAACTTCGCGACGATCGTGGCTGCGGTCCGCGAAGGGCGCAGCATCTTCGCGAACATCCGCACGTTCTTGCGCTTCCTGCTCTCGTCGAATGCAGGCGAAGTGCTGACGATGTTCCTGGGAGTCATCGGCGCGAGTCTGCTGGGGCTCGATGACGCCGGAGAGGCCGTGGCCGTGCCGCTGCTGGCAACGCAGATCCTCTGGATCAATCTGCTCACAGACACGGCGCCCGCCCTGGCTCTCGGCGTCGATCCGCCACCGGACGATGTGATGAAGCACCCGCCCCGGCGGCTGACGGACCGCGTGGTGGACGCGGAGATGGCGCGCGGGATCGCACTGGTCGGATTCACCATGGCTCTCGCAACCCTGCTCGCGCTCGACCTGCGGCTGCCGGGAGGGTTCATCGAAGGGTCCGGCAGCATCGATGATGCGCGGACCATGGCGTTCACCACGCTGGTCCTGGCGCAGCTCTACAACTGCCTGAACGCACGCAGCGACACGACGAGCGCGTTCCATCACCTCTTCACGAACTGGCTGCTGTGGTTGGCCCTTGGCGCTTCCGTCGGCCTCCAGGTGGCCGTCGTGCACCTGTCGTTCCTGAACGACGCGTTCAGCACATCCCCGCTTTCGCCGGCCGGCTGGCTCATCTGCGCAGGCCTCGCGAGCAGCGTCCTCTGGGTCAATGAGGCGCGAAAGCTCTTGCTCCGCCGGTTCGGGACACAGCCAAGGTCGAGCCCGATCGAGGGCACGGGCCCGGTCGCGTAGCGCTCTTCACCCGCCCGGCGCGAAGGTGGCCGGCTTCCGCCCCTGGGAAGGGCACGTCATCGGGCTTGTGCGGTGCTGTTATGCTGCGCGAAGAAGCAAGCCGGCAGCGGGACGCCACAGGGACGCATGGCTGACCGGCGGAGGCAACCATGACGGAAGGGCTCCACGCCGAAGCGCTTCATCCGCTGCTCTCGATGGCGCGCAGCGAAGCAGATGTGAACACCCGGCTGGCGGCGCTCGATGCGGCCGCGCGGTTCCCCCTCGAACGGGACGCATGGCACGAAATCGCGGCGCTCAATCACGAGATCGTCGGGAGCGAGCCCGCGGGGACTCCGGCTCGACGGGAAGCCCTGCAACTGGCCGTCCGCATCCCCCTCATGTCGCTGCGCGAACATCTGCGCTTCCTCGCCGAAGACGAGAGCGAACCGGACCGCCTCGTAGTCGCCGACGCCCTCGACCGGGCAGGCGACCCGTCACGCATCGGGGCCCTCCTGGAACGGGCGAAGAGCGACGGCGGAGCAAGCTTCCAGGCGCTGGCCGCCATGCCGGTGGAGCGGTTCGTCGGCGTTGAGGACGTGCCGCCGCTGCCGGTCTCGCCCGAGCCCTCGGCCACGTTTTGGCGGGCGATGGTGATGGCGCGGCTGGGCAGCTTCGAAGCGCTGGAAGCGTTCCTTTTCGGAGGCGCCCCGGAACCAGACCTCTTCTTCGGAAGCCCGTGGACCGCCTTTGACGCGGTTGCCGCCGTCCAGCCGGTGCCCGACGCGATGCGAACCTATCTGCTCGACGCCCTGGAGCGGGCGGCGACCGCCGGCCTCCAGCACGCGGAGGAGCGGCGCCTGCGGCTCATTGCGTGGGCAGCGACGGGCACCGCCGACGCCGAGGGCAACCCGCTGGCGCCTGCCGATGCGCCGCCTCCGGATTCAGTGCCCGCGCCTGAACCGTCCGGAGAGCCGATCACGGCGCTCCCGCCCGGCTTCGTGGACGGCGTCTTCGACCGCAGCCTCCCTGAAGGCCACTTCAGGGTGCTAAACCAACTGCGGGCCCCCGAGCTCTCCAACGTCATCCTCAATGTGCTCGATGAGGGCAACCGTCGTGCTGCCACCGCAGGCCCGGGGTTCATGCCCGGCAACGCCATCGTGGAGTTCGTCGGGCGCTGCCCGGACCAACTCGACCTCCCCGTCGGTGGACTGCTGAGCAGGCAACTCCAGGCGCCCTCGACGGCGCTGGACGATGGTCAGATGGCCTGGGTGCTGGCGCACGACGTGCCAGACCGGCTGATCCGCGAGGCGACGGTACTGATCGAACGGCTCCCGGACGCGGAGGACCGCCGCCGCGCCATCCGGATCGTCGGCCTCGCCGCCGACGAGTTCGCCGGCCGCGCCGGTTCGCCCATGCGAGGCGCCGGGGGCGGCGGGGCGCGGCGGATGGGTAGCGAAGAGCTCATCAACGACCTGGCGACGGCAGCCATGGACGGCGGCGAGCCGCCGGAGCCGCCTCCTGCGGAAGACCGCAAGGTGAACGCCGTCATCATGCACGGAGGAGCGCGGCGCACCACCTTTGTCGCCGGGAAGGAAAACATCGTCCGCTGCTGGATCGGGTTGCCTGAGGCCGGAGTCGCCTCCGCCAACGAGTCAATCCCCGCCACGGATATCCCCGAGGGAGGGCTCGACCTGGAGGTCCAGCTGTTGTGGACGGAACTCAACGGCACGAGCCACTCGGACAGCGGGCGCCTGCTCCTCCCCAAGGAACGTACGGCGCGCAGCGGGGATTGCGACCTGCATATCACGGTCCCTGCGGACGAGCGCTCGGTGCGCGCCGACATCATGTTCCGCTACCGCGGACGCATGTTTGAGTACGTCCGGATCGACGCCGCCGTGCTTGCGGAGGGCGAGGAGGCAGGCCCTCGGGACGCGCTTCGCATCATGGTGCAGGCAAGCCAGCGCGAAGTCATCGAGGTCTCCGAGAGCGTGCCCGTTGATGCGACCATCGTGACCGGGCCAGGCGTGACAGACGCCGGGGCAGCCGTCGCCGTCTTCGGCGGGCAGGGGGCGAGCACGCAGGCCCTGCATGATGCCGACACGGGGGTGACCTGGCTGAGCAAAGAGCTGTTCGTGACGGAGCAGCTGGTTGTCCGGCGAAGGGCGCAGGCGGGCGTGACTGAGGATGTGCTCGACCCGGCGGACGCCAGCGTTCGCCGGCTGTTGAACGTGATGGCCATGCACGGGACCGGTCTCTACAACGCGCTGGCAAGCGGGGGCGAGTTCCAGGATCCCGGCGCGCGCATCCAGCTGCTCGCGCTCAACGGAGTCTACGTCCCCCTCGAATTCGTCTACGACCGCGGGTTTCCGGCTCCCACCGCGGAAGTGTGCGCGGCAAGCGTGAAGGCGCTCGCCGAGGGCGCGGACTCGTGCCCGGAGTGCACAGGCCCGCTGACTGACGACGAACGGAGAGAGGTCCCGACGATCTGCCTCTATGGGTTCTGGTCGATCAGCAAAGTCATCGAACGGGTGGCGGACGGCGAAAGCACCGCCGGGAGCGGCCCACGGCGGGATCGACAGAACCTGCCCCCGATCGATTCGGTCGCGTTCGCCGCGAGCCACAACGTGCCTGAAGGGGAACGGGCCGATACGGGCAGCTTGCTCAAACAGCGATTCGGCACCGCGCTGTTGCCGGAAGACTGGGACGCGTGGGTGGCGGCCATCAAACAGCGGCCGTCGCTGCTCGTGCTCCTCGCCCACCACGGCATCGCCAATGGCCTGGACTACCTGGAGATCGGCGACGCGAAATTGGAGGAGCGACGCGGAAAACTGAATCGCGCCCAGATTACGAGCGTCTACGTGAACGTCGACCGGCGCGAGCCCGGGCCGATCGTGCTGCTCCTCGGGTGCCAGACGGCGGCGGAGACATCGACCGGGTACATCCAGCTTACGAGGCTCTTCCAACGGGAACGCGCGTCCATCGTGGTGGGGACGCTGGCCGAAATCCTCGGGCGTCACGCAGGTCCGTTGGCACGCGAGCTGGTCTCAGAACTGGCGGCAGTGAGCGACCCGGACGCCAACTTCGGGACCATCCTGCTGCGCGTCCGGCGCCGGATGCTGGCGCGCGGGTTCCTGCTGGCCCTCTGCATTTTCGCGTTGGGCGATGCGGAGTGGCGCCTGAGCCCGAGGGCCTGAAGGAGGACCCATGTTCCGGTTGGAGATGCTGCCCGCAGCCCACGGCGATTGCCTGTGGATCGAATACGGCACAGGCCGCAAGACGTCTCGCATCCTGATGGATGGTGGTCCCGGGCGGACCTACCCGGCGCTCCGGGAGCGGATCCTGCATTTGCCCGCGACAGAGCGGCGGTTCGAACTGCTCGTGGTGTCGCACATCGACGCCGACCACATCGAGGGCGTCATTCGCCTCCTCCAGGATGCGGAGGCACTGGACTGCACGTTCGACCGCATCTGGTTCAACGGTGCAGCCCAGATCAACCTGGTGCCGGACGCGGCGGGAGAGCCGCTCGGAGCCGTGCAGGGCGAACTGCTGAGCCTGCTCATCCAAGACTACGAGAAACGGACCGGCACGCACGTCTGGAACGTCGGCCTCCCGGGCGAACTCGCCGCCATCGACCGCCGGGAGGGCGCCCTGCCCGCGGTGATTCTGCCGGGCGACTGCCGCCTCACCCTGATTTCGCCCGACCACGACCGGCTGCTGGCACTCAAGACCCGCTGGCGGGAGGAGCTGCACGATGCAGGTGTCGTCCGGGGCGATGAAGCGTCCCTCCGGAGGGAGCTGGAACTGGCACGGTCCCTCCGGCCGCTCGGCGACGTGCTGGGCGGCGCCCGGGAGGACGAGGCCGGCCTTTCCGAACTGCCCGCACCGGACGGTAGCGACATGCTGAACCTCGGGGATACGCTCGGCGGCGAAGAGGGCGAGGCGGGGGCGAACGCGCCCTTCGGCGGCGATGGCAGCCTCGCCAATGGGGCCAGCATCGCGCTCCTCCTGGAATTCCCCGCGACGCGGCCGAAGACGACCGTCATTCTCGGCGCCGACGCCTGGGCTTCGGTGATGGAAGAGTCGCTGAGGACGCTCGCCGGGGGCGGCAACCGCCGCATCGCGGTGACCGGCTTCAAGCTGGCGCACCACGGGAGCGTCGGGAACACGACCGAAAGCCTGCTCCAGCGCATCCGCTGCCAGGACTACCTGTTCTCCTCGAGCGGATCGATTTACCGCCACCCTCACCCGCGAACGGTGGAGTTGGTGCTCGCTCAGCACGCAGGCCGTGGCAAGCCCCGGTTGCACTTCAACTACCTGACGGAGACGACATCGGCCTGGAACGACGCGGCCGACCAGGCTGCTCGCGGATATGAAGCCTTCCACCCGAAAGGCATCTCCTGGAGCAGGTAGGGAGAGCGGGCGGACAGTCGAGGAAACCGGGAGTTTCTCTCCCGCCCACTTCCGGTGAAGAAACAAGGAGCGTCACATGCCCAAGAACATCGTGCTTTGCCTCGATGGCACCGGGAACCAGCTGAAAGACAGCGGCAACACCAACATCGTGAAGCTGTACGCGATGCTGGACCTCTCCGACCCGGCCAGGCAAGTCGCGTTCTACGACCCAGGTATCGGCACCTTCAGCGCGCAGGGCGCATGGACGCCCGTCGCGAAAAAACTGACCCGCGTACTCGGCTTGGCCTTCGGCTACGGGATCAAGACCAACCTGAGCGAGGCCTATATCTACCTCATGCAGACGTACGAGCCAGGCGATCGCGTGTTCATCTTCGGGTTTTCGCGTGGAGCCTACACGGCGCGCTTGCTGGCGGCGATGACCTATCGCGCAGGACTTCTGCGGCCAGGCTGCGAAAACCTTGTGCCCTACCTGGTGGCGGCATTCACCCGCAGAGGAGACTGGTCGAAGAAGGATTGGGACACCATCAGCGAATTCACCGATGTCTTCGGCATCACGGTCGTGGAGGAGGGCAAGCGGCGTCAGTCCCTGCCGATCGAGTTCCTGGGCCTGTTCGATTCAGTGAAGGCGCTGGGCGTGCTGCGTTGGACCCCGACGTTCCCGTTCACACGCAAACTCCCGCGGGTGAAGCACGTGCGCCACGCGATCTCGATCGACGAACGGCGCCGCCCGTTCCGCGAATACGTCGTCGCGCTCGCGGACGACAACAAGGAAACAGACCTCGTTGAGGCCTGGTTCGCGGGGGTGCACTCGGACATCGGTGGTTCGTTCGAAAACAAAGGCGGGCTCGGGGGTATCTCGCTCAAGTGGATGGTCGACGAGGCGCTCGCCAGCAAGATCATCCTGCGGCCGCGGCTCTACAAGACGAGGCTCGGGATCGCTGCCGAGGATGCCGCCGGGGCAGTCCATAAGAACGGCCGTTTCTGGAACATCCTCATCCCGCGCACGCGTCCGATCCCGCCCGGAGCGAACATGCACGCGAGCGTGAGGCTGCGGCGGGAAGGCGCACCGGGCTACCTGCCGAAGCTCGACGCGAGCGTGAAATGGGTCGACGAGGACTGGCAGACGCCCTGGCCAGCGAGCGTGACAGCCCCCGACGAATAGCGCCCGCGACCCGGCCCTCCGTTCGCCCTGAGCCGTGTCGAAGGGCCCTGAGCCGTGTCGAAGGGTCCGCGGTAACAACGCACAGCGCTTGAGATCCGCTCAAGCGTGACCGCGTTCGTACTTCGACTGGCTCAGCACGAACGGATAGCTGCGCCGCAGGCCACCCGGACCTCCGTTCGCCCTGAGCGGTGTCGAAGGGCCCTGAGCCGTGTCGAAGGGCGCCTTGCATCCAACGAACGGACAGCGCTTGCGACCTGCGCGAGCGTGGCCGCGTTCGTGCTTCGACTGGCTCAGCACGAACGGATAGCTGCGCCGCAGGCCACCCGGACCTCCGTTCGCCCTGAGCGGTGTCGAAGGGCCCTAAGCCGTGTCGAAGGCGCATCTTCGCATCCAAAGAACGGACAGCGCTTGCGACCTGCGCGAGCGTGACCGCGTTCGTACTTCGACCGGCTCAGCTCGAACGGAGGGCCGCGCCGCCCGCCACCCGCCTCGCCGTTCGCCCTGAGCGGCGCGAAGGGCCCTGAGCCGTGTCGAAGGGCCAGCCCGTCAGGAGCGCGCATTGGGTCTCGCGGGTAGAATCGTTCTACGCGGCGCCGCAAGGGCGCGGGAGGGCGTTCATGGCTGACTACATTCCGAGCCCGGTCGAATGGGTTCGCAACCAGGTGGAACTTTACGAAAGCTCAGGCGGTAAAGAAGGAACCACCCTCCGCAATACCGGGCTACCCGTCGTGATTGTCACGAACACCGGCAACAAGACGGGCGCGATCCGCAAGACGCCGCTCATGCGTGTGAAGGACGGCGACAACTACATCCTCGTGGGATCGGTTGGCGGCGCCCCCAGGAACCCGGTGTGGGTGTACAACCTGCGCACGAATCCCGATGTCGAACTGCGAGACGGGACGGAAGTCTGGCCGATGCGAGTGCGGGAAGTGACCGACGATTCGGAGCGCGCGCGACTCTGGACGCTCGCCGTCGCGGCGTTCCCTCCCTATGCGGACTACCAGACACGGACGACACGAAAGATCCCGGTGTTCGTTGCGGAACCCGTGTAGGTTCGAGCAGTTCAGTCGAGGGAATCCGGCTCGCGCGCAGGCGAACGCGGCTCGGTGACTTCGAGGCGTGCGATGATCGCCTCGAGGGCTTCGAGCGCACCGTCGTAGTCGAACGAAGGGTCGAGCAGCCACTGGTAGGCCAGGCCTCGCAGGGCGCCGATGACGACGGCGGCGGTCGCTTCCGGCGCGAGGTCGGGCGGAATGCGCCCGGCCTTCACCTCGACTTCGATAGCGCGAGCCGTGTTCGTGCGCTGGTTCCGGTGCAGCTCCTGGATGCGCTCGTTCAGCATCGTTCCGGGCTTCACCGCTTCGAACATGACGGCCCAGAGCGCGCGCAAAGAGACAGGATCCCTGGCGGCGCTTGCGCGAACGCCTTCGATGATGGGGCGGATGCGGCTAAGCCAGCTGCCGGCGGTGCCGGCTCGTAACCGTTCGCGCCCCGTCCAATCCACGACCATCGATTCGACGACGGCCCACATCAGGCCTTCCTTGGACCCGAAGCGCTGCGTAACGAGGCCGTAGCTATAGCCCGCGCGCCGGCCGATGGCGGCCAGCGTCATGCGTTCATAGCCAACCTCCACCAGCATTTCCGCCGCCGCCCGCACCAGCCTGGTGGTCGAAAGCACGGAGCGATCCTGCTTCGGGGCGGGGCGATGTCGGGGAGCTGAGGCGGCGGTCATTCTTGCCATGATGGTGCCTGTCCGGGATCTAGCAAACCGCCAGGTTGGGTGTCAGTCAACGGCATCCGGCCTCGAGCTGCCTGCGTTGGGGTCGTGGCCGTGGAGCCGGCGGTGGTTCGTGACGGAGTCCGAACGACCGCCAGTTCGCGGAGGTGCTGGTGTGTCAGGCTTTGTCGCTCCAGCGATACGGCAGCACTTCGGAACTGGCGGCGGCGGCGCCGGCAATGGACCGGACCTCCTGCACCATGCGCATCCAGGGCTGGTGGGCGGTCCAGCTCAAGCCAGCGCCGTACTGGCCCGGGACGTAATACATCTTCGTGGCGTGGTAGCGCTGGAGGTCATGGAAAATGGCCCGGCGCTTTTCCGGGTTCAGTTCCGAGCGCTGTGCCATCGTCATGTCGTACAGGGTCTTGTCGTTGACGCGGCCTTTGTTCTGGGCGTTGGGCGTGAAGGCCCGCGTGATCAAGCCGCCCGGCTCCGGGAAGGCGGCCTCGATGCCGTTCGCGATGCCCTTGAAGTTGCCGAGGCGGGTTTGGCCAAACACCGTCGCATAGTCCTGGACGTCGACGGTCGTCTTCACGCCGATCGCGTTCAGATAGCCAATCGTGCCTTCAGCTATCTTGGCAAAGGAGAGCGGGTAGGAGTTGATGGAATACTGGTAGGTCACCGGCAGTCCATCGGCATAACCGGCAGCCGCCATGAGCTTCTTCGCTTCGGCGACGTTGTAAGCGAAGTTCTTGCCGCCTTCGCCTGCATTGGGGCCCTGAGGGTCGATCCAGACACTCTGGTGCCCAACCGGGATCACGTTGTTCCACTGGATCTTGGCGTCGATGCCCGCCGAGACCAGGCGTTTGACATCATAGGCTAGCTCCGTCAGGGCGTTGCGGTCCTGGGCCATGGAGATGGCGATGCGGATGCGCTCGTCCTTCTGCCACGGGGAGTTAGGGTCGCTGTCGAAGAAGATGATGCTCGAACTCGGGGAGAGGTCACTCGTGTACTGGAGCCCGGTGACCTGCTTACGGACATCGATGAGGTCGACCGGCTCGATTCCCTGCGTGTCCAGGTTGCCGCTGCGGAACTGCGCGAGCCGGTTGGCGTATTCGGGAATGATCGAGATCTCGACGGCATCGAACAGTGGGAAGCCGGGCACCACCCACTCCGGATTCTTCTTGTAGACGAATCGTGAGTTGGCCTCGTAGGTGCTCCACATCCACGGTCCGCTGCCGATCTGCATCTTCTTGGGGTCGTACTTGCCATCGGCTTCCGTAGGCTGGATCACGAGTAACGTCGTGTCGGCCAGAATGTTCGGGAAGGCCGCGAATGGGGTCTTCAGCGAAAACTTGATGGTCTGGGCGTCCGGATACTCAACCTTTTCGACGAAGTCCACCTGGGCGTTCTGACCGAGCTTGTCTTCCGTGAGCCGTTTCCAGGAGAACTTCACGTCATCGCTGCTGATGGCGCGCCCGTTCACCGGCGCGATGTTGTGGAACCTGGCGTCCTTGCGCAGCTTCGCTGTCCAGACCAGGCCATCGGGAGACGATTCGAGCGACTCCGCCATATCCGGACCGGGGGTCACCTCGGATTGCGGCCGGCCGGGCGCCGTCTGGAACTTGAAGAGCCGGGCGTGAACGTAGCTGCTGTTGCTCTTGGTGATGGCGTTGCTGGTGGAGTAAGGATCGAGCGAGGGCGGATCGGCAGGAATCGAAAGGTGCATAGTGCCGCCGCGCTTCGCGTTAGCGAAGGGGTTCGCCGGAACAGGGGTGGCGTCCGCGCTGCGTGTTGGCGTGGCGAGCGAATTGGCGGAAGCGTCCCCGTCGTCATCGTCGCCGCAGCCAGTCAGCGCGAGGCCGGAAACGCCAACTCCCGCAACGAGCGCGCCGCTCAGGAATCGTCGCCTGCTTGCGCGGGCCCGTTGGGCGCTCCAATACGCGGATGCCATGTTGAGACTACCCTCCTCCCACGATTGTGGGCGCGGTCATACTGGTTGATTGAAATAGTTGTTGTCAACAATGTTTTTTTCCGGGAGAATGCGCCGGCGCCGAACCAGGCGTGCGGCACAGGCCGCCGCCGGGTTAGTGTGTGCCGCACAACTGTCCATCACCGGAGGAACACGGGATGACTGACCCCGAGCAAGTGATCCAGGAAGCGGCACGACGCCTCTCGATGCCGCTGGGCGAGGCGATGTTTACGCAACGCGCCATCCGCCGTTTGCGCCCCGACCCGATCCCGATGGAGGACGTGAAGCTGATCCTCGACGCGGCCGTGAAAGCGCCAAACGGCGGCAACGAGCAGTGGGCGCGCTTTCTCGTGGTCTCCGACCGGGAAATGCTCAAGAAATTCGGCGTCCTCTACCGGGAAGCCTGGTGGGCAAAGCGCAAAGCGCAGTTCGGCTGGAACGGGCCCGAGGATGTGCCGCCGAGCGAGACGCAATACCGCCCAGCCATGAAACTCGCCGACGAGATCGGCGATGTTCCGCTCATCATCTTCGTACTCTCCACTCCGCCGGGGCCGCCCAACTCAGTCGTCACCTGCGCACAGAACTTGATGCTGGCAGCGCGCGCCCTTGGCATCGGCTCGGTCCCGACCACCCTGCACCCGACGGTGATGGAACGCTTCCACGAGATGTTCGACATCCCGAAGGAGATCGGGTTCCACTTCTGCATCCCCATGGGCAAGCCCCGCGGGCGCTTCGGGCCGACAACCCGGCGGCCCACCGCCGAGACGTCGTTCCTGAACCGTTGGAACGCCCCGGTGCCGTGGGCGGGCGCGAACTGATGGCTGGCGCGCTCAAGGGAATCCGGGTTCTCGACTTCGGCCGCATCCAGCAGGGGCCGTTTGCGGCCGTGCTGCTGTCCGACATGGGCGCGGACGTCATCAAGATCGAAGAGCCCGGGGGCGAAGCGCGAGAAGGCGCCGATGCCCGTGGGTTCTCGGGGATGTACGAAGCGAACAACCGGGGCAAGCGCAGCATCACCGTGAACCTCCGCACCGGAGCGGGACAGGACGTCATCCGGCGGCTCATTCCCACCACCGATGTCGTCCTCGAGAACTTCCGGCCGGGTCGGATGGAGATGTGGTCGCTGGGCTACGAAGATCTGCGGAAGATCAAGCCGGACCTGATCTTCGCCTCCGCCTCTGGTTGGGGGCGAAAGGGACCGTGGGCGTCCCGCGGCGGGTACGACCACGTCGCCCAGGCCTTCAGCGGGGTGATGTCGGAGCAGGGCGGTGGCTCCGCTCTCACTCCCCAGGCGCTCATCGGCGGGTTCGCCGACAGCATCGGCGCGATGATGCTCGCCTACGGCATCGTGACGGCACTGGTGGCGAAGGAGCGAACGGGCGTGGGTCAGCACATCGACGTGTCGCTCATCGGCGCGATGCTTTCGGTGCAACAGCGGCCGCTCACGATCTTTTTTGGGACCGGCAAGCAGCCGGGGTTCGAATACCGCCGGAGCGCGACCTACACCCACTACCAGTGCAGGGACGGCCGGTTCGTTGCCCTCGCGGCGAACACTCAGGCGATGTGGGAACGGCTGGTGAACGCAATCGGAGATGCGGGACTCGCGGCGGACGACCGCTTCAATGAGCCCTTCGCCCGCGCGCGCAACAAGGACGTGCTCGTCGCGAAGCTGGAGGAGCTTTTTCTCACACGGGAGCAGGAGTGGTGGCTCACCGCTCTCAGCACGAACGATGTGCCACACGCGCCTGTCCTGGACTACGAGGGCGTGGCGGCCCACCCGCAGTTCTGGGAGAACGGCTATCTGCAGAAAATGCTGCACCCTCAGTTCGGGGAGATGACCGTGGTCGGGCCGCCGGTGCAGATGAGCGAGACCCCGCCTGCCATCCAGGGACCGCCACCCGAGATGGGGCAGCACACCGAGGAGATTCTCCTGGAGCTGGGGTACACCTGGCCCGAGATCACCGCGCTGCACGAAGCAAAGGCGATCTAAGCGGCCGCGCCGCCAGCGAGAAAAGAGAGGCCCATGCACCTTCAACAGGCTGCGGTCGCCGGCATCGGCGAGACCGGCTATTCGCGCGAGTCCGGGCGCTCCGAACTCGTGCTCACGCTCCAGGCGGTGCGAACCGCCCTCGACGACGCGGGACTTCACCCGCAGGACGTCGACGGGCTCCTGCGCTGGTCGGTTGATACGAGCAGCCCACAGGAGGTGGCGTCCAACCTGGGCGTGCGCGACCTCTCCTGGTTCGGCGAAGTGAACCAGGCGGGCAACGTGGGGGCGGCCCTTGTCGCCTCGGCCGCGGCTGCGATCGAAACCGGTCGTGCGAACGTGGTCGTGATCTATCGTGGCGTGAACGGGCGGTCGGGGCGCCGCTATGGCCGGGGCGACGTCACGGGCCGCGCGGGGCAAGGCAACGCGGCGTTCTCGGAGCCGTTCGGCATTCTCACGCCGCAGCACATGCTGGCGATGCAGGCGCGACGGCGGATGTACGAACTGGGCACGACCAGCCGCCAGTTCGGCATGGTGGCCGTGACAGAGCGGGCACACGCGAACCGGAACCCGCGGGCCACCTTCTACCAGGAGACGCTGACGATTGAGCAGCACCAGGAGTCGCGCTTCGTCGTGGAACCATTCCACCTCTTCGACTGCTGCCTGGAGACAGACGGCGGCGGGGCGCTCGTGGTCACCAGTGCGGCGCGCGCGAAGGATCTGAAGCAACCGCCTGCGTTGATCCGCGCGGCAGAACAGTTCGGGTATGCCTCGGAACGGTCAGGCATTGACACCTCAGCCCGGGCCTGGGCGCCGAGGCTCTGGAACCGGGCTCGCCTCAATCCGTCCGACATCAACGTCGTCCAGATCTACGACCACTTCGCGCCGTTCGTCATCTTCGCCCTCGAAGACTACGGCTTCGTCGGACGCGGCGAAGGCGGCCCGTTTGTCGAAGCGGGCGGGATCCAGTGGGAGGGCGGCTCACTGCCGGTGAACACTTCGGGCGGGCACCTCTCGGAGGCGTATATGCAGGGCATGAACCACCTCATCGAAGGCGTGCGCCAAGTCCGGGGCACTTCGACCGCACAGGTTCCTAACGCGCACTTCTCGTTTGTTGATACGGGTGTCGGCACGGGCGCTGTCATCTTCGAAGGAGCGAACTGATGGTCGCACTACCCCGCCCTAACCCATCCGCCGAGGGCCAGCCGTTCTGGGACTACCTCAAGCAGGGCGAACTGCGGATCCAGCGTTGCACGAACTGCGGCACGTTCCGGCAACCGCCCCAGCCCACCTGCCGGCACTGCGGGTCCTTCGAGAACGAGTGGGCAAAGATGTCCGGCCGGGGGACCGTGTATTCGTACATCGTCTCGCGACAGGCCATCCACCCCGCGCTCACGGACCTTGTGCCCTTCGCCACGGTCGTCGTGGAACTGGAGGAGGGGCCGCACCTGACAAGCAACCTCACGAACGTCTCACCTGACGAAGTGCGCATTGGGCAGCCCGTGGAGCTGGAGATTGTCGACAAAGGCGAAGGACTGCTGCTGCCGTTGTTCCGCCGGACCGGGGGCACTCCCCTGGCAAGTGAATAGGTAAACCGTCATCGGCGCGGCCTACCTCAGTTTCACCCGCCGGGATGCATGAGCGCGGACAGCTCAACACCCAACATCCCATCGCAAAACACCGAAAGCCCGCCTCCCGCGGGCTTTCCGCTCGTCTCGGACCCGCGGCGAGCCACCGCGCTACTGGCGCCACCAGCCGGGGGCCGCAAGCGGTCGGCCGGGTTACGATCCGAGCGAAAACGGCCGCGCTGCCGGTCGCGACACCAGGGAGGGCCTTATGCTTGCCGAACACTTCGTAAACGTGGCCGCCTGGGACAGCTGGGCCAACGCCGCGGTTCTCGCGACGCTCCAGGCGAGCGGTGGGGAACCCGGGACCGCGCTTGCCGCCTACCAGCACGTCCTCGAGACGGAGCTGGTGTGGCTGCGCCGAATGGAAAACGACCCCCAACCCATGATCAAACTCTGGGGCGGCACCAGCCTCGACATCTGCACGCAATGGACCGTGGAAGCCGCCGCCCGCCTGGACGCATTGGCCCGCTCCCTTGATCACGATGCAGCGACCGAGCGTACGTTCACCTACCGCAATTCCAGCGGCGCCGAATTCACGGATGACCTCGCTGAGACCCTGTTCCACATGTTCTTCCACTCAGCCCAGTACCGCGGTGAAGCGGCCGGGTTCCTGAACGCTGCCGGACACCGGGTTCCCGACCTCGATTTCATCCTCTGGTTGCGCAATCAGCGCGCGGCCGGCCGCGGCTAAACAACGGTCCGAAGCGGCGCCGTGGCCCTTACGTTCGATGCGACAAATACTGGACCGATGCCACTCCGCCGAACCATCGCCGATGTCGCGCGTGCCGCCCATGTGGGCCTCGGCACCGCCTCGCGCGCGCTCAATGGAAGTCCGGGAGTCAGCAGCGCGACGGCGGAGCACGTTCGGCGTGTGGCGGAGGAGATGGGTTACTACCCGAATCGGCAAGCCCAGCACCTCCGCTCGCGGCGTTCCAACGTCCTCGGCCTGGTCGTGCCGAGCCTTTCGAATCCCATCTACGAAATCTACGTGCGCGGCGTCGTTCAGGAAGCCGCCCGGCTCGGCTATTCAACGTTCATTTGCGACGCCGAGTACGACGGGGCCATGTACCAGGCCCACCTTCGAAGGCTCCTGGAGCACAGGGTGGACGCGCTCGTGGTCGGCGAGCCGATCGTCGCGCCAGAGCTCATCGCACCGTTTCGGGCGGCCGGAATCCCCGTTGACCCCGAGCCGGAGGACGAGCGCAGCGAGCTCGCGGCCTCAGTCCAGGTCGAGGACCGGCGAGTTGTCGGCCAGGCCTACGATGAGATCGTGGCCTGTGGACACCGGCATGTCGCATTCGTGCGCCTGGCCCGCCCGGGGGCGCCGATCGACCGGCCCCGGTCAGATGAACGCGTCGAGCTTTTGCGCGAAACGATCGAAGCGGTGCCCGGCGGCAAGTTTGAGTGGTGGGAGATAGCCCACTACGACTACGTTGAGAGCTACGTCACCGAGGCGCTCGGCCGCAAGCCATCCCCCACGGCCCTCGTCGTCAGCGCCCCGGCGCTCCAGGGGACGCTGATTGCCATGCACAGCCTTTCGCTCAAGATCCCGGCTGATGTTTCGGTGCTGGTCGTCGGCGAGACTGCGTGGGCACGGGCTTTCGATCCTCCCCTCTCCACAATCGGCAGCAACGCCTACGTTCGTGGCGTACGCGGCGTGCGGCGGGTCATCGGCAAATTGCGCAACGACGAAGACATGATCCTTGAGAACCCTCCCCTCACGTTTGAGTACGTCAGGCGCCAGTCCATTGGACCCGTTCGAAGTTAGTCCTGCCGGGCGAAAACTTCGCCAGTGACCCCTGCCTGGAGCAACGCGGCAAATCGTTCCGGCGGCACGTGGAGTTCGTCGCGCAACACCGATTCGCTGTCTTCGCCAACGCGAGGGGGAGGCCGGTGAACGATGCTGGGGGTGCGAGTGAAGCGCCAGGGAAATCCGTTGTGGCGGTGAGTCCCCATATCCGGGTGGGTCGCCGGCTGGAACCAGTCCCGTGCGTTGAGCTGGGGATCGGCCAGCACATCAGTGTAGTTCTGCACCACACCTGCGGGGACGCCGGCGGCCTGTAACTTCTCCATCGCAACTCGCGCCGGCAGGCGCCTCGTGACTGCGCAAAGCGCCTCCTCAAGCTCATCCAGGTGGGCAAGCCGCGAAGCCGCTGTGGAGAACATCCCGGTCTCGAGACCAGAGCCAGGACCGAGCGCCGATACCAGTCCGGACCAATCGCGGTCGTCCCGAACGGCGATGGCAAGCCACCGGTCCTCGCCGGAACAGGGGAACACGCCGTGCGGCGCCATCCCGTGGTGGCGGTTGCCACGGCGGGGAGTGTCCAGCCCGGTCACCCCTGTGAGCAGCAGCTCCTCGCCGATATATCCAACACAGGTTTCGAACATCGACCCGTCGATGTGCTGCCCGATGCCGGTTTCACGGGCATATGCGAGTGCCGCAAGCGCGGTCGCCGTCAGCTGCAGGCCCGTCGTCGGGTCGGCTTCCATCGCCCCCATCATGGTGGGCGGCCCGCCGGGATAGCCGGTGAGTGCCGCCCATCCACAGGTCGTGTCCGTGGTGGCGCCATTGGCCCGATAGTCGCGGTAGCGCCCAAAACTTCCGAAGCCCGAGAACGACGCCATCACGAGTCGCGGGTTGACTTCGCGAAGCCGCTCATAGCTCAGACCGAAATTCCCCATGACCCGCGGGGTGAAGTTCTCGAGCACGAGATCGGCGTTCGCCACCAGCTGGAGGAGAAGCTCCTTCCCTTCTGGCGTCGCCAGGTCCAGGGCGATCGCCCGCTTGTTGCGATTCACCGAATTGAAGTTCGCATTTACGTTCCACGGGTGCGCATCGGGATTGACCGGGTGGCTCGCCCAGTTCGGAGGTCCGCTCACGGGCGACTGGCGCGTAGTACTGGCGCCGCGCCAGACATCCGGGCGGTTGTGCGACTCTACCTTGATGACATCGGCGCCCAGGTCGGCAAGCAGCATCGTCGCATAGGGTCCAAGCCATGCGGCAGTCAGATCGACCACGCGGATTCCCGTGAGGGGGGGCGATGTCATGTCTGTAGCGCCGCCGGCAGACCTCGCAGGCTTTGCGGCCACTGGCGTCATCGTCGATTCCCCCGGCCGTCCGGGCGCCGGGATCACCGGTTCGACCGGCGTCGCCGACATCCGCGCGGGGGGCCCGGGAAAACGAATCTTCCCGAGCCGGGGATGATCGATGTCCGTGAAGTAGCCGCGGTCCGCGAGGTGTGCGTCCTGGAGCAGTTCCGTCGGGCTCTTCGCGTGGCCGCACGGGATGCGCATCTCATTGAGAAGCGTGAACAGCTCGGCTGCCGACCTCGCACCCGTGCGCGATTCGACGAAGCGTCGCGCGACGGCGCCGGTCACGGTGCCCTGGATCTCGGGGGGAAGGGCAGCCAGGTCCACGCCTAGCGCCACCAGCAGATCATCCCAATTGCGCGACGCGTTCGGGTTCAGGGAGATGTAGCCATCGCGGCATTCGAACATGAACGTCCCCGAGATTGGGCTTCCCTGGCGGACGTCGTTGAGGCCGGAATATTCGGAACGGAGGAGCGGCGTCAGCGTCGTCATCGCTTCGAAAACTGAGACCTCGACCACCTGGCCAATGCCGCTCCGGTCGCGTTCAACCAACCCCGCGAGGCCTGCGATGAATGCGTTCACCCCGACCGACTGCACCGTCATCGTCCCGGCCGCCTTGAGAGGCTCACGGTCCGGCAGACCGTTCAGCACCATAAACCCGGAGAGCGCCTGCAGGACCAGGTCCGTTGCCTGGTAATCCCTGTATGGCCCCGAGCTGCCGAAGGGCGACAGCGCGAGTATCACCGAGCGGCGCGCGAGCGTCTCCAGGGAGATCCCGGCGCCGGCCAGCCGCTCTGCAGACCAGTCCGTGATGATGACGTCCGCTCCGCTCAGGAAGTCGAGCGCCTCGCCGCCAGGAACCAGTGATTGCTTGTTGGCGGCCAGGTATTCCCACACCAGCGAGACCTGGCCTCCGGCGGCCTCAACCGTTGGAGCCGCACGCCGGAGCGCGGAGCCCTCGTCCGGCTCGATGGCGACGACAGTCGCGCCCCACATGGCGAATTGACGACCACAGGTTGCTCCAGCGATGTCGTCGCAGATCTCGGCGACGGTCAGGTGTGAAAGTGCGCCCAACTCTAACCTCTCAATACCTTGACGATCTGTCCACCGGCGTCGCGTGCAACACCCCAGACACCGCGCACCTTGTCGCGGTTCAGGAGAGCCCGGGCGACCGGCGCCACCTGCCGCTGGCCGGACGGCAGTTGCGCACCCTGGGAGCTACGACCTTCGTTCGGTGTGCTGTGG
>CAYYSD010000002.1:23381-28289 GCA_964474285.1 uncultured Anaerolineaceae bacterium | reverse complement strand
CGACGATGTGGGTCGTATACCCCTGCATGTCCTGCGCCTGGTTGATGGCGAGCTTCGTCATGCGCAGCTGCCATGCGTCGTTCTCGGCGACCCGGGCCGCATAGGACAGCGCTTCGTCATCGAGCTGCTCGCGAGGGAGGACGCGGTTGACGAAGCCGAGGTCGAGCGCCTCGTAGGCATCGATGAAGCGGGGTTCAAACAGGATCTCCTTCGCCTTGCGGATGCCTACGTCCCAGGGAATGCAGAAGTACTGTCCCTTGCCCCCGAGGAATTCCGCATCATCGGAGGCGAAGATGATGTCCATGGTGGTGGCGACCATCCATCCGCCCCAGATGCACTTGCCCTGCACGGCCGCAATGGTCGGCTTGGAAAGGTTGCGCCAGCGCAAGCCGCGCTCGATGTAGAGCTCCCAACTTCGTTCGAACACACCCGGCACCCCGGGCGGATAGGGCCGTTCTTCGTCGTCTCGCATCTTGGCCGGTGTGCCAAGGTCGTGGCCCGCAGAGAAGTGGAGACCCTCGGCTCGCAAGACGATCGCCCGGACATCCCGATCTCGCTCGGCGGCGGTGAATGCGTCATCGAGTTCTTCGATCGCGATCCGCCCGATCGGATTGCGGTACTCGGGCCGGTTGAGCGTAACGACGGCGACGGCGCCGCGCTTCTCGTACTCGATCTGGGTGTAGTTCACGAAGGTTCCTCCCTGGAACGGTGGCCGCCGTTGGCCGCGGAGCGGAGCTCCCACCACGCAGAAAACTGCCCGTCAGATTTCGTTGCGCAGACGCGGGTCCAGCACATCGCGCAGGCCATCGCCGATGAAGTTGATGGAAAGGACGAGCAGGAAGATCGCGGCCGCCGGGGCGAACACCAGCGATGGCTCCGTGCGGATGTTCTCGAAGCCCATCGAAAGCATGATCCCCCAGGTCGGCGTCGGCGGGGTGACACCAACGCCCAGGAAGCTCAAACCGGCCTCGGCGATGATGGCCACGCTCAGGTCCAGCGAAGCCACAACGATCACCGGCGCCATGCAGTTCGGAAGGACATGTCGAAACATGATTCGCGTGTGGCCCGCGCCAGACGTGATCGCCGATTGCACGTAGTCCCGTCCGAGCTGTGCCAGCGCCTGCCCCCGCACCAGCCGGGAGACGGACGGGATGAACCCGATCCCGAGTGTCAGGCTCACGGTGGAAATGCCCCCGCCGAAGACCGAGAGCAGAGTCAGCGGAAGGACAAGACCGGGGAGCGAAAGCATCGCGTCCATGAGACGCATCGCGACCGCATCGACAGCGCCGCGAAAGTAAGCGGCGACCAGTCCCACGACGAGGCCGGACGAAACACCGAAGAGGACGGCCATCACCGCAACCTGGACCGATGCCCTTGCTCCGTAAAGGAGACGCGTAAGCTGGTCCCGGCCGATGACATCGGTTCCCAGGATTCGATCGGTCGTGAACGGCTTTTCGGCGGGCGCGCCCGCGAATTCGGTGGGGCCGTAAGGCGCAAGTTGCGGCGCGAACACGGCACAGAACACCACGAGCGTCACGAACAGGATGCCGATGCGGGCCAATCGCAAGCGCAACAGCCGCCCGAAGACGGAACGCCGGAACCGTGCCCGAAGGGACGGTTCAATCGGGATCGAATAGGCCGTCGTTTCCAACAGGTCTGTCGTCAATTCCGCTATCCCTTCCCCTAACTCAGCCGGATCCGCGGATCCATCCTGGTGTACACGAAGTCCGCTATGAGATTGCCCATGATCGTCATCAAGGCGAACAGCATCACGAGAATCTGGATGACGTTGTAGTCGCTCTGTCGCACCGCCGTGATGGTCAGACTGCCCATCCCGGGTATGCCGAAGACCGACTCAATAATGATGGAACCGGAGATAAGGCCGCCGAACCGCAAGCCCATGATGGTAACGATCGGGAGCAGGGCGTTCTTCATCGCGTGGCGGATGATCACTGACCAGGCCGAGAGGCCCTTCGCCCGGGCCGTCCGGATGTAGTCCTCTTTCATCACCTCGAGCATTGCCGACCGCGTTTGGCGGGCTACGCCTGCCATGCCTGCGGTCGCCAGCGTGATCACGGGCATGGTGAAGTGCTTGAGTGCCTGCACTGGGTCGTCTGCCAGAGAGACATACCCTCGGGCCGGGAGCCACTTCAGTTCGAGCGTGAAGAGGATGATGAGCAGGAGGGCGACGACGAAATTCGGGGCGGCGAGGCCGGCCAACGAACCGGTGGTGATGGTGACATCGAGCCAGCTGTTCCGTTTGAGCGCGGAGACCACGCCGATCGGAATGGCGAAGGCGAAGGTGACGAGCCATGTGAGCAACGCCAACTGAAGGGTGACCGGCAGCCGCTCCTTGATCGATTCCGTGATCTTCGCGCTCCCGGAGGCCGTCCGGCCCCAGTCGCCACTCGCCACGCCGCCAAGCCAACGTACGTACTGTTCCGGCCAGGGTTTGTCGAGCCCGAGTTCGTGTTCCTTCGCCTTGATCTGCTCATCAGTCAGCGTGTTGTCGCCGCCGGTTACCAGGTTCCTGACTGGATCTCCAGGCAAGAGTCTCATCAACACGAAGATGAAGATCGTGACGACGAGGACCGTCAGGATCGCCTGAAACAGCCTCATCACAAGAAAGTGCGTCAAGGTCCGGCAACCTCACTGATGTGGAGAAGTCGGTATGGGGGAACGGCGGGCCAAGGGGTAAGAACCGGCCGTTCCCCGCATACCACGGCGCATGCGGACGCCTTCCTGATCACGCCTTCCAGACGTTGCGCAGCCGGAAACTCGCGCCACCTGGCGCATTCACGACTTCGTCGGCGGCGACAACGGTGTTGCGATGGAAGAACCACCGAACCCGGTCGATGGTGGGAACACGGCAGACGACGTTGTCGATCATCGTCCGGTGCAGGTCGTGGAAGATCTTCTCGCGTTCGTTGCGGTCGAAGGTCTCCAGCGACTTCTGGATCTTGGCGTCGATGTCCTTGTGGATAGGGTCGGTGGAGTATCGGGCGCCGGGTGCGAGGGAGGCCTTGCTGCTGAGATAGATGTTGTACTGGATGGAGGGGTCCGGCCTGACACCGGGCGAGCCCTGGACAAAGTCCAATTCGCCTTTCTGCCATTCGGAGTTCGCTACGGTCGAGGCGACCGGGGTGTTCTTCAGTTCCAGTTCGATCCCGATCTGGCGCAGGCCTTCCTGGTAAATCTGAATCGTCGTGAGCTGAGCCTGGTTCGCCGCGGCGGTACCGCTGTATCCATAGACCAGCTTCAGCGGGGTCTGCACGCCTGAAGCATCCAGGTACTGCTTCGCCGCCTTGAGGTCGAACGGGTACTTCTCATACTCGAGCGCGCCCCATGTGTTCGGTGGCATGAGGCCAGTAAGCGTCGGTCGCCCCTGCGTTCGCATGACGACTTCCACGACCTTCTTCTTGTCCAAGGCCGATGCGATGGCCTGGCGGACACGAAGGTCGCGAAGTCCGGGGCGCGCATGGTTCATCTCCAGTGACTCGGGCGCAACAGAAAGTGGGAAGTTCTTGTACGTGGAGTCTTTGGAAAGGATGAGCGTGCTTTCGTCGCTCGCGATGTACCACACCGCATCGAGGTCGCCGGACTGGAGCGTGGCTGCGCGGATCTTCGAGTCGGCGATGTGCTGCCAGTCGATGGTGTCGAACGTCCGCTCGCCCCAGTACTCAGGGTTCGCCTCCATGAGCATGCCCGACTCCTCCTTGTACGACTTGAGGAGGTACGGGCCCGTCATGGCCGGCTGGCGCATCTCGTCGTCGCCGAGCTTATCGACCTGGTTGAGCGAGAACGGCACGCCAGGAGCCAGGCCGAAGATTCCGAGGAACGACGCGTCGGGGGTCTTTGACTTCAGCCGGACGGTCGAGCTATCGATGACCGTGACGCTGTCGTAGTTCTCGAACCATGAGAAGAACCCGAAGTTCGGGACGTTCTTCGCCACGGTCATGAAGTCGAGGTGGCGTTTCACAGCGTTCGCATCGAAGACGGTGCCGTCGTGGAACTTCACGTTCGGGCGGATCTTGGCGTTGATGGTCTGGCCATCCGGTTGTTCCCAGGACTGCCAGAGTGAGAGCTTGGGGTCGAACTCACCCTTCGAATTAATGTAGACGTAGGAATCGCCGAGGACGTTGAGGTATTCCTGGTGCGTTCCGCCCGTGGCCCCGCGGGGCGAAACCCGCGTCGGGATGGTGAAGGCAAACTTGAGCGTGCCTCCCTTATTCCGTGTGGCAACCGGCGTGCTGGTAGCGCGCGCCGTCGGGATACCCACCGGGGCGCCCGAGCCACCGCCATCATCGTCGTCGCCGCAACCAACGAGAGCGGCGCCCAGCAGCCCGCTCGCCCCGGTCGCGGTGCCCTGGAGGATCCGGCGGCGGCTCAGCCGGCGCCGTCCCCAGTAGGAATCTTCGCGATTAACCAAGGTCATCCCCTCCATCCGGGTTCACCGGAGTGCTGTGTCCGCGCGGCCGCTGTCAACCACGGGACGATTGCATAGGCCGTCCCGCCGCTACGGAAGCAGCCCCTTCGCCGCTGCCATGTTCTCGAGTGCCCGCTGAACCGGTGCCACACGCCGTTCGCCCGACGGCAACGAATACCCCTGCGAGGGCGCGCCGTCGTTTCTGTTGCCGCCACCAACCTGCGAATTGTGCGCCGTGACGATCGAGTTCGAATACCCCTGCGCATCCTGCGCCTGGTTGATGGCGTACTTGGTCATCCGCAGGGCGAACTCATCCTGTTGCGCGACGCGCTTCGCATAGGCCAGCGTCTCCGCGTCGAGTTCCTCTTTCGTCGCGAACACGCGCCCGACAAAGCCGTACTGTTGTGCTTCGTGGGCAGAAATGAAGCGCGCTTCGAACAGCACTTCCTTCGCCTTGCGGATGCCGAGATCCCACGGGACCG
>CAYYSD010000002.1:0-23371 GCA_964474285.1 uncultured Anaerolineaceae bacterium | reverse complement strand
CGAAAAGTATTGGAACTTGCTGCCGAGGAACTTCGCATCCTCGGTCGCGAAGACGATGTCCATCGCGGTCGCAACCATCCAGCCGCCCCAGATGCAATAGCCCTGGACAGCCGCAATGGTGGGCTTGGGCAGGTTCCGCCAGCGGAGCCCGGGGTCGATGTAGAGCTCCCAGGAGCGCTCGAACTGTCCGCGGCCGCCGGGCCGGTAAGGCCGTTCCGCGTCGTCGCGGACCTTGGCCGGGGTCCCGAGGTCGTGCCCCGCGGAGAAGTGGTGCCCTTCCGCCCGGAGCAAGACGACGCCGACATCCGAGTCCGCGACGGCTCGCTGGAAGGCGTGATCGAGCTCCTCGACGGTAATGCGCCCGATCGGGTTGCGATACTCCGGCCGGTTCAGGCTGACGCACGCGACACGGTCGGCCACCTCATAGGTGATCTGGGTGTATTCCATGTGCTGCCCCCCACGATCCTCGGCCCAGATTCTACTCGACTGACAAACCTAGACTCTGTAGTATAGCGTTGCGCCAGAACAAGAGAGCACAGGAAACGTTTCCGGAAGTCTGATGTGGCCATTCTTTCCTGTCAAGTGTCCGGAGTCGAACCTCGGGTCTCAATTGTCGTTCTCTCGATAGTTGCACACAGGCCACATGGCCCAAACAGCATGTCGGAAACGTTTCCGAGGAGCAGAATATGGCAGCGATCCAGGATCCGGTTTGGCTTCAATCGAAGAACCTTTCGGCAGACGCCAGGGGCTCGATTCACGACGACGAGCGCGCGCGCTCCCTCGGGTTCAAGGCCGCCCTCATTGGGGGCTCGGTTCACTCTGCCTTCGTCACAAAGGCTGTCGTCGAGCGCTTTGGGCCTGCCTGGTATGAGCGCGGGTTCATGAAGCAGTCCTACATTCACCCGCTCTACGAGGACGACCAGTTTCGTATCGTCACCAAGGAACTGGAGCCCACCGGGACGGATGAGACCCTGATCGAACTGGCCTTCGAGACCAGGAAGGGTGTTCGCACAACTGCCGGATATGCCGGCCTCGCGAAGTCCGCGGAGACTGCGGTTCCTCCATGGGAACGCGCGGGCCGCGGGCCGGCCGCGGACGCGCCCGCGCCGGGTACAACACCGGAGGCGGTGTTCACGCGCACCTTCACGATCGATGAGAGCGCAAGCCGCAGGGAGCTGGTGGGAGACGACTCGCTGTGGTACACGGACGCCTCCCCCTGGGGCGGACCGATCGTGCCTTCGTTCATGTACATGCTCATTGGGACAGGGGGCCGCGTGCGGCAGGCCAACGGGGGCGACGTTCCCCAGGCGGGCATGAACAGCGTTTGGGAACTGCTTCAGGCCGGTCCGATGTTTGCCGGAGTCCCTCACCAGGTGACCTCACGGCTGATCGAGTCGGGCGCGAGCGCACGGTCCGGGTTCCGAACGACCGAATTCAACGTCGTTGACCCTGCGGGGCGGCAAACGGCGGTTGCCCGCCAAAAGATTCGTTGGCTCCTCAAGCAGTGACGCAGTACCGGCCGCTCGATTGCGTTCGAGTTCTTTCATTTGAGGTGGCGGCATCGCTGCCGGCCGGGACGACTGGTTCGCCGAGGGCACCGAACGAGGCTGGACTCTCGCCCCTGCCGGCGACCCGCCCACGGTTCTCGACAGCCCCCGGTTGAAGGCGTGTGGCTTCTTCAGGCTGGCAACCAGCGATATGGAGAGCGCGTATCGCGTCACCCTGGCGGACCAGGGTGGGCAGCAGGTCCGGGTTTCCGGGTTACCGTTCACCTTCACGCCGGTATCGTCGCCGCGCAACCCAATTCCAACACGCAGTAAAGGAGATCCGTCGAAGTGGAATCGAAGCACGTGCTCTACGAACAGGCCGGTGAGGTGGTGACCATCACCATCAACAGGCCACGGCAGCGCAACGTCATCAGCCGGCGCGTGTATGCCGAACTCGACCAGTCCTTCGCCCGTGCCGAGGCTGATGACGGCGTCAAGGTCATCGTTGTGACGGGAGCCGGCGACCATTTCGGCGGGGGCCACGATCTCGGGACCTCCGAATCCCTGGAAGAAATGGCAGACTTCCCCCGCGACATGTCTCCCCTGGGACGCGCGAAGGCGATGGACACCGGCGTCTATTGGCGCATGCACGACCGCTGGCGCAACATCGGAAAACCCACCATCGCGATGGTCCAGGGCTACTGCATCATGGGTTCCTGGATGCTGGCGGCCTCCTGCGACCTCATCGTCGCTTCGGACGACGCGAAGTTCGCGGACCGTTCCGTGCGCTGGGGCGGCGTCCATCACGAATACGCCACGCACTTCGTGGACCTCGGCGTGAAGAAAGCGAAGGAAGCGCTCTGGACGGGCGACTTTGTCACCGCCGCGGAGGCCGAACGGGCCGGCATGGTCAACCGCGTCGTGCCCCGCGAACGCCTTCGCGAGGCAACGATGTGGCTTGCGAACAGGATCGCCCTCAATGATCTCTATGCGCTCAAGGTCTCGAAGATGTCCATGAACCAGGCTGCAGACGTCATGGGACACAACGCCGCGATCCGCGCCTCCAGCAATCTCTGGCTCGTCGGCGGAACGAGGGGTGGGAGCGAAGCGGCGCCCAGCCGCGTGGAATGGTCCAAGCAACAAAACGCCCGCTTCGATGAGCAAGAGCAGGGGACCAGCCGCCCCTGGTAGGGTGGTTCAGGAACCAGCCTGGCTCCACGGCCCGGCGAGCACCCCGGTTGCCGCCTTTCCTCCCGCTCGGCGGCCATCCTTTCGATGTCCCGCCCGGGATGATCGGAAATTCGGGTTTGGTACACTGCTCCGGTGTCAGCGGCCGGTCGAGCTGCTCCGCATGGACCGTGCCCGCGGCCTGATTCGACGTGCCCCCGTAGCTCAGCGGATAGAGCAGTGGTTTCCTAAACCATGTGCGCAGGTTCGATTCCTGCCGGGGGTATATCACTTTCAACATGTTCAATCGAGTTGAACAGGGTCGTTTCGACTCGTCGACAGATACCACATCGGGATTCCTGCCCCTTGTCGCAGCCCTGATCGAAACGGGGGCCGGGTACTCGTTGAGTGCCGAAAGGCTGGCCGCCGGCGTTCGCCGGGCGCCGGACCATACTGCT
The DNA here is from genome assembly GCA_964474285.1 of uncultured Anaerolineaceae bacterium. Lineage (GTDB taxonomy): Bacteria > Chloroflexota > Dehalococcoidia > Tepidiformales > Tepidiformaceae > JACRBT01. The sequence continues at coordinate 20,259 of CAYYSD010000002.1, read as the reverse complement.
TCGTCGACGAGCCGGGGATGCGCCAACAATGGTGGACGGCATCTCCCGGCGCAGGGGCATGCCGGTGCTTGCCCTGGTCAACCACACGACGAACGGTGTCAGCCACTACGAAACGGGAGCACCGAGGTGTACTTCGCGCGTGCGACTCGGTCGCCATACTGCTCGCGTGGGCCCCGAACGCAAGACCTTGCACCATTTGCGTGGACTCACTCGATGACCACGTCCTGCACTTCGATCACGCCTCCGGACCTCAACTCGGCCAGCCGAAATGCGACCAGGACAGGCGACTCCCTGCCTGATCGCGTCGGCAGGTTCGGGTACGGTATAGGGATGGGGCCCGCGGGCGGTGCAGGAGGTCTCACGACAACGTCGGGAGCGCTCGCGGAGACCATCTCCGGCTCTGCGGGAAGACCGAAGGGACCTCCCCAGCCCAACGCAACTCCGGCTACGACGGTCAAGCAAAGTGCCCGAACGATGGATGTTCCCCTGCGCATGATGGTACCTCCGCCATGGTGGGTTCTCCGGGACGCCTCGCAGCCTATCGGACCGGACCATCGGGCATCAAGAAGGGGCAGGGGACGTGGAGCGGACCACAGCGACAGCCATTCAGACGCGCGACCCCCTCCAGGGGTCTCTTCATGACGAAGCGCCCGGGCAGGAAGCATCGTCTCCAACCCACGGACCAACCGTATCAGACCGGTCCCTTGCGTTGCCCACGATCTTCGTGGGCAACCGGCAAAGGACCGGCCATCAGTCGAAGCGTGCCCCTGGCTCCAACGGGTGATCGCCGGCGGCGGCGCCCACCCGTGGTTCAGCTCAGCACGTCAGGGGAGTGTGCACATACCGCTGCCGCCGTCCCGAAGGTAGTAGTCCGTCGAAAGACTGCCGTTCGCGGCGGAGATCACGTTCTGGCCGGCGCTCAGAAACACCGGGGTGTTCGGGTGCGTGGCGCTGAGCTGAGTCAGCGGCACGCCGTTGACGGACACATTCAGCAGGTAGTTGCCGTTGTCGACGAGCGTCACGTACGGTTGCGGCTGCCCGGTGCGGGCGTTCCAGGCGCACCCCGCTGTGACGGTGACGGAGGACTTTCCGCTGGCGCCGTACTCCCATGCCCCATCCGCGCTGAACGTATTGCCGGAGGTGTCCGGCTGACACATGTCCGGTTGGACGCTGAACGCGTAACTGTCACTTGACTTCTTATTGATCGCCACGACCACGATGTTGCTGCCGTCCGCCAGCCAGACCGTGGCAGCCGGAGCGGCGGCCGTGACCGTGGCGACAGGCGCGCCGTTGAGCGAAACGGTGGCCTTTGCGTTTGACTTCGGCTGGTAGAGGCCGGCATCAACAACCGGGGACAGTGTGCCCGTGGCCGGGTTCGTTGCACAGACGACAATGCTCGACGCAAAGGTCTTGCCGCTTGCTCCGACCTGTGGGGTCGTGGCCGCGACCGCCGATGCGCTCAGCGCCACAATGGCGACAATCGAGGCGATCGCTGAAAAGGCGATCCTTTTTCTGTTCAAATACGACTCCTTGTCTGTTGTCCCGGACGCTTCGTGAAGACCAATCCCCAGCGCAGCGTCCAAATAAATGATTGTTCACTTAAAGGGGCGAGTCCAGAACGCCAGGTCAAGATTGAAGGCCTGCTCAGAATCGCCCTTAGGACATCCTCTCCCCAGCATTCGATGCCGTTCATGAACAGGGCGTGGGTCCGCTGATCGGGACAGCATGGAGGTCCCTCGCGGGTTGCTCCGCAACCCGCGCGTGGGCTACCGCAGAGCGCCCGGGGGGCCGCTTCCGCCCGCCTGGCCTGGTAGCGCGACTGCCTGCAACGGCGGCGCGGCCGTTGCGGTGTTCGGCGGAGGCAGAGCCGTGCGCGAGCGACAAGGCACGAGGGCCAGATGTTGCTGGCCCTCGTCAATCACCGGGGCGACCTCACCGGGGGCCCACAAGGCGCTCTCCGATCAACGTGGACGGCACGGGCAGCAAAGCCATGCCCGGCCGCTCCACGAAAGGATCGAAGCACCCCTCATTGAGCGCGGCTCATGGCGTGCGTGTCAGCCTCGACAGGTAATCGTCGTCACCACGTCGGCTGGTGCAGGTGGGATGGTGGTCGCCCAGGCGATGGTCATCGTAATCGTCGCGTTGTCGCCGGCGCCTTTACTGATGAACCGCCGCACAATGACGTCGCTATAAGGCACCATTACTGGCCAGTCCTGGTGGTCCATCGTGCGTTGAAAGTTGAAGATGTATTCGGTACCGTTGGTGTCCGTCCCCACGAAGTGCAGGTTGTAGCGCATGATGGTGTGGCCTTCTGGGGTCGTGTACCAGACGTAGTGGTAGCGTCCATCGAAGCTGATCGGGTTGATCCCGGGCTCGCACGGATTGTCGTAGACTACGTGGGGGGCCGCGCCCTTCATGTTCGCCACGACCTCTGCCGAAGCGGACTGGCTACCGAAGCCGAGACCCACGATCGCGAGCCCGAAGGCCGCAAGAGCGCCGAACAATGTCTTCCGAATCATAAGTGGTTCCTCGCGGGAGTACCCCTCCCGCCCGGTCTGTGGCGAGCAGGCGGAGCCGGGTCCCGGCAGCGCCGGCAGCGCCGACGGCGAGGTTCGTTGGGGATGCCAATGTCAGCTGCCGTCTGCACCTCCTGTGGTGGCCGAACTGGCCGGCGGCCCGCCGGGCGCCGGCAGCTGGTGCTGCCCCCGTCCGGCGAGTCCACCGGTGCCCCCACGATGGACCTGCAGAGGTGCGATGACTTCCGGGGAAGTGCGTAACTTCCAGCGCGCGCCGTTGGACACCCGCGGCCGGATTGGCACGAACTATGCAGGCGTCCCCTCGTGGGCCGGGCGGACGGGACTCGCTAGAGTGAAAGGCCAGGCGGAAGCAGACCGTGGGCGCCGGCGTAGTTCACGGCCGCGACCCGGCTGTGGGTGCCCGTTTTGAGATAGATGTTTGCGATATGCCTCTCGACCGTGCGCACGCTCAACACCAGCTCGTCGCCGATCTCCTTGCTCGTGCAGCCATCTGCGAGGAGGCGGAGGACTTCGACTTCGCGGATAGTGAGGCGGCCGGGAAAGGCTTCTGTCCGAGCGCTTCTGGCGCGTCGTCCGCGCATGCGGAGAGCACGCTCGAGCGAAGGCTGCATGCCCATCGCTCCGAGGTCCGCAATCGCGAGGTCAAGGAGGGCGAACGCAGCTTCCCGTTGAGAGGGGTAGTGCCTGACCAGGAGTTCTCCCAGGTGGAGCCGAATCAGGGCGGTCTCCGGACGGAAGCGGACTTCCTGGGCGGCTGCAAGAGCCACTTCATAGTACGAACGCGCAGAGTCATGGTTGCCCTGGAGTTCTTGGCTTGCGCCGACAAGGCGTCCCACCGAGACCAGGGCAAGGAAGCCGCCGATGGCCAGGTGGGCCACCGGTTCAAGCGGAGTAGTCAGCTGGCGCGCGAGATCCGGGTCTCGGAGCAGGACCGCGGCATCCAGGGCCCCGACAATCTCCCATATTTTGGCGGCCTCCACTGGCTCGGCCTCCGTCAGCCACTGCCTCAACTCATTCCTGGCCTCTTCGGCGCGGCCCAATGCAGCGAGCAGCCAGGCCCGGGCTGGCCTCCAGATCTGCGGCGCCGCCTCCGAACGGAAGTACTCCGGTATGCCTTCAAGCATCCCCTGGACTTGGGCAGATCGACCGAGCCAAAGGTTCATCCGAGCCCCGTGAACCCGTGACACGAACACGTGGAAGACCGAATCGAAGCCTGGAGTTTCGAGGAGTTCCGAACCGCGTTCGAGGTCTCCTTCGAGTATGCATCTGATGAGTTCGACAAGCGTGCAAGAGTCGCTGACGAAAGAGTCCCTGCTCTGGTTGGCAATCCCCAGCATCCGATCTCTGGTTCTGTCAAAGGCCGCGCGATCGCCAAAGAGCAGGTGACACTCCGCGGCGCGTCCAAGGAACTTGGCGAGGGTAGGCGGACTCACGCCCTCAGAAGGCTCTTCCGCCATCTCTCGAAGTACGGATTGTGACAGGTGGAGAAGGCCCGGCGAGGCCGTTGGCCCGTTCAGCGGACCAACGGCCGCGGTGAAGAGCGCCTCGCGGTCGGCGAGGGCCCGCGCCGCCCGATAGTTTTCAACGTTAGCCTCGACATTTTGTCTGCCCATGCCGTCGAGCCGGGCGGCCGCGCGCTGATCGACGAAGATTCGCTCCGGCGTTCCCTCCGCCGTCAGCGCGGACGCGCGTTCAAGCCACAGCGAGCCAGCTGCTGTAGTGAGCCCCGCCGCGCCCGCCAGCTGGCCGAGGGCATCAACGGCCGTCCGCGCGACCGCGCCCATCCGTTCCTGATCCTGCAGCGATTCGGCGAGTTGGTAGGCGAGAGGAGCGGTCGACGTAATGATCTGATCCCACCTGCCCGCTGACATGAGAGTTCCGATCAGCCCAATGAGAAGGTCGCATCGCTCGCTGTCTGAGCCATCGATTCGGTCGAGCGTGTGGATCGCGACCTCGAGGTGCCTCGCGGCGTCCTCCCACGCGAATGTCACCAGGGCCGCTCCCGCCGCGCGTTTCGAGTATTCGATGGTCTTCACCGGCGCGACGGAGGAAAGGCGGAAGTGGTGTGCCAGCTCAGCGCTAAATGGGACAAGGTCGTCCGCGTGCATCTCCTCGATCGCCTCGGCAACCGCGAGATGGAGCGCCCGGCGGTGGGGGAGCGAAAGATCACTGACGAGTGTCTGCCGGATGAGTTCGTGAGTGAACACCAGGTGGGCTTCGGCGTCGACGGCCTGGCCGATCGCTATCAAGTGTGCCTGCGCAGCCTCGTCCATGGCGCCGAGCAATGCTGCCTCACCTGCCCCGGAGACCCTTCTGAGCAGCTCAAAGTCGAAGACTCGGCCGATGATGGATGCCACTGTCAGCGCGTGGCGGCAGTCTTCGCTCAGTCGCTGGAACCGGCGGCCAATCACCATCTGAATCCCCTGGGGAACCTCCGCTTCGTCGATGCGAAGGCGGGGCCGCCAGTGACCCTGTTCATCGAAGAGCCGGCCCTCACTTGCCAGGTATTGGTAGATCTCACGAACGAAGAGCGGGTTGCCCTCGGTCTCGCCGTAGACGGCGTCAACGACTGGTCGTGGCGGGTGGGCGCCGCTCAGGGCTTCGAGGAGCTTTGCCACGCCAACCGCGTCGAAGGGCCGGAGGCTGCGGACTTCCGTGTTTCCCACGCGAGCGAGTTGTTCGAGAGTGCGTGCCAGTGGGCGGCCCGGTTTCACCTCCGTGTCCCGGTACGTGATCGCGAGGAGAATGGGTGACTTGTGCAGCCCCCGCGCGAGATGCTCGAGAAGCAGGAGCGTCGGCTCGTCTGCCCAGTGGATGTCTTCGATCCCGAGCAGGAGGCCGCAGGAGCCGGGCCGGTGTGCAAGGTCTGCAAACCAGGAGCAAACCGCTTCGAAAGAGCGGTACCGTTCGCTGGCGGCGTCGAAGTACTGCCGGTGCTCGGCGCGCGGTACGCGCACTTGCAGGTTGGGGATGAGGGCCGCGACCTCGGGCGGCAACGCGGCGACCTCCGCATCAGTCGCAGACACGACGTGTTCCCGTAGAGCCTCTGTGAACGGGAGGTATGGCGGCATGCCCTCGCTGTCGTAGGCCTGACCGAGGAGTGCCCGCCAACCGGCGCTTCGCGCCATGCGGGCGAACTCGTGCAGGAGCGCCGTCTTGCCGATGCCCGGCTCGCCCGACAGCATTATGACTCGCCCGCTGCCCTGGGAGGCGTCACTGAGCAATCCGAAGAGCGTCTGCATTTCTTGCTGGCGCCCGACGAACGGGCTGCCGGCCCCCGCGGAACTGGTGCTCGGCGCGAAGTAGCCGTTAGACACAACCCATTTGCTCCCGGGATATCAGAGTTGTCAATCGCGGGGGTTGATTAGAGAGTCGTCGCGAAAGCCGTCGAGGCACCCTCGGCCGACGGCGCAGCCCACCTACGGGGGCAGCGCGACCGGGTCCCCGAGGGGAACGACATGCAATGACGCTCAACGTTCGCGGCACTGGGCGGGCCTCACGCACCAGGGAGCGCCTTCGCAAGGTGCCGTGGCAGACGCTGAATCCTGTACGCTATTCGCGGTGACCGGGTCATCGGTCCCGGGAGCAATGATGTCGCAGGCCCCCGAACAGGAGCGGATCGCACACCTCTACAAGAGCCGCCAGCGCTTCGTGGAATACGTGCACCACCGCATCAATGACCCGGAACTCGCGGAGGACATCGTCCACGACAGCCTGCTTCGAGCGCTCCGGGCTGCACCTGGACTGCGTGACGACGAGCGGCTCATCCCATGGTTCTTCCGAATCCTTCGCAACTCCGTCGTGGACGAGTACCGGAAGCGCGACGTCGCACGCCGGCACATCGCGCCAACCGGCGAACTCCCCGATCTGCCGGACCTGAGCAAGGACGACGAGCGGACGATATGCGCGTGCTTCGAGGCACTGCTTCCGTCGCTCAGGCCGGAGTACGCCGAGTTGATTGAGGCCCTCGACCTCGCCGGGCAAAGGCCCGACGAGGTGGCCCGGCGGCTGGGGATAACCACCGGCAATCTGAAGGTGCGCCGTCACCGGGCACGCCAGGCGCTTCGGCGGCAGCTCGAAGACGCCTGCGGCATCTGTGCCGAGGGTCACTGCGTCGATTGCACCTGTGGGAGCGAGGGAAAATAGCCGCCGCTACCCCTGGAAGTTCCCCTTGAAGTACAGGTGCAGCACATCCTCGCCTCCGGCGCTTCGCACCGGGACGGTCAGATGGAACAGGTGTGGGCCGTCCATACCCTCGTGCATCTGCATGCTCAGGGCGACCGTCGCAGTCTGACCCGCGCCAATCGTGCTGTGGCTCAGCTGCGGCTGTGGAGGACAGCAGCCATCGAGCACCTCGATAGCCGGTTTGCCGAGCAGCACCGCTTCCGGCCCCGTGTTCACGAGTTCATAAACCTGCGTGACGGTGGTGTCGAGCGGAAGCCTCCCACGCTCGACTGCGGGCTCTTTCACCTGGACGCCGCCAGCGACCTGCGGCAAGTTCGCGATCGGCAGTTGGACGGCGGCGGAGTTCCCAGGTGCCGAGGCCCCGTCATCCTCCCGACCGCCTGAGGAGAGCCAAATTGTTCCCGCAACGATCGCGAGGACGAGTGCGCCGGCGGTGAGCAGAAGCCCACTGTGAGCTGACTTGCTCGATTGGGTGCGGCTTCGGCGAGCCTGGTTTGATCGAGGCATCTTCGTTGGTCCTATGGGGTGCCGGTCGGTCTGCCATACGATGAGTAGGCCGCATCGATAGCAGTTCGGATTGAGCGGGTGTCCATGCCTTCGCCGAGCATTCGGTCGATGTCGTTAGTTTCCATGCCGCAGACTGCGCAGCCGCTGGCGTGGCGTTCGTAGCGGCCATCCGGCCGGATGTAACAGTCGAGAAGTGACCTGTGCCCCAGGCCGTGGCATCCGCAATAGCACGGGACGCCTGCTGCGAGATCCTGATGCGACTCCACAAAGTGGTACTCATGAACGGTCGCCTCGCCGAGACCGTCGAGCGCGAAGGAAGTCGAACGAGTTCCGCCCCATACCATCCCCGCCACCGCTATCGAAGCAAGGGCGCTCGCAGGGATGGTCGCACCCAGGACGCTTGCGATGAGTGCCTTTGGGACCATGTTCTGCACCCCCTTGCGCGGCGCCCCTTCCCGGAGCGGTCAACTACTACGCCCTGTAAGAGTTGCCGCGGTTACGGTTGCCTGGCACGGATCGAATGGACCAAAACCGGCGTCCAAACGGCCCGGAGTCTTCGCTTGGTAACGGCGTTTGCAGTTCCGCCCTGCCTGCGGTGCGCACCCAACGAGATCTGGGCGGCGAAGCGCGAGTACGCTACAAACAGACCGCGCCCATCCAGAACAGTCCGTGCACCGCGAGGGGAACCGCAACGAGCCCGAAGGCAACCCAGGCGAGAGGGGCTGCATTGGCCGCCTGAGGCCGCTCCGAAGGCCTGGCAAGGGCTTCGAGTCTTTGGGCAACACCGGCGTTCGTCAGACCGATTCCATGTGCAGGCGACGGGCTGGCCGCTGCGACCATCGCGTCGAACAGATGCTCGCGGGCGGCACCGGCGGCAATGGCGCCCTGGTCCGCAAGGAACTCACTCTCAAGGACCAACGCAGAGACGACACGGCGGATGGGAGGGATCGGTTTGAGCGCTGCTTCGAGCAATGCGAGTGCAAGCCGCCAGCCTGGGTCGTGTCTTCTCACGTGTTCGCGTTCGTGGAGGATGGCAGCGCGAAACGCTTCCGGCGAGAGGTCGCGAACCGCGGCCCGGCTGGCGAAGATGGCAGGACGGACGACACCGACGGTAAAGAAGGACACTCCGGGCAGTGGCGCCACTCGATACGGGATCCCTTCTCGAGTAGATCGCAATTCGCAGCGCGCCAGGGTCGCAGCGACGGATTTCCGCACAGCAATCCATCGACCAAGGGCCGCGATCACACCGAGCAGAGGCATCGACGACACAATTACGAGCAGCACCAGGAGCAACACCGTTCCGTGCTGAAACTCGCTCGCGGCGCGATCCAGGTTGAGCGTCAGCAGGTGACCAGCCACGGGTTGTGTCGTGGCAGCAGGCGTCGCGATCACGGCCAGGAGCGTGACGACGATGAGCGTCCGAAATCGACCGCTCATGGTCGACTCCGGAGCTTCGCGCGAAGTGCCTCGAACGCCCCGGGATCCAACCGTTCCGCTTCGGCGAGAAAGGCCACCATGCCGGACTCACCGAGCTGCGTAAGCGTTGCCGCCAGGGCTGCCCCCCGAAGCCGTTCGAATTCCTCCCGGGAGAGCGCTGCGCTGTAAAGGTGCGCCCGCCCTGCCTCGCGTCGCGTGACCAGCCCCTTCTTGAGGAGTCGCTGCAGGACCGTGAGGATGGTGGTGTAGGCGAGCGTTCGGGGCGACCCGACCTTCTCGTGCACGGCCGGCGTCGATAGCTCACCTTCCTCCCAGAGGGCTTCAAGCACGGCGCCCTCAAGTTCTCCGACAGTTGCGAGCTTCGTCTTCATGGCGTTCCTGCCAATGTACCCCTGTGGCCCGGCGAGCGCTCAGGGCCAGTGGGGCCAATTGTCGTGTCCCACCGGACCTCCAGCCGAGTCAAAGCGCGGGAAAGGGATGACCGAACGGTCCCTGAGCGGACGGCCGGGTGGCCGTCGCCGACGGAACGTTGCGAGTCGACCATGTCTGTAATACTACATGGAGTAGTAACAGCGATCCGAGGAAGGGAGGAGTCTGAAGACATGTGGGCTCCACACGAAGGGATGGGCTGGTGGATGGCCTTCGGGGCCGTGTCCTGGGTGCTGCTTATCGCCGCGTGTACGTACCTGTTCAGCAGGGTCTTCGAAGCGCGGGGAGGCGGCCACGAGGCTCCGGCGCCGCCGGAGAGCGCGGCCGAGATCGCACGCCGGCGCTATGCGGCCGGGGACATTTCCGAAGAGGAGTATGACCGGGTGATCCACAAACTCCGCCTCTAATGCGACCAACCTGGCCGGACAACGAGGTGAGTTCCCGCTGCCTTCCCGCTGGCATGGACTCTGGACTGCGCGGTCGAACGCCCGCGTTCGTCTGCCAACCAGAACGAGACGAGATCTCTTGAATGGAGGACATCATGAGCAGACGACTAACAACGCTCGCCGCACTCTTCCTGCTACTCCCCGGCTTTGCAGCATTCGCAGGCGCGTGCGGCGGCGATGAGGATACCCACGGGAGCGATGGGCAAACGGGGGTGACCGCCGGGGGCGACGCCCCCGCAGGGTCGATACGCGTCGACCTGGTCAACTGGGCTGTGCAACCGTCCCGGCCTTCAGCCAGGGCGGGTTCAGTGACCTTCTGGGCCGTTCATGACATCGCGCACGCCCACGACAGCGACGAGGGAGGCGTGATCCACGACCTCCAGGTGATGAAGAAGTCTGCGGGCGGGAACTTCGAGCTGGTGGGCCAGGTCCAGGGACTCAAGATGGGAGAGGCGAAAGCGCTGACGTTGACACTGGGTCGCGGCGAATACGAGCTCGCCTGTAGCGTGGTGGAACAGATCAAAGGGCAGGTCATCGGTCACTACCCCAAAGGCATGCACACGCCCTTCGAGGTCACCGAGTAGGACCCCCGGGCGGAGCTCCAAGGGCAGTGCGCGCGTGGGAGTTCCGAAGCGTCTCCCACGCCGGCGCCGGCCGGAACGGCAGGCATCGTTCAGGCTCAACGTGGGCGACTGTCGGCCATCCCCTCATCTGTAACCCGGGAACATCGCGCACGTCTCTTCAATCGAGAGACGACAGAAGCGCCTCTCAGAGTCTGACAGGGCAAACGTTGCCGGAAGTTGAGGGTCGACATGACAGCGGACAACAAAGAATTTGGGCACCAGGGACACCATTCCCAGGGGACCGGCCAACCACAACGTGCGCGGACCGTCGTCCCGGAACCGTCACAGGCGCCGCACTCGAACGGGCACGCTGGCCACTCCGGTCAGGCGCCGTCACCAGCCGCCCCTTTGAGCCATGACACCCACCCGGAACGCAGTAAGGCGTCACCTTCCGCGAGTTCCGGATCGCACCAGGGCCACGGCGGCGGGCATGACCACGCCGCAATGATGGCGGACCCGCGTATGGCGGCCTCGATGGAACGGTACATGCGGAACCGCTTCCTCATCTCGTTGCTTCTCACGGTCCCGGTGGTCCTCTACTCGGAGCTTGGCGAGGCCATCTTCGGGGGAATGCCCCCGGCCCCGTTCGGACTCTCGATGGAGTGGATGGGCTTCCTCGTTGCGACGCCCGTGGTCCTCTACGGCGGCTGGGTCTTCATCCAGGGCACGTTCTATGCGCTGCGAGGCCGAACGCTCGACATGTCCGTCCTCATCACGACGGGCGTGGCCGCAGCTTACCTCTATTCCGTCGGCGTGACGTTCACCGGCGGCGGCGAAGTCTTCTACGAAGCGGCAGCGATGCTCATCACCTTCGTGCTGTTCGGCCATTGGATGGAAATGCGAAGCCGCCGCGGAACGACCGATGCCCTCCGCGCACTCCTTACACTTGTCCCGGAGAGAGCCCTCGTGGTCCGGCAAGGCAACGAGTTCGAAGTGGATACGGCTGAGGTGGTCCCGGGAGACCGTGTGCGCGTTCGGCCCGGGCAACGAGTGCCGGTCGATGGCCGCGTACTCGAAGGGCGCAGCTCCATTGACGAATCACTCGTCACTGGTGAATCACTGCCCGTGGAGCGCGGGGTTGGAGACGATCTGGTGGCCGGGTCGGTGAATGGAGACGGACTTCTGCTCATCGAAGCGGTCGGGATTGGAAGCGAGACCGTTCTCGGGCGAATCATCGGCCTGGTGCAGAACGCCCAGGCGTCCCGTGCGCCGGCCCAACGCATCGCCGACCGCGCAGCGGCGCTCCTTGTTGTGGTCGCGGTGGGTTCAGGGCTCCTCACGTTCGCCGGGTGGATGCTTTTCGACGGCGAACCGGCGACGTCGCTGCGATTCGCCATCGCGGCGGTGGTGATCGCCTGCCCGGATGCGCTCGGGCTTGCGACGCCGACGGCCGTCGCTGTGGCCACCGGCCTGGGCGCGCGACACAAGATCTTGATCAAGGACGCCGCGACGCTCGAACGCGTCTCAGCGGTCAACGCAATCGTGCTCGACAAGACCGGCACCATCACGGAAGGCAGGCCCAGGGTTGTCGAGCTCGCGCCCGCTCCCGGCTGGGAGGAGCGCGAACTGCTCCGGTTCGCGGCCGCGCTCGAACGTTCGTCCACGCACCCGCTCGCTGAGGCAGTTGTGAACGCCACCCATTCGCATGGCCTTCACGACCTGCCAGGCTTCGAAGACGCGGAAAACGTGCCCGGCTACGGTGCCAGGGGGCTGGTGGAAGGCAAGCAAGTCCTTGTAGGGAGCCTGGATCTGCTTCGTCGCGAGGGCGTGGAAGCGAATGCCCTCGAATCACGTGCGAATGAGATCGCCAGCGCGGGCCGAACGGTGGTCGCCGTCGCGGTCGACGGACAGGCGGCAGGGGTCATCGCACTCGCCGATGTCGTTCGTCCGACAGCCGCAGCCACGGTTCGCGCATTCCGGAAGCAGGGAATCGAAGTCTCGCTCCTCACCGGAGACAACGAGGGTACGGGCCGGGCTGTGGCTGCGCTGGCCGGCATCGACCGCGTCTTCGCGAATGTGAAGCCTGCGGATAAGGCTGACTACGTGCGTAAACTCCAGGCCGAAGGCAAGGTGGTTGCGATGGTTGGGGACGGCGTCAACGACGCGCCCGCCCTCGCCGCGGCGGATGTCGGCATCGCCATCGGCGCCGGCACGGACGTGGCAATCGAAACGGCATCGGTCGTCCTCATGCGCAGCGACCCCATCGACATCCTCAAGGCGATCGACCTGAGCAAGGCGACGATGCGGAAGATGAAACAAAACCTCTTCTGGGCATCGATCTACAACCTTCTCGCCATCCCGCTCGCGGCGGGCCTCCTCTACAGCAGCACCGGCCTCCAGATCCGGCCGGAGATGGCGGCCCTGCTGATGTCAGTCTCGTCCATCATCGTCGCGACCAACGCCGTCCTCCTTCGCCGCCAGGGCAAGCACTTGCGCAGCGTGGAGGAAGAGGCTCACCGCGAGATGCCACTCGCCCTCGAACCGGCGAGCGCGTAGGGCTGGGGTCCATCTCGGACCGTGTTCACTCTCGGAAGGCCGGACGGCAAGTCGTCCGGCCTTCTGTTTCGCCCCGTTCGCACATCGGGCCAGTTCCCAGGACGACGCTCAGGCTGATCGCGCAGGCACCCCTGTACGCCAGGGCATCGGCCTTCCGAGCGCCCTCGATGACGTAAAGAAGTACCGAAGGGTCATCGATGGAAACGCCCAAACGGGGCGGCACGTCGAGGAATGTTCTTTGCCCTCGGCGGTTGCTCCACGGTATCATTGGATAGCAGGGCCTGGGCGGGAAGTGTGAAGAATCGGTGACAGGGGCTACGTTGGGCGGTGGATCTGGGCGATTCCCTTACAGCATCGTGATGTTGAACGCCGTATAGTCAGAAGAAGCTCCTGGTCCGGCCGGCGGACCTTCGTCAATGGGATGGTGTGGTCGGGTGAGAAGGGTTAGCGACGAATCCAATGCCGTCGACGGCACGCAAATGACGCGTGCCGTTTTCTATGTCAATCGCGGACTCAGCCAGGCAGGACAGGGCACGTTCCTCGCCGGCCTCTTGCTGCTCGCAGGCGGCAGCGGCACCGCCGCCGCGGGCCTGAGCAGTGTCTTCGTCGCCATGATGGCCGCGGCCGTGATCTTCGGCCTCCCGGCCGGGGCCCTGGCTGACAGGCTCGGGCCGGCGCGGGCACTGTTTGCGGGCGCCTCGGGGCGGATGCTCGTCATCGCCACCGCACTGGTGGTTCCCGGTGACCCGATCAACCTGGCGCTGGTCGCGTTCGCCTATTCCACGGTTTCACAGATGTTCTCCCCGGCGGAAATGGCGCTCGTCCAGGTGGTGGCGACGGGCAAGCAGGCACGCGCGCACACGGCCCTGGTCGCGCTTCAACACGCGGGCCAGGGATCGGGCCTCTTTGTCCTCGCCCCGGTCGCGTTCTGGTTAGGCGGCCCGACCTTCATGATCGGGACGGCACTGGCCGTCTATGTCCTCGTGGCGTGCACAAGCCTGTTGCTTGCCCTCAGGGTTCCGGCCGGCGGCGCTGTCGCATCGTGCCGGCAGGCATTTTCGTTCATGGGGCCGCTGCAGTACTTCAGCCGCTGGTCGTCCGCTGGCTACGCCGGCGTCCTCCTTGCGTTCGGCGAACTGGCGGCAAAGTCATTGCTCATCGCCCTGCCCGCCTATCTCAGCAACGACCTCAAGCTCGGGAGCCCGGAACAAATGGTCCTCCTGCTCCCGGCGGGCATTGGCGTGCTTGGCGGGCTTGCCTGGGCGGGACGCTCGCTTCGAGTCACCTTCGCGCCGTCGGTCCTCCGCCTCACGCTGCTGGGGTCGGTGGTCTCGGTCGTCGCCCTGGCGGGTCTTGGAGACCTCATCGCAGGCCTCGCGCACATGAGCGACCAGGGCCTCGTGAGCTTCCTCGCCAGCCCGGAGCGCCTCAGCACCTTCGTCGTGGTGCCGGTCGGCCTGCTCCTGGGGACTTGCTTCGCGGTGACACCCATCGCGGGGCGCGCGATTCTCAGCGCGACCGCGCCCGCCGGTCAACACGGCCGGGTGTTCGCCATGCAGGGCATGTTCACCGACATGCTGTGCGTCGCGCCGCTAGCGCTTTCAGGTCTGAGCACGGAGGTGGCCGGCGCCCGTACCACATTCCTCGCCGTCGGCATTGTCGGGCTCGCGCTGTTTGCCATCCTCGAACTGACCCACCTCGGCCACGTCCGGCACATGGCGCCGGCGCCCGTCCGAATCAAAGACTGACGACGGCGGCGAACCGGTCTACGCTTGGCGGCCGCCGTCCACCACTCGCGCGAGCAAAGCCGGGCTGTCGATGATGAACCCGTTGACGCCCCATGCGCGCAGGCGTTCGAACGTCGCCTCATCGTTCACGGGCCAGGTGAGCACGACCTTCGCGTGGCGCAACAGGTATTGAGCGGACTCCTCCGTGAGCAGGCGCTGGTGAATCGCGATACCCTCGCTTTCACCGCCCATGCGCGAGACGACGGACCTGAGCATCCGGCTGTTGCCGACGCTGTGGATCACGCGGACGCCTGGCTCATCACGGAACGGTTCGAGGAGCTCCCAGAACTGCGAACAGACTGAGTAGTTGATGCCGGGCGCTCGCTCGCGCATGGCTTCGCGGAGTTTGACCGGGAAGCCGGAGTCGCCCCGCTTGATATCGAGCATGAGTTCCGTTTCCGGGTCGAAGTGATCAAGGACGTCTTCCAACAGGAGGCGGGGCCGCCAGCCTGGTTCCAACGACCAGCGGTCCCAGAGCAACGGCACGGGACCCATTGTCTTGGAGTGGCGAACCTCAAGGCGGCCACGGTGTGATCGGACGTCGACCTCGATGAGGTCCACACCCATGCGCGCCGCATCCGCACTGCGGCGAAGGTCGTTTCCCGCGCGGTGGGCAACGACGAGCGGCCGTTCCGGCGAAACGTCATCGCGCCTCACGGGAATGTCCCTTCCCGGGCGGCGCCGAAAGGTGCGGTTCTACCTTCTCCTCCGGCGCAGACCGGGAGCGGAACCTGGCGGCAGCCCACAGGCCGAAGATCGCAAGCGAAACACCCGCGATCCCATCGAGGATGAAGTGGTTCGCAGTCAGGATGATTGCGGCCCCCATGAACAGGGGGAGAAGCACACCAAAGACGCGCAAAGGCAACCACGTGGCATATCGAACGAGCGCGATGCCCATGAGCAGGTCCCAGCCCAGGTGCAGGCTCGGCATGGCCGCATATTGATTCGTGAACAGCGGCGGCTGCAGTGCCCGATAGGAGATCGAACGCTCGGTGACCGTGTCGATGAACCCATCGCCAACGAGACGCGGCGGCGCGACGGGGAGCAGGGCGAAGATCACCAGCCCGATCGCGCCAGAGATGAGGAATGCGTTCCGGGTGAGGATGTAGTGGTCGTACTGTGTGTGCACGAGCCAGATGGCAACGATCGCGATCACGGGCCAATGGCCCCAGATGTAGACCCAGTTCATCGCCGTCACGAACCGGTCGTTATCCAGGATCGAAACCTGGAGGCTGCCCTCGATGTAGATCCCGAGCCACTTCTCGATTCGAATGATCAGCCGGGCGTTTTCCTGCGCCCGTTCGACCAGTCCTTCGGTGAGACCGCGGACGGCAAAGTAGGCAACAAACGCAGCGACCGCGATGACCATCTCGCGCGCGACTGGACTCCGCCAGGCCGCTGCGAAGCGGCGCGGTACGTCCGGCCGGCGCTCCACGAGCGCCTGGCGGTCCCCACCGGGCCGGCCAGCATCCTCTGACGTTCCGATCGTCCTCTCCCCGAGTCCATCCGCGGGACTGCGTGCGAATCCCTTGATCCAGTATGTCACCTTGCTCCCGGAGCTGTGCGACAGACGCGGAAGGACGTTGGCTCGACCCGAAACGCGTAACGACCGGAGAGCGGCCGGGAGTTCAGGGCGCAAAGAAGGGGAGCCCGTAAGCTCCCCTTTCGTTACCGGGTTGGGTGCAGAAGCGACGTCTAGAAGTTGATGCGGCCCAGGACCGCGTCGTCGTTGCCCCCGCTCGTCGCATCCGTGCCCTTATAGCCGGCGACGATTGCGAACTTCTTGTCGGGCGAGACAGCAACGCCGAACCAAGCGTCCGCGGGCCCGCCCAGGTCGGATAGCACATAGCCCGACGTGCCGAACTCGGTCACGATCCTCCCGTCCTTCGACCAGAGTGCGACCATCGCGTCGATGTTCGTCGCGGTCATCTTGCCGCTGCCGACTGTCAGAATGCGTCCGTCCGCCAGGGTGGCGACGTCACGCGAGCGGTCGTCTTCCTTTGCGAGGTCGAGACGTGCGACGCCGGAGGCACCGAATGCCTTGTCCCAAACGCCCGTCGCGGAGAAGCGGCCGGCGGTCATGTCGACCTTTTCAGCTGTGTCGGCCCCGCGGCCATAGCCTGCCGAGATGTACGCATCGCCCTGGAGCGCGACGGCGTAAGACTCCGCAACACCGTCGAGGACTTTCGCCGTGGCGATCCCCTTGTCGCCAAAGGATGCATCGAGAACTCCGGCCGCGGAGGTGCGGATGAGAATTGGCTGAACGACGCCCCCGATGGTGGAGTACCCGGTCGCCACGATCCTGCCGTCGGGCTGGACGATCAGGTTGCGCGGGTTGTCGGCGCCATTTCGATCCAGCACGAGCATACCGTTCTGCCCAAAGGCGGTATCCAGCGCGCCGGACGAGGTGAGGCCGGCCAGGACGAAGTCGGTGTCGGTACGGTCCCCGCCGGCGGCAGTGAGCTTCGAACCAAAGACAACGATCTTGTCCCCCGCGAGCGAGCCCATGCCCCAGGATGTGTCGCCGGCGAAGGCAGTGGCCGAGGTGGCCTTGCCGGGCCCGAAGTCGATGCGGGCGATGCCCTCCCGGCCGAACGACGCGTCGAGCTTTCCGGTGGCGTCGAAACGCACGACAGCGACATCGGTGTCGCGAGCGGCGTCGCCGGTAGCGGACGTATCGCGCTCGATCGGACCGGAGATGATGATCTTGCCGGATGACTGGATCGCGACAGCGCGCGCGACCTCGACCGTCTTGCCGCCCGAGGCCACGTTCACAACCGCGACGCCGTCCTTGCCAAAGGACTTGTCGGGCGCGCCCGATGCGTTGAACTTCGCGAGCGCCATCGCCTGATCGCCGCCTTGTGTCACGAAGCCCGCGGCATAGACGCTCCCATCGTTGGCGATCGCCACCGCCATGAAACGGTCGTGCTCAGTCGCGGACAGCGCCGACTTGAGGACTCCGGCGGTGCCGAACGACGAGTCGAATCTCGGCAGAGTAGCCGCAGGAGCGCCGGCCGTCCCTGCGGCGGCGCCGGGAGCCGTCGTCTGGTCAGAAGGAGCCGGCGTGGACGTGGTGTCATCGTCATCGCCGCAGGCAACACCAAGGGCGAGAACGCCGAGCGCCAGTGCGCCCAGCAAAGTGCGTCGCATTGGACCACCTCACATGAATTAGGCATACCTTATCTGATCATGACGTTGAAGCAAGTCCTGTTGCACAGGGTCTGCGATATCCGTCAGATTTGTCCGCCATTGTCCCGCCACCGGCCGGGCATCTCTGACTCCGGAGCCACGCCCAATCCGTCGTTCAGAAGGCCGGATGGGGGGCCGGAAGGTTGCCCTAATTCGGGTCATTCGCTTACCCTTCGAAGTACGTTCGTCGACAAGAAGACCAGATTCGCGCAGCGGCGAAGTGCCCGTCGCGTTTGCCAGGTGAATTCGTGAGCATGCGTTCGATCAGCACCGCGGAACCCCGCGCCATCGCGGGTGCATTCCGCATCGCCGGGTGGCGGTGGGCGTTGGCGGCGGGGGTGGTGGCCCTCACCGTGGTCGTCGCGGCCCAAACGGTTCACTGGGAGACGCTCCGGGCGGCAGGCGGCGAAGCGCGAACGCGCCCGGGACTGCTCGCCGCCATGGCCACCGCGTATACCACTGCGTTCGTGCTGCGCGCGGCGGCGTGGAGAACCTGGCTCCGGGGCGCTCAGCCTGTCTCGACGCTCCATGCCATTCTCCAGGCGAGCCTTTTCCTGAACCATCTCCTCCCGCTCAAGGCGGGAGAAATCGCGCGGCCCGCGCTCGCCACGCTCCACGGCACCACCCCGGCAGCGGCGATCTCCACGACGGTCATCGCGCGACTGGCGGACTTCTTCTGCCTGGGAGTTATCGCCCTTGCAGCCCTGCCCGCGGCACGAGGCGGAAGCAGCGCGGGCTACGCGGTGCTGGCGATGATAGGGGCGACGACGGTGGTAGCCGCCGGCCTCGTCTCGCTGCGGCGGGGCGTACCATCGATTGTCCCGAGCCCACTGGCCCCGCGGCTCGAAGCCTCCCGGGCCGCATTGGCTGCCGTGCCGTTGCGCACCGCCGTCGTTGGCGTGCCGCTGGTGTTGGCGAGCTGGGCGCTGGAGGGAGCGGTCTTGCTCGGTGCGGCGCGGCTCATGGGCGTGGACATGCCATTCCACGTTGCGCTCGGTGCGACGGCGTTCACCATCCTCTTTCAGGTGGCCCACTTCACCCCGGGCGGCATCGGTGTGTATGAGGCCGCGATGACCGGCGCGCTCGTCTCCCAGGGTGTCTCATCAGAGGATGCGCTGGCGCTGGCGGTTGTCACGCATGGATTGAAGTTCGCCTATGCCTTCACGTTCGCCGTACCGTTCGCCGTTTCGGAAGGCGTGTTTGCCCTGCGCGGCACCCGCGACGGAGCCCATCGGGCGACCAGGTTCGAAGTGCTGAGCGCCCGCGCATGGAACGTCCTCAACGAAGGAAAGCCGTTCACACCGGTCTTCGCTCTCGGCGTGCTTGCGCTGTTGAGCGTGCCAAGGGTCACCGACGCAGGTGCCTGGCCGGGGGCGATGCTCGCGTTCATCGCGGTCCTGCCCCTGGCGATATCCTTCTTCGTGTTCGACTTCCCCCTCCGGCTACGGTGGTGTCTCTGGGCGGCGCTGGGGGCCCTGGTACTGATCACGGGCATCGACCTGGCGGCGCTTGCCGTCGTAGTGGGGCTCTACTTCGGATTCACCGTCGTGCTCTGGGGGACGGTCTACTACCACCTGCGCATCGGGACGGCATGGACGAACGGCTTCCGGTTCGCCCGGCTCGTCTTCGAAAACCCCGACCCCACAAGCGGGAACCTGCTCGAACAACTGCCCAAGTTGTTGATGCTGGTCTTCGCCATACGCTGGGCAGGGGGCGGCGCCGGCCACGCGGCGGCGGTCGCCGCATTCGGAACGTTCGTGGGCCTGGCCGCGCTCCTCGCGCACTTCTGGTGGTTCCGCTGGGCGCCGCCGGTGCCTCAGCCGCGCCTGCGCCCTGAGGGCGTCTTCGCTGCTCGCGCGCGCGAACGCGTCAGCAGGCGTGTCCTGGTGATCGCCATCGACGGATGCCGGGACGACAAACTGCGAACCGCGCATACGCCATGCATCGATCGCTTGCGGGCAGCAGGAACCGACTTCGCCGCAATGAGCACCATCTACCCTGCCCGCACGGTGAGCTGCTTCAGCTCGATGCTGACCGGGGCTCCGCCGGAAACCCACGGCATGCGAAGCAACTTCGTGCCGAGCCTCGGCATCAAGTGCGAGTCGATCCTCGACAGCCTCCGAAGTGCCGGCATGCGGGGCAAGCTCGTGGGCATCGCGCACCTCATCGACGCGTTCGGCGAACGCGACGTCCACTCGGTGACCGCGGTCACGCACAATGACGAAATCGACGCTGCGCTTGTGGCGCGGGCGAAGCGCACGTTGATAGAGGAAGACCCGGAGCTGCTGGTGCTTCAACTGCTGAGCGTCGACCAGACCGGGCACGCCCGCGGGAGCTACTTCCCGGAATACCTGGCGAAGATCGAGGAAACCGACCGCATCATCGACGGCTTCATGCGGTGGTGCGAGACGAATGGATTCCTCGACGGCACAACCGTCATCGTCACCGCCGACCACGGGCAGGGCATCGGAATCGGCGGCCACGGGCACCTGACCCCCACCGAAACGCGCATCCCGTGCATCCTCTGGGGCGCGGGCGTGCCGTGTGGGCGAGTGGTCAACGAGCCGGTTCTCATCACGGACATCGCGCCGACGATCGCCGGCCTCCTCGGCGTCGCTGAGCC
>CAYYSD010000001.1:0-70236 GCA_964474285.1 uncultured Anaerolineaceae bacterium | reverse complement strand
TGTGAACACCGGCGCCCGGGACAATGACCTCGCGTCCACGCAACCCGGCGAGGCAGTCGATCCGTATCCGATGATCACGTACTTCACGGACACGGCCGGGCATATCACCGGCCTCTCGTTCGAGGCGTGGGACGCGTTTGCGCGCGCCAATGATGCCCACCACCTGACCGATCACGGGAGTATCCTCGGCCGCCCGATCACCGCCTTTCTGCACGGCAGCCACGTCCGAACCTCGCTTGAGATGATGCTCGAAAAGCTCCGCCTCGGAGTCTCGGAACGCATCGTCTACGCGTTTTCTTGCGACTCACCGACCGAAATCCGATCGATGACCCTGACGATCTCAGCCGAACGCGAACGGGATAACCTGCGCGGTTTCCGGTTTGAATCGCGTACGCTCGGAGTCGAGCGCCGTTCCGTTGCCGCCGTCATCGCGGCGTCGCTTGCCCCTCGTGATGCTCGTCTGCCGCTCCAGACGATCTGCTCCTACTGCAAACAGCTCGAGTATCCGAGGGGTTCCGGCGACTGGATGGACGCCCTCGCGTACGAACGACGGGGCGGTTCAAGCCGCGTCCGTCTCTCCCACGGCATTTGCCCGGAATGTGAGGCGATCCTCAACCGCCAGACCGAATCTGGCGGGCATCGCTAACGGGGGTCCGCCACCCGCCCGAGGAACAACACGGCCCCGGTCTCCATGTCGCGAATCAGGAAGACAAACGGCCGGTCGACCTTGACCTGGATGACGTTGACCGGCGCTGATGTCTCCCCCACCACGATGCCCGTTGCCGCCGCGGCCTCGGTGCCCTTCTCGTCCACCTTGACGAACGCCTTGTGGAAGACACCGGAGACGTAGAGGTTGCGTGTCCCGTCGATGCCCGAGAGGTCGGATTCCGAGTCGAAGACCTGTTTGATGCCGAGCGCCTTGAGCGTGTCTACCAGCGCGAACTCCGCTTTGAACTCGAAGCGTGGCATCGCCAGGTTAACCGTCGCGGGCTTGAGGGTGGCGATGAGCGCCGGCGCCCGTGTGTCGATGGCTGCCTCGAACTCCGCCATCCGCTCGGGCACCATCACAACCATTGACAGGCGGCCGCCCTCATACGGCAGCTCAACCGCCTGCACGCCGTTGGCGGTGGCATACGAGTAACTCCGCTGCTGGTGCATGGCCGGCACTTCCACCCGCGTCCCGTCCGCGAGCGTGAATGCGTCGTTGCTCGTGCTGTCTTTCTTAAAGGGCGAGGCCCAGTCCGCCAGGAAGTAGATCGCGTTGACCAACACGAGGCGCGTGTTGGGCAGCACAGACCCTTCGGGCAGCAGGTCCTCGATCCGCTTTTCCGTTTCGTCGCTCACCCACTCGTTGATCGCTTTGCGGGCGCCTTCGGAATCTCCAGTGAAGTCCGTCAGGCGAACGCCTGCGCCGTAGTAGCGTGCGAGCGCTTCGAGGTAGGTCTTTTCGAACTTGTAGCCGGTCTGGCCCCAGGCGTTGTTGACGATGCTCAGCCGGAACGGCTTTTTGTCCCTGGCCGCAGTTCCTGGCTCCGCAAGCGACTGCGTCAGGCCGTTGAATGCCGGGTGGAGGCGCTCGCCGGGCAAAGTGAAGCGCATCACGGCCGCGATCTCGGTCGCCGTCTGTCCCCGTGCCCCGGCCTGCAGCATCGCCATGGCCACTGAGATGCTGTGTGGCGAGAGGAACAGGTTGCCCGGCTCCTTCGCGAGCTCGCTGTAGATATCCCACCCGAAGGCAGCGTTGTCGCTTGCGAGCTTCTTCATGTCGCCGCGTGCCTCGTCGCTGACGGACTCGCGCGGGACGTCAGCCCTCGCTTCGCTGATGCCAACGCCGTCGTCGCCGCACCCGCTGAGGGCGGCTGCGGTCAGCATCGTGAGGCCCGCAAGCACGAGGAGGGCGAGTTTCGAGAGGTTCGTTGGCTGACGCATGGTTGCCCTCCGGGAGCAGGCTCCGCTGTCGTTCCGGACGCAGGGGAGCGGCCGTTTGTTCCAGCCTACAAGGTGCGCCGCCCGGGAATCCGGGCAGAGGTCGCATTCTCGCTACCCCACCTGGCTCCCACGTGGCGCAGCTGCTCGTTCGTACCGTCGGGGTCTGTTCACATGGATCGAATGTTGGATCGCATTTCCATTGAACTTACTGGCGGCACAGGAGGCCACGGCCTCACAAGTTTTCATCGCGAGAAGTTCGTGCCCAAGGGCGGACCGGACGGCGGGGACGGTGGCCGCGGCGGCCGCATCTTCCTGCGTGCCGTAGATGATGTTTACACACTCGAACAGTACCGATCGAAACAGCGCTTCCGCGCCGCCAACGGCGGCAACGGCGGACCCAACCTCCGCCACGGCGCCATGGGCGAAGATCTCACATTGGACGTCCCGGTGGGGACGATCATCTTCGACGACGAAACGGGCGACCTCGTCGCCGACCTGACGCGCGTGGGTGAAAGCGTCCTTGTCGCCCATGGCGGGCGCGGTGGCTGGGGCAACAAGCGGTTCGCCAGCAGCACAAACCAGGCGCCGAACTTTTCGCAGAAAGGCCACGAAGGCGAGACCGTGAACGTCACGCTGGAACTTCGGCTGCTGGCCGATGTGGGGTTGCTGGGTCTCCCCAACGCTGGCAAGTCCACCTTCCTTGCGACGGTTTCGAACGCAAAGCCGAAGATCGCGGACTATCCGTTCACCACGCTCGAACCGATGCTTGGCGTGGTGAACAGCGGCTTCGGGCGCTTCACCCTGGCTGACCTCCCCGGCCTCATCGAAGGGGCGAGCGAGGGGTACGGACTCGGATTCGAATTCCTGAAGCACATCCGGCGGTGCCGTGTGCTCCTGCACGTCATCGATTCGACTTCGCCCGACCCGGTGACCGACTTTGAGCTCATCGAAGGCGAACTGCGGGCCTATGACCCGGCCCTGGAGAGCGTCACGCGGGTATTGGCCGTGACAAAGGCGGACATCGATCCCGAGCAGGCCCGGACGTCCGCCGGGACACTGGCAGCCCACACGGGGTATCCCGTCCGCGTCGTCTCCGCGCTCGATGACGACAGCTGCGAAGCACTCACGAAGGAACTCTACGCGCTGGTGCTCGTGGAGCGGGAAAAGGCGCTCAACACCCCCCCGGAGGAACTCCCGGTGCTGCGCCCAGAATCGCGCGAGCGCTTCACCGTGGCGCCCGACGGTCCGGGGCGATACGTCGTGGAAGGCAACCGCGTCGTGACGTTCGTGGAGATGATGGACACGGGTATGGAGGGGGCGCGCGCCGAGGTCTACCGGCGACTCGACCGCTGGGGCGTTTCGAAGGCTCTCATGCGCGCCGGGATCCATGCGGGGGACACCGTCGTGTTCGGGGACACAGAACTCGAATGGGGCGAGTAGTACAAACTCCCCATTTACGGCACTGATAGGATCGTGCTCATCGCAGGAGGTCAATCGTGCCGCCACTCGTCTACCACGCCGGTCAGATCGCCGTCCAGGAAGAGGCGAACACCCGTGCCCTCGCCGACCATCTCGCGCAGTGGGTTGGCCCCGTCGCCGAGTTCGCCGAACAGGCCGACCTCTTTCTCCTGGCCAGGCCCGTGGAAGGCGGCGTGCTCCGCTTCAACATCCTCGCCGGCCCTCCGCCGATGACGCGCGTGCTCGGCCCGGCCACGCTCGGACTGGACATTCCTGAAGGCGCAGACCTCCCCGAGGGCCGCTACGGAGGGCTCGCCATCAACCTCAGCCTCGCCCGTCGGGCGCGCCTCAACGGCTTTCTGTCCTATGGCAAGGACGGCGCCGAGTTCACTGCCGACGAGACCTTCACGCTCTGCCGCAAGTACATGGCGCCATCGATCGGCAAGGGCACGACGGTTATCGCGGGGCCTGCCGCGCGCGCCAAAGCGCCGCTCGATTCGCCGGCGCTGCAGGACCTCCTCGCGCGGGCCGAGACATCGTTCATCGCCAGCATCTCGCCTGAGGGCGGCCCGGATGTCGCCCACCGCGGAGGTCCGCCTGGCTTCATCAGCTTCGACCCCGTCACCGGCCTCCTGACCTGGCCCGAGTTGCTGGGCGATGGCGTCTTCAAGAGCGCCGGCAACGTCCGCGCGACGGGCGTCTTCACCCTCCTGGTGCCGGACATCGAAACGGGCGAGGCGTTCGAGCTCGTCGCGGAGCGGGCCACCTACGTGAACGAGCGCACCAGCCGGAAGCAACGCCTCGACGCCCTCGTGCAGGAGCGAGACCACTTCCCGACGCAGGGAGTCATCTCGGCGACGGTGACAAGCGTCAGCCACCTCACCGGCGCGCTGCACCCGCGGATACGCATCGAAAAGGCGCTGAAATACACGTCGTGCTCACCGGTCCACGAACAGGCGCCGCAGTAGCCTCAGCGGTCATCGATCCAGGCGCCAAGCCATTCCATCCGGTTCTCCATCTCAGCGGCCGAGTGCGCATCCAGGATCCGCAGGATTCGGCGAGCCTGCTCGCCCACACTCATGCGCTGGTCCGAGTTTGCGATGATGCCCGCGTGCGGAGTTCCGGTCCGGGCTCGGATGGTGTGGAGCGCGTTGTAGTCACCGATGTTGCAGGTGTACACCACGCGCCCTTGGGCCAACGCTGCCTCCAGTACTACGACGTCGGCCTGCCCGCGCATCCCCATTTCGGCGACCGTCACAACGTCGACGCCAGAGGACCGCAGCGCCCTCGATAGATCACGCCCCATCCGGTCTTCGTCCAGCAGAATCTTCGCGCGTGCCAATCCGAGGCTATTCTTTGCGAGTCTGGAACTTCCACCCGTTGGGGTGTGCCGCTATCAACTCTTCCTCGAGCGCCTTCTCCGACGCCCAGTACGCCTCAATCTCTTCGCGGTTGACCTCGAAGTACGCCAACGCGGCGTAGATCAGCCCCATTTCCAGGTGCGGGAACTGGTCGTGGATCTCTTCCGCGGTGTTGCCCTGTACCTGTAGCGCGGCGATGGCGCTCACGGGCATGCGCGTGCCGGCCAGGCGCGGCCGTCCGCCCACGACGCCAGGCGTCCGCGTGATCAGCGTCCCGATATCGACAGGGGCCGCAACAGTTCCCATGCGATCACTCTAGCAAACGGGCCGGCGCTGTGACCACGATCAGCCCGGCGCCGGCCGAGACCTCAACCGCTCAGAACTTCAACACCGTGCGAGCGACCTCCCCGGCCTTCATCGCGCGGAACGCCTCGTTCACATCCTCGAGCCGCCCTGTCCGGGTGATCATGTCGTCGAGGTTCAGGAGCCCCCGCTTATAGAAGTCGACGTACTTCGGCATGTCCACGCGGAACCGGTTGGAACCCATGCTCGATCCCTGGAGCTTCTTCTCTCCGAGCAGCGACGGCCCGTCGATTTCGATCTTCTGTCCCACCGGGATCATGCCGATGATGGTCGCGGTGCCGCCGCGGGCGAGCGCCTCGTAGCACTGCTCGGCGGCGCGCTTATTGCCGATCGCCTCGAAGGAATACTCCACGCCGCCGCCCGTCAGGTCGCGGACCGCCTCGACCGGGTCGTGGGAGGAAGCGTCGACGACGTGGGTGGCGCCCAGGTCGCGCGCGGTCTTGAGCTTCGATTCGACCGTATCGACGGCGATGATCATCCCCGCGCCGGCGATCTTCGCACCCTGGATGGCGGCGAGGCCGACGCCACCGCAGCCCCAGACCGCGACGGTCGCTCCGGGCTCGACCCTGGCGGTGTTGATCACGGCGCCGACGCCCGTGGTCACTCCGCAGCCGATGAGGGCCGCCTGCTCGAGGGGCATATCGTCGCCGACCTTCACCAGCGCGTTTTCGTGCACGAGCATCTTTTCAGCGTAGCTGCCCAGGTTCGCGAACTGGGCTACCGGCGCACCGTTGAGCGTGTATTTGGGGCGGTTCCCTTCGCGCCGGCGCACCTCGGGATTCTGGCAAAGGTTCGGCCGGCCCTGGAGGCAGAACTTGCAGTGGCCGCAGAACACGCTCAGGCAACCGATGACGTGGTCGCCCGGCTTGAACTCCCGGACCTGGGTGCCAACAGCTTCGACGATACCGGCGGCTTCGTGTCCCAAAATGGCGGGCGGCGCCATCGGGTAGAGGCCGTCCACAAAGTGGAGGTCGCTGTGGCATACGCCGCTCGCGACCGTCCGCACGATCACTTCACGGGGCATGGGGCTATCGATTTCGACTTCTTCGATGATCAAAGGCTGATTGGGTCCGTGGAAGACGGCGGCTTTCATGATGTATCCCCTTCGCTGATTGGCCGCATCATACGCCAGGCCGGCCAGGAAGCGTTATGCCGTTGCCTGGGCCGGCGGCCTGGGCGCACGCGCGGGCGGCAAGTCCGCGAGCAGGGCCCGGGTGGCGTCGGCGACCCGCTCGACCGCGGCGTTGAAGGCGTCTGTGTTCTTCGGTGCC
This sequence comes from uncultured Anaerolineaceae bacterium, assembly GCA_964474285.1. Classification (GTDB taxonomy): domain Bacteria; phylum Chloroflexota; class Dehalococcoidia; order Tepidiformales; family Tepidiformaceae; genus JACRBT01. The sequence goes on along the minus strand of CAYYSD010000001.1, from coordinate 63,854 downwards.
GGCACGCGGTAGCCGCTGATCTTGCGCACGTACTGGAGCGCCGCTTCCTGCACTTCCTTCTCCGTCGCCGGGATTGCTTCCGGGCGGCGTAGGACCTTGATGCTTCGGCACATGGCGGTCTCCTTTCAGTGTGGTCGAATTCTATCGCGCGGCTCGCTCGAACCGCTCAACCCGCCGTACTCTTGGCCGGGCAAGGAGGCCGCGAAGGTTGCCTGAATCCAGGCTGATGTCCGCCCGCGAAGCCGTGGAACGATTCGTCCACGATGGCGACACCGTGTATGCGGGGTACACCTCCGTCTCCTTCGGCATCGCCTATGAGATCATGCGGCAGGGCAAGCGGAACCTTGAACTCGTCGGCGGTTCGGTGGGAATCCAGGGCACGCTGATGACGCTCGCAGGCTGCGTGAACCGCGTCAGCGCCGGCTACATCGGCGGGGCGCTCCGCCCCGGCACCGTCACCGGGATGATGGACGACGGCCGCCTCCGCTTCGAAGACTACAGCAACCAGGCCATCGCCCTGATGCTCATGGCGGGCGCGCTCGGCATCCCCTTCATTCCCACACGATCGTTCCTCGGCACGGACTACCTGAAGCCCGAGTACCAGGACCACCCGCGCGGATTTCGCGGCCAGAAGAAGTGGGTGGAGATGGAGTCTCCCTTCGACGGGGAGAAGGTGGTCCTTTTGCCGGCGCTGAGGCCGCAGGTTGCGTTCATCCCGGCCCAGCGCGCAGACGAAGAGGGTAACGTTCAGGCGTGGGGCCACCAGGGCGACGCGAAATGGGCCTGCTGGGCAGCAGAACGCGTCATCGTTTCCGTGGAGGAGATCGTCCCGCGCAGCGTCATCCGCAGCGACCCGGACAGGACGATCGTGCCGGGCTTTCGCGTTGCGGCCGTGGTGCACATGCCCTTTGGCGCCCACCCCGCCGGCGTCTCGGGCTATTACGACACCGATTACGCATTCCAGTCGCGCGTCTTTGGCGGGCTGATGCGTGACACCGCGCGGTTCGACGCATTCATGGCCGAGTGGGTGGCCGGCTGTCCGGACCGTGAGCAGTACCTGGCACACATCGCAGAGCGATTCGGGCCGGATGCCCTTTCGCGCCTGAGCGCGAACGCAGGGGCGGTCCCGGAACGCGAGGTGCGCTACACGCATTCGCAGAGCCTCCACTTCAGGTAGGGCCGCCGCATCAGGGTCTTTGTGATGCGCCTCAGGTAGTTCCCCCATGCGAATAGGGAATCCCCCGGTTAAGGCACCACGGCGCTTCCCGTGATGATGTCGATGGTTCGCCGACGGACTGGCGGGCGTTGTGCCATGAACGCGATCGAGGGGAAGAAGACTGTGCGTTGGTTTAGTTCATTGGGTCTCGGTAAGAAGTTCGCCTCGTTGAGGCTCCGCCAACGGCTGGGTTCGATGCGGCTCGGCGAGCGGCTCTCCGCGCTGCGCCTGGGCGAGAGGTGGAACTCGTTGGGCATCGGACGAAAGTGGTCGTCATCGACCGTGGGGAAGAAGGTTGCCGCGCTCGGCATCCAGCGCCGCGTTGATTCCCTTGGCCTTCAGAAGAAGCTGCTTGGCGGGTTCATGATCGTGCTCTTCCTCTGCGCGATGGCGGCCGGGCTCGGCATCGTGCGACTGGACCAGGCCGCCGCTCGTTCGGCCGACATGTATCGCGAGAACGTGCTCGGCGTGCAGTTCGCGCAGCAGATCGCCCTGGACGTCACTGCCAGCGGCCGCGATGAGAAGGCGGCGTTCCTCGCACCGGTTGGCCAGGCGCGTGTGGCCCTGATCAACGAATCGCGCAAGCACATGGAATCGGCTAGGCAGACGGCCAAGCACTACGAAGTCACGCTTTCTTCGAAAGCGGACGCGCGGACCTGGGCCGGGATCGCGGGCCAGCTGGAAGCCATCATCGAGAAGCGCACCACGCTCCTCAATGTGCTCGAAGGCGGCGAGAACGTCGAGGCCACAAACCAGGCGAACCAGATGGCGCCCGAAGTAAAGAGCCTCGAAGACACGCTCAACGCGGTGACGAACCTCCAGGCCAACAACGCCCTGCGCTCGGCGCAGGCCGCCGATGCCAGCGCCTCTTCCGCGCGCACTATGCTCGTGATCATCACCCTCGGCGCCATCGCCATGGGTATGGCCATTGCCTTCTGGCTCGCGCGTTCGATCGCCGGTCCTACCAGGGAACTCACCGCGATTGCTCAGTCAATTTCCAAGGGCGATGTCAACGTCGCCGTGAACATCAAGCGCGGCGATGAACTTGGTCAGCTGGCCGATTCATTCGCGGCGATGACGGTCTACCTCAGCGAAATGGTCGGCGCCGCCCAGCAGGTCGCCCGGGGAGACCTCTCAGCGAAGGTGAAACCGCGCGGCAAGACGGATGCCCTCGGGATCGCCCTGCGCGGCATGGTCGGCAACCTTCGCGAACTCATTGGCGGCGTGAAGCAGAACACCCTCGAAATCACCGAGGGTGCTGACCAGCTCAGCGATGCCTCCGGCCAGATGGCTTCCGCGACCGGTCAGATCGCCTCCGCCATTCACGATGTGACCCGCTCGGCGGTTGCCCTCGCGAGCCTGTCTCAGGAATCTTCGGAGGAAGTCGAGCGCATCGCTGCCGGTTCACAGCAGGTCGCGGCGAATGCGCACGAAAACGCGGCCACGGCCTTCACCAGCCGCGGCGAAGCCGTAGAAATGGGCCAGCGCGTGGCCATGGTGGCGAGTTCCAGCAGCGAAGTCGCGAATGCCGCTCGTGCCAGCCGGGAAGCGGCGCTCGAAGGCCAGCAGGCCGTCCACGAGGCCATCTCCTCCATGGAGCGCATCTCGCGTGCGGTTCTCCGCGCCTCCGAAAGCGTTGACCAGCTCGGCGTGTATGGAGCGCAGATCGGCGAAATCGTGAAGGTTATCGACGACATCGCCTCACAGACGAACCTGCTCGCCCTCAACGCCGCCATCGAAGCGGCGCGCGCGGGGGAACAGGGCCGCGGCTTCGCCGTGGTTGCCGACAACGTCCGCCGGCTGGCTGAGCGCACATCGCTCGCGACCAAGGAGATCGGCGGCATCATCTCCAGCGTCCAGTCGGGCACGCGGGATGCCGTGAGCGCTATGTCCGCGGGCGTCCGCGATGTCGAGTCCGGCCGCCAGATTACGGCGGGCGCCGGCGCCGCCCTCGAGTCAATCATTCTCTCCGTCCAGGAGTCGACGAAGCAGATCGAAGACATCGCCCACGAGCTCGAAAGCCTGGGGCTTGGTGCGAACCGCATCGTTGTCGCCGCGGAAGGCATCGCCCAGAGTGCGACTCAATCGGCCGATGGCGCCCAGGAGATTGCGCAGGGCACATCCCGCGTGACGGAGAGCATCCTCCAGGTCTCGGCCACCAGCCAGCAGACCTCGGCTTCGGCCGAAGAGGTCTCGGCGGCCACGCAGGAGCTGGCTGCGCAGTCCCAGCAGCTCGCAGCCACGGCGGCCCGCATGCGCGAACTGGCCAACCATCTGAACACAGGGGCCGCGCGCTTCCGCCTGGCCTGAGCGGGCGAAGTCGCGCGGGGGAGGGAAGACACGGGGCGGCCACGGCGGCAAGCATGCGCGCACTGGCGAGCCTTCTGCATGCGGCGCGGCACGCTTCCGCCTCGCCTGAATCAACGCCGCCTGACAGCCGGAGGGAGTTGCCGCAGGGCCGCTCCCTCCGTGTGTATCCGGGGCTTCCGCTGTAGGGTGGGAAGATGAAGCCCTGGGAGACCATCGACACCGCGAAGACGCCGGATGGCTCGGAGCTCATCTTGCGCCGCCACGACGGCGACTTCGTCATCCGTGCGGACGGCTATGACCTGATGGTGAGCCGGATGCACGGTTCGGAGGAGGCGATGGCCGAGCTGGCCATGCGCAAGCCCCCGGCCGGCGCATGCGTGCTTGTGGGCGGCCTGGGCATGGGCTACACCGCGCGGGCCGCGCTCGACCTCCTGCCCGAAGACGGAACACTCATCGTGGGTGAACTCATCCCCCAGGTGGTCGAATGGAACCGCGGGCCGCTCGGGCCGCTGGCCGGACATCCCCTGGACGACCCCCGCGTGACCGTCGAGCCGGGCGATGTCGCCCGCCTCATCCGGACCGCGAAGGAGCGCTTCGACACCATCCTGCTGGACGTGGACAACGGACCGGACGCCTTCACGCAGCGCGGTAACTCGGCGCTCTACACCCCGTCTGGCCTCGAGTTCGCGCGACAGGCGCTGAAGCGCGCTGGCGCCATCGCGGTGTGGTCCACCGACCCCGCGCCCTTCTTCATGGCGAAGCTGCAGCGGGCCGGCTTCATCCCGGAAGAGCACCGCGTGAGCGCCCGGGGCGTCAACCGCGGTCCCCGCCATTACGTCTATGTCGGACGCAAGCGGTCGTAAGGTTCAGAAGCCGTTCGTGGTGAGCCAATCGCAGCGCGAACGCGGTGACGCTTGAGCGTATGCCCCGGCGCAGGGAGTCAGTGCAAGGGAACCAGGCCCTTCGACTGGCTCAGGGCGAACCGATTCTGACGAGAGGGGCGGATGGGGTGGGGGGCTTGCCGCACTCGCTTGCCGTGTCTGACCGTGTGCCTTCAGACGACGGGACGGCCGACGGCGCGCACGCCCATCTGGCCAAGGACAGAGAGTTGGTCCCAGAAGCACAGCCGTTTGCGGAGCCAGAGATTGCTGCCCGGGAGTTGCATCATGAGATCCTCGCCTCTTAGCCCTTCCGCCAGGCCGTCCGACTTCGGAGTGGCGATGCTCACGATGGGTATCGTCAGTGTCCGGCCAGTCGGCTTAAAGCCGAGGAATGTCGCATCCTTCGAGTCCGGCGTGGCGAACTGTTCACCATGGAGTCCTATGACCACCCATCCGATGAAGGCCTGTGTCTGGTCGTCGAGGCCGAGGCCCGGTTCGAGCAAGTTGGCCGATTGGACCGTGAGGCCGGGGAACAGGTCCCCGGCGAACTTGCGGAGGGTGTCTTCGAGTTCAGCGATGTTCCAGTGCAGAGTCATCAGATTGTCCCCTTGATGGCTACGGAACTCCCGGGAGTAACGCCGCCATCCTTGATTGAGATCAACTCGGAACGGGGAGCGAACGACAGGTTCATCTTCAAGGCGGGCCCGGTCACCGAAGCGGGCAGTTTGAACGAGGCCACCTTCGCGGCCAGCTCGGCGTCTGTTGCAGCGATCGCCGCTTCGGCCGCGACGGTGGAAGGGGTGACCAGGATCATCCCGCGGGCATCCTTCTTTTTGGCCTGTTCGTAGTTGCGGTTGGAATTTGGGAGGCGATTTGCTCCCTCGATCCCCCAGAAAACGGGGGGAGTGAGGATGAACACGGTCACTTGTTGGGGATTCCACGAGACCTGGACTTCGAAGCCGTCGAGCTTGCCGCAGACCCAGTAGACGTCCACCGGCAGATTGCGAGTCAGCCCGGCGACATCGATCAGGCTTTCCCCGCTCTGTTTCACTTCGTCCCCTTTGTTGACGCTCTGGTCGTAAGGGTCGTCTGCCCGTGTAAGGACGGGCGGATCTTCGTCGTGTCCGAGACCGAGCGATATTTCCAGCGCCTCGATAAGCCCGGCAGTAATGACCTTTCGCCCGACGTTGAGAGCGCCCTGGGAAAGGTTCACCGGGTCGTAGTGGTCGTGGCCAAATGCCCACAGCGAGACCGGGTGTTTTTCGAGCGCGTTCCAGTGGTCCTTGGCCGCATCGAACCATTGCTCCGAAAGGGTCATGACGTCGTGGCTCGCGAGCGCTTCGGTCTTGGTGTTGGCGGCCAGGCCGTCCCAACCGCTTCGGCGGAGTTCTTCGAGGCTCCGCCAGCGTCTTTCGGGGGTGGAGTATCGGCGGTCGAGCCTCATGCCGATGAAGCCCTTCGCGACAATCGTTGGCATTCCGTCGCCCATGTGACTACTTCCTGAGGTGTTGCTTTACCGGGTGCGGCGTGAGATTGCGCGTGTCGCGTTACAAAGTCAACAGATTTGTGTGAGGCACATCACGGTTTGGGGCGGACCTGGTAGAGGCGGGCAAGGTCGTTGAAGCCCTTAAGGGCGAAGCGTCCGCGGTCGACGAACGCGAGACCGATGGCGTTGCTGGCGAGAAGCCGGACCGTTTCGGAGACGAGCACGCCACCGTGTTCGGCCAGGTCGCTGATGCGCCGGGCTTCCACGACAGAGAGGCCGATGAGATCGTCGCCGGCCGCGACCGGTTCGCCGGCGCTGAGCCCGACACGCACGACGACCCCCACGCCGGGTTCCTCGGGATGGAAGATCGGAAAACGCGATTGGATATCGAGCGCGCATTCCACCGCCGCCGCCGCCGAGGCGAAGGAGCTGAAGACGCCATCGCCGAGCTTCTTATGCACGGTGCCGGACCAGCGGTGGACGCACTCGGCGACGATGGTGTCGTGACGGTCCAGGAGGACGGCCCAACGCGCATCGCCAAGGGCGTAGTTCTGCCGGGTGGATTCGACGATGTCGCAGAACATGAGGACGCGAAGTGGTCCGGGCCTGGCGGAGGCTACGTCTGTTGCCCGGGCATCTTCCGCCGGCGCGAGTCCGCGGCTGCGAAGGAATTGCCGGGCTGAGACTTCGTCGGTGACGCCGGCCGTGCGGCGGAGCTCCTCCAGCGTTGAAGTCACGGTGCGCTCGCTGAGGAGGAGTTGATCGGCCAGGTCCGCCGGGCGGCGTCCGGAGGCGAGCGCGAAGAGTATTTCGCGCGGCAGAGCAGCGATACCGCCGTCTTCGAGTCCGGCCACGGGGGGCACGGTGATGCTATGCCTGTCCGCCAGGGAACGCGCGCGCTCGGCACAGGGCGTCATGCCCAGCTCTTCGCACAGGGAAAGCGCCGTGCGCAGGTGTGGAGCAGCCGCGGTAGGGTCTTCGTCCTCCAGGAGCATCGTGGCAAGGCCAAGGTGGGAACGCGCGAGTTCGGGGCGTGCACCTGCCACCTGGCCGTCCCTGATGGCAGCGTCGAAGTGTTCCCGGGCGGTGGCGCGGTCGTTCGCGAGCCAGGCAGAGACGGCGAGCAGGCGCTGCACCAGGTAGCCGGGGCCGAAAGTGACCTTGTTCCCGAGCGTGGCGGCCTGTTGGAGGATATCGCGCGGATGCTGGGCGAGTGCGGGCAGCCGCAGTTCGTCCGCGAGATCGATGCGTGGGGTTACGCTGTTCAGGACGAACATATCGGGCGCGCCCTTCCAGAAGGCGCGGCCCGGATGGGCTTCGAGTTCGATGCGTACGGTGGAGACATCGCCTGCGGCGGCAAAGAGCGCGTGGCGCTGAGCCCAGCAGGAGGCGGGGATGACCGCTTCGAGCATGTCGAGGGCGTCCAGCGCCTCGGGCCACTGGCCGCGCAGGGTACGTGCATAGGCCAAGGCCGGGTAGACGATTGCGGGCATGTAGGACCAGCGCGAGCGACGGAAGTGCTTCTGTGCATCGACGGCCAGGCGTTCGGCTTCGTCGAACCGCCCTCGCAGCACTGCGATCGCCGTCAGCGAGGAAAGGCCCGCCGTCTGAATGGCCCAGTCGTGCACCTCGGCGGCGACTGCGAGGGTCTCGCGGGCGACCGTCTCCGCTTCGTCGATGCGGCCCAGCGCGATGAGCGCCTGGGGCTGGTTCTGGAGGCCCTGGCAGACCCACCACGGGTCGTCGATGCGGCGGGCGAATTCGAGGGCCCGGCGGTGCGCGGCGAGCGCGGCCGCGGGATCGAGGTCACGCTGACAGGCGCGGCCGAGGGTGAAGTTCGCGCGCATGGAGAGGAAGTCGTCGTCCAGCCGGCTGGCGATTTCGAGCGCATCTTCGGCCCAGCGGCGGGCGCCGGGGTCGCGTGCGTTGTGGAGGGCTTCGGACCACTGGCACATGAGCAGGCCGGATTCGAGGGGGGCCTTTTCGCGGGCGACTGCCAGGTATTCGTCGATGGGGCCGGAGTCGAGGGGTTCGCCGACGCGGAGGGCGCCATAGGCGAAGTGGCCGCGGGTGGCGCCGGTTAGCGCTTCGCCCCAGCCGGCGAGGTCGCCTGCTTCCCGGAAGAGTTCACAGGCGTGGCGATAGCGTTCGAGGCTCGCGGCGCGGTCGGTGTTGCGGTAGAGCGCATAGCCGCAGCGGAGGGCGAGGTGGGCGGAATGCGCGCGAGGGATCGAGGCGATGTAGGGCTCGATGGCCAGCGCTTCGTTGTAGAAGCGAGCGGCTTCCGCATAGGCGGTCATCTCGATGGCGCGGTCGCCGGCCATCGCGGCGCGGCGGCCGCGTTCGAGCGGCTCCACGAGCGGACCGGCGTCCAGGAAGTGCTGGGCGATTTCGATTGCGGACGAAGGCGATGTCTCGAGGAGCTGGCGACCGGCTTCGAAGTGGAGTTTGCGGCGCTCCCCGGGCGGCAGGCGGTGCCGGAACACTTCGCGGAAACTCGGGTGGGCGAAGCGATAGCCTGTGCCTTCTTCGAAGAGAAACCCGCGCCTGATGGCCGCATCGAACAGGCTGAGCGCCTCGGCCACGGGCAATCCGGCGAGCCGGGCAACCGGTCCCGCTTCGAAGCTGTCGCCAACGATCGCGGCGGCGGAAAGCGCGGCCGCCGCAGCCGGCTCCAACGCGGCTGCTTTCGCTTCGATGGCGACGGCAAGTTCTTTGGGGAGGGGGATCTGGCGCAGGTTGCCGGTGTTCGCCAGGTGGCCATCGACTTCGCGCAGTGCGCCGCGCCCGGCGAGATGGCCGAGAGCTTCCGCGACGAACAGCGGATTGCCGCGGGTCGCATCCTGCAGGAGGTGTAACAGGGCAGGGGTGCACGGCACCGAGGTCGAACCGCGGACAAATTCGTTGGTCTCCAGTTCGCGCAGGCCGGCCAATCGGATGTAGTTGACGGCGGGTTCGCGGCGGAGGCGCGCCAGCATCGCCCCCAGGGGCGAGCCGGATTCGGGCGCACGGGTGATGAGGACGAGCACGAGGGGCAGACGGCTGTTGGCGGCATCGACGACGCCGAGCGCCAGGTGGAGCAGCAGGTCGATCGCGTCCGGTTCGGCCCAGTGGAGGTCATCGAAGGCGAGTACCAATGGCCGCCGCGAGGCCAACGCCGCGACCAGGCGCGAGAGGGCCGGGTAGAGCTGGCGGCCTTCGGCGTGGATGTCGGGAAGGGCTTCGCCGGTAGCGAGGAGGCGCTTGAGCGTTGCGGCGTCTGCAGCGTGATTGGTCATCGCCAGGATGCCCGCGCGTTCCAGCTGGGGCAGCAGCGTCGCCACCAGGGGCAGGAAGGGAACGGCGCGCGAATCCACGAAACGGCCGGGGCACGACTGGAAGCCCAGGCGTTCGGCGAAGGCCACCGCCTCTCGCGTCAGGCGCGACTTGCCGATGCCGGCTTCACCTTCAACGACGACAACGCCGGGCCTGCCGGAGAGGGCCGCGCGCAGGCAATCCTCGATCGACGCCAACTCATGCTGTCGGCCGACAAAGGGCGCGCTGGTGGGGGGCACGATGGTATCGAGCGTTACGGCGGCCATGATGTCCTGTGCGGCGCGACCTGCCTGCGCGCTTCCGCGACAAGTCTACGTGGTGGCTGCAAGCGGAAACGAGAAGGGGATCACACGAGTCCTGGAGGTGAACGTCAGGGGCGGGCTCGCCATCCCTGGTCGCCCCTGCTTGTGTGAATGAGACCGAGCAGCCGTAGTTTCTGCTCAGTGGCGCGGTACACGAGGATGTAGGGAAAGCCCTGCATCACGAATGCCCGGATTCCGTCACCCTCCAGACGTCCGGCGGCCGGAAACTCCTGGAGCATCGAAACGAGCCGGTCGAGCGTCTGAGCAAAGCGGATGGACTGGGATTCGGAAGCGAGACGCATGTACTCGCGTGCCTCAATGATTTCGAGGTACGCCTCTTCGGCGACTTCAACCCTGAGGCGGCCGGCCATCTGAAGGGGCGAACAGTTCTTGGCGGACGTCTTCCCATGTGCGCGACGCGGCAGGACTGTCATCCAGCTGGCGGTCCCGCCGCGCGACCTCGATGCGCACGTCCTGAGGGAGTTCCGCAAAGGGGACCGGAGAACCATCGAGGCTGAGGAAGAGCGACTCAGCCAGCGCTCGCCTGATCGAGGGCTCAAGCTGCAAAGCTTCTTGATAGAGTCTTTGTATCTCGGTCATGTGCGCTCCCTGGATCGAGTGTACGGCAAACGGCGCCGAGACTTCACCCTGCTGTGATCGCGTGACCGGCGCGGATCCGAAGGGCTGCGACCGGTCTATCTGCCGGTCGACACCGCGTCCTGGCCTTTGTACTGGAGCTCGAAGAGTTTGGCGTAGACGCCGCCCCGGCCGAGCAGTTCGCCGTGGGTGCCGCTTTCGACGACGTGGCCGTGCTGCATCACGAGGATGCGGTGGGCGAAGCGGATGGTGTTCAGGCGGTGCGCGATGATGATGCTCGTGCGGCCCTCGGTCACGCGGCGGATGCTCGCCTGGAGGACGGCCTCGGTCTCGGGGTCGATGCTCGCGGTGGCTTCGTCCATTACGAGCACGATTTCCGGGTTGAAGGCGGCCACGCGAGCGAGGGCAAGGAGCTGTTTTTCGCCGGTGCTCAGGTTCGCGCCGCGCTCCGCAAGGGGTTCGTCGTAGCCATGCTGGAGCCGTGAGATGAAGCGGTCGGCGCCGACGAGCACGGAGGCGGCGCGCACCTGGTCCATCGAGACGGACTGGTCGCGCATGCGGATGTTCTCGCCGACGGTGTCGCTGAAGAGGAATGCGTCCTGCAGGACGATGCCCACGTGGCGGCGCAATTCGCGCTGGGCGAGGTGATGGATCGGGACGCCATCGATGCGGATCTCGCCCTTCTGCACATCGTAGAGGCGGTTGAGCAGGTTCATCAGGGTCGATTTGCCTGCACCCGTGGAGCCCACGATGGCGACGCGTTCGCCCGGTTCGATGCTGAACGAAACGTCGCGGAGCACCCAGTTCTCTTCGTCGTAGGCGAACCAGACGTGATCGAACTCAATCCGTCCTTCGATCTTGCCGAGCGTTCGCGGTTCGTCGATGTCGACGACTTCGACGGCTTCATCCAGGACCTGGAAGATGCGTTCGGAGGAGGCGGTCGCGGCCTGGAGCGTGGTGTAGCGGTCGGAGAGGTCGCGAATGGGCCAGTAGAAACGCTGCATGTACTGGGTGAAGGCGACGAGCGTGCCAATGGTGAGCGTTTCGTCGATGGCGCGCGCACCTCCGTACCAGAGGATGACGGCAGTGGTCACGGCACCGAACAACACGACGGTCGGTTCGAAGATGGCGTACCACCGCAACACCATCAGGTTCGCGCCAAGGAGGCCTCTGTTGCGACGGTCGAAGCGCCGGAGATTCTCCTCCTCGCGGTTGAAGAGCTGGACGACAGCCATGCCGGAAATGTTTTCGTTGAGGTCCGCGTTGATGCGGGAGAGCCAGGCGCGCTGTTCGCGGTAGCCATCGCGCTGGGTGAAGGCGAAGAAGCGCACGGCCCAGATGAGCGGCGGCAGGAAGATGTACATGATGAGCGCGAGCTTCCAGTCGATGAGGAGCATCGCGATCATCACGGCGACCACGGTGAGCAGGTTGGCCAGGATCTGGACGACGCCCTGGGAGATGAGCTGTTCCAGCGTGGCGACGTCGTTGGTGAGGCGCGTGACAAGGCGGCCGACGGGGTTGCGGTCGAAGAAGGCGATGGACATGCGCTGGAGGTGGCTGAATAGCTCCATGCGGAGGTCCGTCATCACGCGCTGGCCGACGTAGTTCATCATCACCGCCTGCACATAGCGGAGGCTGAACATCACGAGGAGCGTGGACAGGTAGAGAAGCACCAGGAAGCCGAGGCGGTCGGTCTTCCCTTCCGCGATCTGGCCGTCGATGGCCTCCCGCAGGATGAGCGGACCGGCAACTTCGAGGCCGGAGAGGATGAGCAGCAGAAAGGCGCCAAAGGCGACGGGCAGCCAGTAGGGCCGGAGATAGCCCCACAACCGCCGCACCACGTGGGGATCGTAGAGTTTGCCGGAGACCTGGTTTTCGAGGTCGATATCGGGGTCGTCGATCACTCCGCACCCCTTTCCGAGACGTCGCCATCTTCTTCGAGTTGTTCGGCCAGGAGCTGGCGACGGTAGAAGCGGGTGTAGGCACCTTCGAGGGCGAGGAGCGCTTCGTGGGTGCCTTCCTCCACGATGCGGCCGCCTTCGAGCACGATGATCCGGTCGGCGCTGGCGATGGTTGACGTGCGGTGGGCGACGACGAATGTCGTGCGGCGTGAGGCGAATTCCCGCAGGCGGTGGAGGATCTCCTCTTCGGTGTGTGTATCGACATGTGAGAGCGCATCGTCGAGGACGAGCACGGGCGGATCCTTGATGATTGCGCGGGCGAGCGCGGCGCGCTGCTTCTGGCCGCCGGAAAGCGTCACGCCGCGTTCGCCGATGACGGTATCGAGCCCGTGGGTGAGCTGGGCGAGGTCGTTCTGGAGCTGCGATGTGGCGAGGGCGTACTCGACCTCGCTCTCCGCCGGGTTCGGGCGGCCATAGGCGATGTTGTCGCGGAGCGACTCGGAAAACAGAAATGTCTCCTGGGGGACGAAGCCGACGGATTCGCGGACGTGTTCGAGGGGAAGTTCGCGAAGGTCCACGCCGTCGAGAAGGATCTGTCCTTCGTCGGGGTCCCACAGGCGAGTGAGGAGGTTGACCAGCGTTGTCTTGCCCGAGCCGGTGGCGCCAACGACGGCGATCATTGAGCCGGCCGGGACATCGAGGTTGATGCCCCGGAGAGCCTGGTGCTCGTTATAGCCGAAGCTCACGTCGCGGAAGGTCACGTGACCGCGAGATGCGCCGTTGGAACTCGCAATGGCGGCGCCGGGCCTGGTGCGGATGGCCGGTTGGCTCTCCAGTACCTCGGTGATGCGCTTCATTGAGGCGACGCCCTGTTGGATGGCGGTGGTAGTCCAGCCGAGGCTCATGAGCGGGTTGGCGAGCAGGAGGAGATAGCTGTTGAACTGAACGAACTCGCCCAGGGTCATGCGGCCTTCGGCGACATCGTGGCCGCCAAACCAGAGGACCAGTAGCGTGGAGGCGCCCGTCGCGATGACCATCAGCGGCCAGAAGGCGGCGGTCCAATAGGCCCAGGCCATCGAGCGCTTGAGGAGTTCGCGGTTCGCGCTTGCGAAACCGATAGTTTCCGTGCCCTCCTGGGCATAGGCCTTGATCGTGCGCATGCCGGACACGTTCTCCTGGACGCGTGTGGAGAGGACGCCGAACTGGTCCTGGACCGCGCGGTATTTTGCCTCAACGATGTGGCCGCAACTCGCGATGACAACTGCGACGAAGGGGAAGTAGGCGAACGCGATGAGCCCAAGCCGGAGGTTGACGGTGAGTAGGAACACGAAGCCCACGGCCAGCATCGAGATGATGCGGAGCAGGTCGATGAGGCTCGGCCCGAGGAGATCGCGAACGAGCTGGAGGTCGTTCGTGCAGCGGGCCATGAGGTCGCCGGTCTGGGACTTCAGGTAGTAGCGCTGGTCGAGGGTCATGAAGTGGGCGGCCAGGTCGTTGCGCATCTCATATTCGACGCGCCGCGAGGTTCCGGAGACCAGGAGGCGCGAGGCGAAGCGCAGGAATCCCTCGACGCAGGCGAAGGCGAGGATGATGGCTCCGTAGGTGGCCAGGTCCCAGCGGGAAGGCGGATCGCCGTTGGCGATCCCGTCGCGCAGGGCATCGATCGCCTCGCCCAGGACGAGCGGCGGGATCATGACGACGAGCGAGGCGCCCATGATGGCGAAGAAGCCGAGCAGATAGCGCCCGCGATAACGCGCCACGTAATTCCGTGCGAGGCGAAAGGCGTTCACAGCGTTCCCCGGGGGATGAGGGGCGGAAGGATGGGAGGTGGCGAAGGAAGGAACGGATGCGGCGACAGTTTAGTTAACGCGCTGGCAACAGGCGGTGCGAGGAGTCAGATGCGTCGACTCCACCAACCCGGGCGGCGGTTGTGGTGCGAGACGGCAATGACTGAGATCACGTCAGTGACCAGAAAAATGACGTCGTAGGGAAAGCCGCGCAGGGGACCGGACCGGAACCCCTGGCCGCGTGGTGACCCACGTTCGGGAAAGTCTGAGAGCAGGCCGGTTACGCGCCGGAATTCGCGTTCGAACGACTCTCCTAACTCAGGGCTGATGTCCATGTACCAGTAAAAAGCCGCTCGGGCATCCTCGATCGCCTCCAGGCGTACCTCAATGGGGTGCATCGGGCCTGGCGAAGATCCTCTCGAAAGCTTCGTTGAGTGGTACTCCGGGCTCGCCGGCGTTCACCCGATCAAAGCGGCGGGCGATTTCGGCAGCCCAGGCCTCTTCGTAGCCGGGCTCGCGCTCTTCAGCATCCCCTGACTCGAGGAGACGCATGGCGAGCTGGTACTGCTCATCGGGAGCGAGCTGCCGGGCGTCGTTGAGCACCTGTTCAAGCGTGGGCACGTCGAACCTCGTGCGGACATGATAGCGGATCGACGGGGCGCGAGGGCGTGACGCATCCGTTCGTGCTGAGCCAGTCGAAGCACGAACGCGGTCCCGCCCGAACGATGCCGGCGCCGGAAAGGGTCGAGCGACGTGCCAGGCCCTTCGACTGGCTCAGGGCGAACGGTGAGACTGCGTTCGCGGCGCCTCGGTGGGGTTGCCGATGGAGCGCGGGCGGTGCGAACGGTGGTTCGTGGCTGTCCGGCCGTGGAGGGCCGGGGCTACGTTACGGGGCTCAGGAGCCGCGGAGGGTGGCGCCGACCTCCTTTTCAAGGCGTTTGAGGAGGCCTTGCTGGACGCGCGCGACATCGGCGTCGGTGAGGGTGCGATCGAGGGGCTGGTAGCGCAGGCTAACAGCCAGCGACTTCTGCCCGCCGGGGACCCCCTGGCCGCGGTACTCGTCGAAGAGTTCGGCTTCGAGACGGACCGAACCGGAGCGGTGGGAGCGGACGATGTCCATGACGCGGCTGGCGGGGAGGTCCGCGGCGACGAGGAGTGCGATGTCCTGGCGCACCTCCGGGAAACGGGAGGGCGGGTCATAGGCCGGGCGAGCCGGGATGCCGCGCACGAGGTCCTCCAACCACAATTCGACCAGGAAGACGGGCTCGTCGATATCGAACGAGGCGGCGGTCTCCGGGTGGACCTGCGCGATCACGCCGATGTCCTCTTTGCCGGCGCGGACGAGAGCGGTGTGGCCCTTGAGCAGGCCGTAGCGATCGGTGGCGATGAACGCGCCTTCGATGCCGAGGGATTCCAGGATGCCCTCGAGATCGCCCTTCGCGTCGAAGAAGTCGAGCCGGTCAGCCGTCGGGCGGCCCCAGCGGGTTTCACGCGTGCCCCCCACGAGCGCGCAGAATACGGGGCGTTCGTGCGGCAGGTCCGCTTCGGTCGGCAGGTATTCGAACCCGATTTCGAAGAGGCGGAGGGCGCCTTCCTGCTGTCGCCGGTTAGTGGCGTAGGTCTCCAGGAGAGAACCGCGAAGGCTGGTACGCAGGTAGGTGTGCTGGGCTGCGACAGGGTTCACCACGGCCAACGGCTTCGTGCGCGATTGGTCCGCCGGGTCTATGACGCGGGTGTCGCCGGCCCGTCCTCCAAGCGTATAGGTGATGATCTCCTGGTAGCCGAGGGACACGGCGAGGTCGCGCAGCCGCTCGCGTGCGTCCTCCACGGGTCGTGGCTCCGGGGCCGGGAGTGCCCCGCGCAACGTGGTCGCGGGGAGGTGCTCGTAGCCGTAGATGCGCACGAGGTCTTCGATCACGTCGTCCGGGATTTGCACGTCGGGCCGCCAGTAGGGCGGTTGCACGCTGTAGCGTTCGGGGGGGAGGTGGTGGCACAGGAACCCGAGAGCAGTGAGGATTTCGCGCACCCGGTCGGGGGGGATTTCGATGCCGAGCACCTGGGAGATGCGGGCTGCCGGGAGGACGATCGTGGGCTGGGGCTCCTTACCCGGGAAAACGTCCACGAGCCCGGTCGCGATTGTCCCTCCCGTGATCTGCGCAAAGAGGTGGAGTGCCCGGCGTTGGGCATATTCGGCCATCTCGGCGCCGAGTCCCTTTTCGAAGCGAAGGGAGGCTTCTGTACGCAGCTTCAAACGCGTCGAGGTTCGTCGAATCGAACCGGCCCGGAAGTTCGCCACTTCCAGCAACACATTGCGCGTGGTTTCGCTCACTTCACTGTTGCCGCCGCCCATGACGCCGGCGACGCCCACCGGACCGTCGCCATCGCAGATGACGAGCATCTCTTTGTCCAGCGTGCGCTCGATGCCATCGAGTGTGACGAGTGTTTCGCCGGGCCTGGCGCGCCGCGCCACGATTCGCTTGCCGCGGACGAGATCGTAATCGAAGGCGTGGAGAGGCTGACCCGTTTCGAGCATCACATAGTTGGTGATGTCGACGACGTTGCTGATGGGGCGCATGCCGTGGCGCTTGAGCCGCTCCTGCATCCACTCCGGCGAAGGGCCGATGGTGACGCCCTGGATCACCGACGCGGTGAACCGGCGGCAGAGGTCCGGGTCTGCGATCTCGACCTGAACAAGGGAATCGACATTGGGTCCGGTGGCCGGGAAGTCCAGGGCCGGCTCCCGGAGTGGCTTGCCGGTGAGGGCGGACACTTCGCGGCCGAAGCCGAGCACGCCAAGCAGGTCGGCGCGGTTTGCCCAGGTCGAGATGTCGAAGACGATGTCGCCGAGTTGTTCAACGAGAGGGCGGCCGACCACAGCATCGTCCGGCAATACGAGGATGCCCTCGTGGCTTTCGCTCAGGCCAAGCTCTTTTTCGCTCAAGACCATGCCGGCCGAATCCACGCCGCGGATGGGCCGCAGTTTGAGCTTCGCGCGTTCGCCGGTGTGGCCGTCGATGAGCATTGCGCCTTCGGTGGCGAAGGCAACTTTCTGGCCCGGCGCGACGTTGGGCGCACCACAGACGACCTGCTGTCGTCCGGAACCTGTTTCGACGGTGGCGAGGCGAAGGCGGTCGGCGTTGGGGTGAGGCTCGACGCCGACGACTTCGGCCACGCGGATCTTGTCTGCGTCCCAATCCGCGCCGATGGTCTCCCACGATTCGACCTCGGCCGTGGCGTCGATGAGCCTTCGAGCGAGTTCGGGGACGGGGAGGTCGACATCGACGAGTTCGCGCAGCCAGTTGAGGGAGAGTTTCATGTTGGGCCCCGGAGGAACTGAGGACTCTTCGCCGGCCGGTGACCGCGATCGGGTTCGCACCGCGAAGAACCCATGATACGGCAGCGTTGCCTTGTGGCCTCCCCTTGCGGGCGGCTGCCCTCGCATGCAGGCTTGCCATTGCGACGAAAGTCAGCGGAGGGTTCGCATGAAGGCGCTTCAATATCGCAAGGTCGGTGGCAAGCCCGAGGTCGTGGACGTGCCCGTGCCCGAGCCGGGGCCGGGCCAGGTGCTCCTGAAGGTGACCGGCGCCGGGGTGTGCCATTCCGACGAATTCATCATGAGCCTGCCGGCAGAGCGGTATAGCTACGGCCTTCCACTCACGCTGGGACATGAAGGCGCGGGAGTCGTGGCGGGGCTTGGGGCAGGCGTGACCGGCGTGGCGGTTGGGGACGCGGTCGCGGTATACGGGCCGTGGGGCTGTGGCCTCTGCCATAAGTGCGCGCAGGGCAAGGAGAACTACTGCCTGGATGCGGCCCGGCTTGGCATCCGTCCGCCGGGACTGGGCGCGCCGGGTTCGATGGCCGAGTACATGCTCATTGACAACGCGCGCCACCTCGTCCCGCTGGGCGGTCTCGATCCCGTGAAGAACGTTTCGCTAACGGATGCCGGGCTGACCCCATACCACGCGATCAAGGCCTCGTTGCCGAAGCTGGTGGGAGGGAGCACCGCGGTCGTCATCGGTGTGGGCGGGCTGGGCCACGTCGGCATCCAGATCCTGCGAGCCCTCTCCGGAGCGACGATCATCGCGCTCGATGTCAACGCGGAGAAGCTCGAGTTGGCGAAGCACGTTGGCGCCCACCACGTGCTGCTCTCCGACGGTGATGCCCCGGCGAAGATCCGTGAGCTCACGGGAGGTCGTGGGGCCGAGGCCGTGTTCGACTTCGTTGGGGCGCAGCCGACGGTGCGAATAGCGGGTGCCGCGGCTGCGGCAGAAGCAGATGTCGCGATCGTCGGCATCGCGGGTGGCGCCTTGCCGGTGGGCATCGGCACCACGGCGTGGGAGGTCGCGGTGCGGGCGCCGTACTGGGGTTCGCGCTCGGAGTTGATGGAGGTGCTCGAACTGGCCCGGCGCGGGCAGGTGAGCGTGGAGATTGAGACGTTCTCGTTGGCGGAGGGTCCGCGAGCCTACGAGTTGCTGCACGAGGGAAAGATCCGGGGACGCGCGGTCATCGTGCCTTAGGCACGCCCGACCGCGGCCGAGCCGATACATGCCGCGAGCCCGCGGACGGGTCAGTCGATCACGGCGACGCACTCCACTTCGATGAGCAGACCCTCCATGGCGAGCGCCGTGACGCCCACGAGGGTGCTTGCGGGCGGGTTGTCGGCGGAGAGGTATTGGGCGCGGGTGGCACGATTCGCGGCCATCTTGCCGGCATCGAGACCGACGATGTAGGTGTTGAGCTTCACGACATCCGCCCAACCGGCGCCGGCGGCGGCGAGGGCCCGTCCAACGTTTTCGTACACTTGCTTTGCCTGCGCGGCCATATCGCCGGCGCCGACCAGGTTGCCGTCGGCATCAAGGGCGATCTGGCCGGCGACGTAGACGGTCTTCGAGCCGCTGGCGGCGACGACATGGCTGTATCCGGTGGGCTTCGATGAGCCGGTCACGACCGGTCGTTCCTTCATGTGTTCACTCCGCGTTTGATGGACCATCGACGATAGCAGAACGGGCGTTGTGATCCTGCGGGTGAACTCGTTGCTACACTCGCGCGATGGGCGAATCATTTGTCGATACCTACTGGATCCCGGTGGGGGCAGGCACGAGGTTCCAGGCGGCGAGCCTGGTGGTTTACGAATCGGTGGCCGCGTTGCTGGCGCGGAGGCGGCGTTCGACGCTGCTGCACGCGGCGCTGAAGGTGCGCGTGGATGGGACGGACTACGTTGTCGAGCTGACGCCGGAACGACGGGAGGATGAGGGGAGTGCGCCGCTGGTCACCGGTCCGGTTGGAGCGAAGCTGGCCGGGAGGCTGCGCCTGTTCCGGTACGAGCTGCACTGCGAGCCGGGCACGACGATTGTCGATGAGGCGTGGGCCGCGGGTGAGCCGATCCGGGTGACGGATGACGGAGAGGCCACTTCTGAGGTGCTGGCGTGGTTGCCGTCGATTCCGGCGCACACCTGGGGGCGCCGGGCTCCGCGCACGCGAGAGATGTGGACTTCGAACTCGGCGGTCTCGTGGGTGTTCACGCGGGCAGGTCTCGATATCGCCGCGGCGGGGCCGCCGCCCGGGACGAGCGCTCCGGGGTGGCAGGCGGGCATCGACGCTGCGAGGGATGCGTGAGGACGGGGTTGGCCCCCACCCCTGCCCTCCCCCGCTCGTGCCTCGCGGGAGAGGGAGATCCGCCTTCCTGGTGCTCTTGCGAGCGGCGACTTTGGGTGAAGACGGCGAACCGGTGCGTCGCTCAGACGTCGTGGTCCTGGAGCCATTTGAGGACGGTGGGCCAGACGTCGTTGCGGGCGCGGCGGCCGGCGATGACGCTGATGTGGCCGCCGGGCAGTTCGAGGAAGGTCTTGTCTTCGCTGCGAACGATGTTGACGAGGGCACGGGCGCTATCGGCGGGGACGATGTCGTCTTTGCTGGCGGCGACGGCAAGCATGGGCACGGCGATGTTGCGCAGGTCGACCTTTTCGCCGAGGACGCGGAATTCGCCCTTTACCAGCTGGTTGTCCTGGTAGAAGTGGCGCACCCATTGCCGGAAGAACTGCTTGGGCAGGGGCATCCATTCGTTGGACCAGCGGTTCATGGCCATGTAGCCCTTGAGCCACTCGGCGTTCCACATGTTCTCGGCCAGGTTCTTGGCCTGTTGGGCATCGGCCATGGGGTTGAGGAGCTTGAAGCCCGAGCGGATGAACTCGGCGGGCATCATGTCGAAGGTCTCGACGATGGCGTCGACGTCCATGCGGTCTTCGGACGTCTGCATGGGGAATTCGCCGACGCTGAAATCGATCGGGCCGACCATGCCCAGGTAGTTCTTGACCGGGAGGCCCGGAATGGTGGCGAGGGCGGAGGTCGTCATGGGAACACCCATGCAGTAGCCGAAGAGGGTGGCGGCGGGCGCCGCGGCATGGGCGAGGGCCTGGCGAAGGAGCGCGGGGATCATGTCGCCGATGACGGTGTCCATGCCCATATCGCGGTCTTCCGGGCCGAAGTGGCCCCAGTCGCAAACGTAGAACGGGACGCCGTTGGCGCTGAGGAACTCGGCGAAGGATTCACCGGGGCGTAGGTCGAAGATGTAGGGCTTGCTGATTCCCAGGTAGGGAAAGAGCACGAGGGGCGTGGCCAGGCGGGGGCCATCGAGCGGCGGGTAGTAGTAGAGGCGGGCTTTTCCCCGGGACCCCACGACGAGGCGGGTGGACTGGCCGATGGGGGCGGGGGTGGATTGGAGGGCGAGGCGCATGCCGTTTGCCATGCGCAGGAGCTGGCGTTCGGATTCGTCGGCGGGGTCGTCGGCCATGGCGCGCCTCCGGTGGTGTTTGTGGCGAAGTCTACAGCAAGGGGCGGGGCGAGGAGCGGGGCCGAACGGGCCCGGCACGATGGCCCCTTGAGCGCTGACGCGGGCGGGGTTCGAGGCGCACGATGATCGGGAAATGAAGGCGACAATGGCTTCTCGGAAACATGCGGTGCACCGTGCTGGAGCGGCTGCTCAGAGGCGACCCGCGGTACGGCTGTGGCCGAGGTGGCTCGCCTGGGGCGTGTGGAGTCTGTCCTTGCTCGCTGCCGTGGCTGCCTATTTCGCGTTGGGAGAAGCGGGGTCGTATGACAGGCGCCACGGCAATGACGCGCAGGGTGTGGGAATGGTTGTCTTTGCGGTCGCCTTCTTCGTGGTGATGAACTTCGCCGCCCTGACAGCGATGGCTACGGCTATTGCGACCGAGGGGTTTGGACACATGGGGCAGGTTGCGCTCGGAGCGTTGCTCGCCCTGTGGTCCGGATCCAGCGCTTTCGTGATGCTGTTTCTGCCCTGGCTGGGAATCTTCCGGGTCGTGGGGTTCTTCCTTCTGCTGGCAACGGTGGCTGCCCCAGTCCTGGTCTTGATCGGTTCGGCGAGCGGACGGCCGGGTTCGCGGGCGGAAGGGGCCCGATACACGGCGATCGGGGCCCTGGCGAGCATTCCGTTGTACGTGCTGGCGCCGTTCACGTGGGTCGCCGTCATGGGCTTCGCGCCGGTTGAGTTGATCGCAGCCGGCCGACGGGCACGACGTGCGCGGTGACCCGGTGGGTCACCCGGCGTGGAGCTGGCGAACGGTGGGAGCGTGACCAGACGGAGAGCGAAACACGAACGAGAGCGACTCGAGCGGTGCTAGACTGACAGCATGGCTGCAGCACCGTCTTCTTCGCCGCCGGCGATGCGCCTCGAGAGCGGTGACCGCCTGACGCGCTTCGAGTTCCATCGTCGCTATGAGGCAATGCCCAACCTCAAGTACGCAGAACTTGTCGAAGGAGTTGTGTATTTGGCGTCTCCACTCCGCGCGAGATATCACGGCGAACCCGAGAACAGTCTCGGGACATGGCTTGGCGCATACAGGGCTTCGCACCCGGGCCTGCACGTGGCGCACAACTCCACGTTAATCCTCGACTCCGACAACGAGTTCCAGCCGGACCTGTGCATGTGGCGCGATGGTGGTTCGGCGCGATTCGACGCGGAGGGCTTCATCGAAGGCGCTCCCGAACTGGTCGCTGAGATTGCAGCGAGTTCCGTCTCGTTGGACCTCCACCAAAAGAAGCACGTGTACCGTCGGCATGAGGTGCGCGAGTACATCGTCTGGCGCGTGTTGGAGGGTGCTCTCGACTGGTTTGTCCTGATCGATGGCGAGTTTCAGTTGTTGTTGCCGGGGCCGGGTGGAGTCATCGAGAGCCGCGAGTTCCCGGGCCTGCGCCTCAACACCGCGGCGCTGCTCGCGGGCGACATGGCGGGGGTGCTCGCGTCGTTGGCGGGCGAGTAACGACGGCGCTGCAGAAGAACGCGGGCTCCCTCACGGGCGCGGCCCCTGAGGGGCTGGTGAACCCTGGCGTGGAACAGTTCCTGGCGATTCAAGACGTGAGCGATCGAGCGCATGCTTACGCGCGCGCCTCGGGGGAGTGTGGTTTGGGGGCGAGCGACTGGTGAGGGAGGGAGACAGCGCCGCGCTCGCTCACGGTCGGCCAATGAGAGAGGTGGAGAACCTTCGGAGACGGCGGGCGGGCGCGGGGGCGAATCTCGCGGCCAGTGCCCACGGAGGGGCACGGCTCCAGGGGGTGGCAGGCAGTGCGATGGGCTTTTCGTGGCGTTCCGGCCACTGAGGGCCGGGGCTACGGGTACAGTGACGGGTCAATGGGGGGCGGATCAGTTGTTGGGCGTGGGTGTGGCCTGGATTGGGATGTGGGCGAGGGCTTCCAGGAAATCGCAGCGGGCGGCAGAGAGGTCGAACAGGATTTCGCGGCCGAGGGGCGACCGCACGGCTACTGCACCAGGCCGGCTTTGCGGGCGTCGTCGAGGAAGCGCTGGATGCCGATGTCGGTCAGCGGGTGCTTGAGCATCTGGGAGATGATGGCGGCAGGGACGGTGGCGATGTGAGCGCCGGCCTGGGCTGCCTGCGTGACGTGGAGGGGGTGCCTGATGCTTGCGGCGAGAACTCGGGCTGGGAGGTTGTGGGTCTCGACGAGCTGGACGAGCTGGTGGATGAGTTCCATGCCGTCGTAGGAGATGTCGTCGAGGCGGCCGGCGAAGGGGCTGAGGAACGAGGCGCCGGCGAGGGCGGCGAGCAGCGCCTGGTTGGCGTTGAAGATGAGGGTGGTGTTGATGCGAATGCCTTCGCGGGAACAGCGGGAGATGGCTTCGAGCCCGGCCTCGTCGATGGGGATTTTGACGACGACGTTGGGGTGCCAGGAGGCGAGCTCGCGGGCTTCGGCGACCAGTTCGTCGGCGGTGCGGGTGACGCACTCGGCGGAGATGGGGCCGTCGATGACTTCTGCGATCTCGAGGATGCGCTGCTTATAGCTGACACCGCCCTCCTTCGCCAGGAGGCTGGGGTTGGTGGTGATGCCGGAGATCACGCCGAACTTCGCTGCGGCGCGAATCTCGTCGATGGATGCCGTATCGAGGAAGAGCTGCATGACGAGAAGGATACGGCCTGCGGGAGAAGAGAGAAGGGCGAACCCGGGTAAGGCGGGGTTTCTCCTGTGCGGGTATCCGGGCGGGAGTTGAGGGAACTCCCTGATGGAAGGGCCGCGTTCGGAAGGCAGACGATGCCAGCAGGTCATATCGCGTAGGCGCAAGTTGGCGAAGGCCCGAAGCCGGTAAATGTTAGGCGAATGTTGGGTGGCGATTGGGTGACTTTGCTAGAACTGGATGGCGCCGAAGCGAAAATCTGAAGTATGACAGCGCGCCGGGTATGAAATTCAGCGATCCAGTTCATCTGAATGTTACACGCCCGACACGCCGCCGAAAGAAGTTCGCCAGCACACAGGAAACAGGGGGATAACCCCGGTGGGGCGAGGAAGGGTGAGAACAGGATGAGCGAACAAACGGCGAGTGCGGTATTCACAGTCGAAGAGTTGTGGATGCTGCAATCCGCCATCCGGCATGAGGTGGCACAGCAGGAACAGTGGAAGTTTCCACCGGCCAGCCTGGATTTGAACGATCAGATCGCCGAGTGTCTGCTGCGGTGCCAGGAATACAGCCTCAGTGAAAGTGCACTTCTCCTGTCTCGTGGCGATTGCCTCGTGATCGATTACTGCGTGCCGCAGACGGCGAAATCACCGGCTGGTGTGCCGGTGGGCAAAAACATCCTTCTCAAGTCGTTCCGGGCCCGCAAACAGATCTTCGAGGGAGATTCGCCCGACGCCGAAGAGCCCAGCACCCCGACCGCAGCCGATGTCTTCGAACAGATGCGGCGCTTCAAGGAGGACTGACCGCCATGCCACTCCCAGGAACCATCCCGACGACAACGCCGACGGTTAGCCCTTCGGAATCGCCCTGGCCGGAACGTTATACCGACCCGGCGAAGATTTGCCCTCAGCAGCGCCGCGAAGGAGCGTCGCCCGATGTGGAGCCGTGAACGATGACCGCGTTCTGGTGGAGCCCAACGGCATACGATGACGACGAACCCGGTGGCAGCGCAACGGGGCCTGTCCCCCTGGCGGAGCGGCGAGTGGTCCGTTTCGACCCGACATCGCTCGACCTCAGCCCGGGACGCCGCCTGCGCGTGTTCGCGGCGCTGGTGTGCGGTTCGCCCGGCGGAATCACGTTCACGGGCATGGGCCACACGCGAGTGCCCTTCCTCGCTCCGTCGCGGCCCATCAGTTATCGCCAGCTCCTTCGCGCCATCGAGAAATCGCCGCGTTTCACGATGTTGCATCACGAGCTCTCGGAGCTGCCACTGCGCATCGGGGATTGTTCGAAGATGTTCACGACGATCCCGGAGGAATACCAGCACAACCGGCGAGACCCTGACCTGCACCCGGCGCTCCAGGACCTGGGCGATGAGATCAACGAAGACATCCGCGAAGCGCTCGCCGCGCTTGACGACCCGCATCACTACTACCCCGGCATTGATGAGGGGATCGAACCGGTCTCGGATGAACATGTCGAACTGGTGACCTGGGCGCTTCAGCGCGAATTGAACCGCGAGCTGCGCACGGGCGGGGGGTTCTATGGCTCGACGGCCGTGCTCCCGGCGGCGCCGCTCGCCGCCTTGCCCTGGGATGTGAAGCGCGCGCTCGCTGAACGCCGGCGCTGGCGCTACAAGCAGTGGGGACTGGGCAAGGACCAGTGGAAGCGCGGTTCGTGGTCGCTCTGGGAAGTGCCGGATGACCCTGAATACGTGCCTCGCCGGTCGCAGCGGCTCCTCGCGGCTTAGGCGGACTCGAACGCTTGCCCGGCCACGGGAGCGCGGCGGACGGTGCTGAGTGATCGCGTATCCTTCGGGCGACGGTGGGCGGGGGCTACGTGGGCGTGGCATGGCCTGCCCGCGCAGGTTGTTGCCGGTGCAAGAAATTGGGCCGCCCGATAGACTTCGCTCACCTTAGAACAGTGGGTGGAGTTTGGTGTACACAACCGACAAATACGAAGCGGTCACGGCGGAGACGATCGTCATCCCCGGGCACAACGGCGACCTGATCAATGCGTTCTATGCACGCCCAACCGGCGCCGGGCCGATGCCGGGCCTTGTCCTGATTCACCACGCCCCCGGCTGGGACGATTGGTATAAGGAGTGCACTTTCAAGATGGCGCGGGCGGGCTATGCGACCATCACGCCGAACCTGTACGGGCGGCTTGGCCACGGCACCATCGAGGAAGTGATGCTCCTGGTGCGGGGCGCGGGCGGTGTGGCGGATGAGCAGGTGGTCGGAGATGTCAACGCGAGCATGCGATTCCTGCGGGCGCAGCCCTACCTCAATGGCAGGGTTGGCGTGATGGGCACATGTTCGGGGGGACGCCACTCCTATCTTGCCGCCTGCAGCGGCGGTCAATACGAGGCGATCGTGGACCTCTGGGGCGGCGGTGTTGTCATGCGCGATGAGGATCTCAACGAGAAGCGGCCGGTTTCGCCGGTAACGCTCACGCCGAACCTGGTCTGCCCGATCCTTGGCATTTTCGGTGATGAGGATCGCGCGCCGACGCCGGAACAGGTAAACATTCACGAGGAGGAGCTGAAGAAGCACGGCAAGGATTATGAGTTCCACCGCTATCCGGAGGCGGGGCACGGGTTCTTCTACTACGACCGGGCCGCTTACCGGCAGGCGCAGGCCGTGGACGGCTGGAGCAAGGTGATGGCCTTCCTCGAGAAGCAGCTGAGCTGAAGGAGGAGACCATGTGCACCAATATTCTTGAAAAGACTGGCATTTCCGGGAGCGGCAGAACGGCTGACGGCTGGTTCAGCTTGAGCGAGGCGTGGGTGACGTATGACCACCCGTTCCACGTCCCACTCGAACACGCGCTGAACATCGATTTTGTTTCGTCCGAACCGAAGGGTCCGCGAGTGGCCGTGGAGCTGACCAGGGAAAGTGCGCTCCAGCTCATCGAGGTGATCCAGGCGGCGCTGCGCCGATCAGAGGAGCACGACGGCCCGGTGGGCGCGGGTCGCCAGACGGTTGCTGGCGAGGCGTAGGTTCGTAAGGCTTCGGGCTGGATCTGGGAACGATCGAGGGTCCTCCGGGTCGACCGGCGGACCCTTCGCATGTGTGTCCAGGTTCGCGGAACGCAGCGGGAGAGCGCATCGGTTAGCCTCGCGCGAACGGCCGAGGTTTCTCGGGAAGATCCCGCTAGCTTATTGGCGTCTATACCTCGTATAGTCCCGCCCACCGGCGACCATGCGGAGCTATCGCCGGGCTGGAGGGGTTCTATGGCAAGGTGGATTCATCGATCACTTCGCGTCCTCGCGATGAGCGGAGCGTTGGCGTTGGGAGCGGTTTTGTTGGCTTCGTGCGGTAGCGGTGGGGACGACGGCGGAGGCAGAGGGAATGCGGCACCAGTCGAGACCGGTCCGACGGCGACGGCAACGCCGGCGCCTGTACAAGAGGTCAAGGTGACGGACAACAAGTTCGAACCGGGCGAGCTCAAGGTGAAAGTGGGCACGGTTGTCCGCTGGACGTTCAGCGGAACGAACGAGCACTCTGTGCTGCTTTCCGGGACCGATTCGGGTAAGAAATCGACCGGTACCTTTGAGAAGGTGTTCCGCGAAGCAGGCGCACGCTTCCCGTACCAATGCGGGGTGCACGGGGCTTCTATGGCCGGGGTCATCATCGTCGAATAGGACGGCAGAGCACCGGATCGCAGCCAAACAGGAAGCCCTCGTCTCGACGAGGGCTTCCGTGTAATTGCGGCAGAAGGGGGAACCGGACTAGGCGACGCCGACAGGCTCGGCGAAGAAGCGGCTCTCAACGATGGGGCTGAGCTTCAGGTTGAGCAGGCGCGCTCGCTGGAGTTGCTCCCAATAGAAGCGGTAGGTCGCGCGGTCGTGGAGATTGCCTTCGTGTTGCACGGGGCCCCAGTCCGCATCCCAGGCTTTCAGGAGGATGGCCTCGGCCTCTTCGATTTCGGGCATGGCCGGCGACATGGCGCGGGTGATGGGCTCAATCTGGGCCGGGTAGATCGACCACTGGCGGAGGAAGCCGAACTCCTCGCGAGCGCGACGCGCGTCATTGAAGATGAAGTCCACGTCCTTCAGTTCGAGGGTGACGTTGTGGGCGGGGACGATGCCATTGGCGAGCGCTGCGGCGACTGTCTCCGCCTTCGCCCGGTGGAGCAGGGCGTGGTCGAACTGGAGCGGCGACTTCATGGCGTGGGACGGGATGGCGCCGTGGTGGTCGCTCACGAAGTCCATCAGTCCGAAATCGAGGACCTGGACGGTGGGCACTTCCGCGATCTCCCACACCTGGCGAAGGGCCGACTGTGTTTCGATGAGCGCGTGGATGGGGATATCGCGGCGGATGCCTGAGCGGGCGGCGGTGTTCCGGATGTAGTCCACCATCTCGCGCAGGTCGCCGACGCGGGTCGTCTTGGGCAGGGTCAGGTAGGCGACGCGCTCACCAGCGGCGGGCACGATGATGTCGACGTCCTGCTTCCAGTGCTCGTTCGTGTAGTCGTGGATGCGGACGCCGGCCATGTTGAACAGGTTGAGTTCGCTGTTCTGCATGCGGACGACCATTTCGGCGTGTTCGCGCTCCGCGCCGGTGGGCGCGCCGTCTTCGCAGTCCATGGTGATGTCGAAGACGCCGCCCATCTTCTCCTGGAGTTGAAAGGCCTTGGTGATGCGGTCTTCCGTTCCGGCGAAGTGTTCGCAGGTAGGAATAATGGGAAAGATCTTCTCTCCTCCGAAGAGGGCCTCATTCGGATGCCGGGGCATGGTCTGGAACTCCAATAACAAAGATGGGACATCCGGTTGACCGCCGGCTGCGGCCGTGGGCGGAATGCGTTGGGCGTAGTATGGCGTGCGGCGCGTCAGCGGTCACCCGGTGTCCTCCGCGCGAATTGACTCAATCCGACATCACGATATTGACCGCGTTGGACGTGCCCCTGGAAGAAGTAGAACTTCCCGCTCACGAGGCCGGGCATGGTCTGGAATCCGTCGGGCGCGGCGGCAACGGCGAGCGAGCAAGGAAGTCCGGCCCGGAGCATCTCTCTGTGCTCGCGGGCTGCGGGTGGCGGGCGATGAGTGGTGGTCTACGCCGGTTCGATCGTTGCGGTAAGGGCGCAGCTTTCGAGGCGGTTCCGGTAGTGTTCCGCGAGTTCCTTGTGGACGGTGATGACAACCGCTGAGCCCTTGTTGTGGGCCTCGAACATGATTTCGCCAGCGCGCTCACGCGTGAGTTCGGGAACGCAGCGGAGAAGCGAACGGACGACGTGGTCCATGGAGTTGTGGTCGTCGTTGTGGAGGCGGACGTTGAACGGTGGGAGGACGTGTTCGCGCGTCTCCTCACGCTGGCCAGTGCGGGTACCGGGGAGTGCAGGCGCTGCCATCCGTCCATTCCACCACATGCACGCTGTGCCCGCTCCCGTGCGGCGGGAAAAAGTCAGGGTGCACACCGTTTCTCAACCGCGGTGAGTTCGTTACGCTAAGAAGCGGAGGCACCGTCAATCGTGCAGTTGTTTCCGCGCGTGTCCGAACGTCGTATTGCTCGCCTTACCACGTCGATTCCCGATGGCTGGCGCGCCATCATCCCCGTCATCTTCCTCGCATCTCTGGGCATCGCACTCGCGATCTCGGTCCGGGGTGGGCCGCTTCCTGTCGACGAAGAGGGGATGGACATGGCGCAGTCGGTCCAGGGTGTGGGCGACATCGCCTGGTTCTTCAACGTGTTCCTCAACCAGATCGGCATCCCCGTGCTCTGGGTGGTGACGATCGCGATGCACACCTGGATGCGCTCCTGGCGAGTGGCCGGCTTCTTCGCCGCCGCTGCGCTCATCAGCCCGTTCACTTCTGTGCTCAAGGCGATCGTGGACCGGCCGCGTCCGAGCGGATCGTTTTCCGTCGTGGAATTCCCGGCGGATGCCTCGTTCCCGAGCGGCCACACGACGTGGGCGATCGGGTTGTTCGGCTCGTGGTTCTTGCTGGCGCCGCACATCATGCCGGCGCGGTTCGTGCTGCCGGTGCGCGTCGCCTGCGTAGCGGCGATCCTGCTCACGGCGTTTTCGCGTCTGTGGGTTGGCGCGCACTGGCCGACGGATGTGACGGCCTCGATGCTGTTCGGGTTCGCGTTCCTCATTGCCCTTTCGCTGTGCTTCCGCATCAGGGTGAACCCTTCGGCTTCCTGAGCGCCAGGGAGATTTTTCGGAAACTTCGCGTTTGCTGTGTCGATCTGCGCGCGTGCCGTTCGACGTGTATGTAGAAGCGAGACGATACCTCTCTCATGGGGGGCAGGACGGACCGCTTCGATACACACCAACAGGAGAGCCCCAATGCGTTTCATGGTCATCGTCAAGGCAACCCCCGAAAGCGAAGCCGGCATCATGCCGAGCGAAGAACTGCTCACCGCTATGGGAAAATACAACGAAGAGTTGGTGAAGGCTGGCGTGATGCTGGCGGGCGAGGGCCTGCACCCCAGCTCCAGGGGCGCGCGCATCCTCTTCTCCGGCAAGGACCGCAAGGTGGTCGATGGCCCGTTCGCGGAAGTGAAGGAGCTGATCGCCGGCTATTGGCTGTTCGACGTGAATTCGAAGGAAGAGGCGATCGAGTGGGTGAAGCGATGCCCGAACCCGATGGAAGGCGACTCGGTCATCGAAATCCGCCAGGTGTTCGAGGCAGATGACTTCGGCGAGGCGATGACGCCGGAACTGCGAGCGCTCGAGGACAGGTTGCGCGAGGAGGCCGCGAATCGGGCGCGCTGACCGCGGCTTGCAGCAGCATCAAACGTCAGGCGAACGCCCGCCCACAAGAGCCACAGAATCGCGCTCCGGGACGGCGTTTCGTCCCGCAGGAAGGGCAGACCTCATCGACGGCCACGGTGGAGCCGCATGCCGGGCAGAAGCGCGCGGTGGCATTGACCTGCCGGCCGCAGTTCGGGCAGGCCAATGTGGGTTCGGCCGGTTCGACGGTCGCCACGGCCGGCTCGGGAGGCGGTGCGGCGACGGGCGGCAAGGCTTCTCCGCAGCGAAGGCACGTCGTGAGCGTGCCGCCGCTCGATGAGCCACACTTCGGGCACGCGACGGCAATGGGCTGTGCCGCGCTGCGGGCATGGGCGGCCACCTGACGTTCGGCCGGGATGAGATGCTCGTCGATCAGAATGCGGAGGCCCGCATCGGCGCGCAGGTAGAAGTCGCCGTTTCCGGAACGTTCGAAGGCGGCGAGGGCTTCGCGGTAGGCGGCCTCGGCGCGGTGGAGGACGAGCAGCCGATCGCGCGCATCGTCGATGTCTTCGGCGTAGGCCTCGAAGATGAGCGCACGGTTGAGTGCCTCGAGTCCCTGGTCGTCGTGCTCCGAAACGGCGGCAAAGCCGCTGTCGATCTGCTGTTCGTACCGCGCGACCAGGCTCTTTAAGAGCGTGCCCTGGGGCTCGGTGGTGACGAAGGCCGCAGCGAGCAGCGCGTTCAGCAGCTTACGCAGCGCCTGCTGTGTGCTGTGGGACGGGGGAAGGGCGCGGGCGACGGCAAGTGCGCGCTCTCCGTGTTCGAGGGCCATGCCGATCCAGAGGGTTGTGGCGTCATCATCGAGCAAGGCGAGCCTGGCGGCGGCGCCGCAGAGGAGCGAAGCGACGGGGACCCGAAGTTCGATCGCTTCCGGGTCCGTGTGGCTCGCCTGCTCGAGCCTCGTGAGCAGGTAGGTGCAGCGGCTGACGAGGTCGACGAGGCCCTGACGCAGGGGCGAGGGATCTGCGGGGTCGATGAGCTTTCGGTCGAGGGCGACAGCTTCCCAGAAGAGCGCGCGGGCGCTTTCCAGGTCGAAGGCGGCCGGGTCCAAGGCGGAAGTCACCTGGGCCTCCAATAGGTCACGGCGCTAGCGATAGGACTCAATCTGCCTCTTCCTCGCCTCTGCGGCTTCGCGCTGTTTGCGCTTGAATTCTTCGATTTCGCGCTGACCCTGTTCCCAGTCGTCGTGCTCCTTCACGGCGTCCTTGCCCGCAGCAAGTTCGAAGGATTCGCGGTCTTCCTCGATCAGGCGCTGCCCACGTGTGACGTTGCGGATGGTGGGCACTGCCGCTTCGCTCACTTCTTTCCCGAGGCTCTTCGCATTCACAGCGTCGGCGACCTTGTCGCCGAAGGTTTTGCGGATCGCGGCGTCGAAAGCCTGGCCTGTCGCTTCCGCGCCACCGATGACCGCGGACACGGCAGCACGGCTGCGGCCGTCCATCCGGATGTCGTTCGTCTTGTCGTGGAAGTTCTGGATGTTCTTGAAGCCCTGCTCGAACTGCTTCTTGAGCTCCTTGAGCTGGTTGATCTTCTCCTGTACGGCCTCTGCGCTCTCCTGGATGGAGCCGGCCGTTTCGCCCATTCCCGAGGTGGCTTTCTCAATCTTCGCGCGGAGATCTTCGAAAGCCTTGCGGGTTTCCGGGCTCGCGCCAACATGGTCGAGCTGTTCGCCGACGGTCTTGAGGTTGTCGTTCATCGTCTCAAGGCGGTCCTTGACTTCGCCGGCGGCTTCCCCGACTTTGCCGGGGGCTTCGGTGATGCCGCCCTTTTCGCCCTCCGCGCCAGTCTCTCCGCCATCCGGCGGCGCCACGGGCTCGGCCGGTCCTGGTTCCCCGCCGGGAGTGGTGGGAGTTGGCCCGGCCGGGGGTTCCGGACCGGTTGGAACGACCGGCTCGGACGGGGCGACGGGTTCGGACGGCCCGGACGGGGGCACAGGCTCAGTGGGCTCAACCGGTTCGACCGGTTCCGTCGGAGGCTCCGGCTCACCCGGAGGGACAGGTTCGCCGGGCTCGACTGGAGGTGCGGGGCCCTCCTTCGTTGGCGGCACCGGCTCACCGGGCCCGACGGGTGGAGTTGTTCCATCGGTAGGAGCCCCGCCGGCATCGGGTCCGGCCGGGGGCGCAGGCGGGGGTGGTGTTCCTCCAGGCGGGGTTGCGACTGCTGGCGGGGGCGGCGGGTTGTTGATGAGAACGATCGGGTCCACGATCTCGCCGTTCGGCCCCGCCTCCCAGGTGACGCCAACCATGTCGCCTGAGGCGGTCGGGCCGGTCCCGGCCGGCGTGTACCCCGTCACGTTCCCGAGCGCATCGCGAACCGGGACGACCTGGCCGAGCTGGATGAGCTGGTCCATGGCCTCCTGGCCGGTCAGGATCGTGGTGTTTGAGGGTGGCTCGGGCGGAGGTTCCGGGGCTGGAGGCGGCTCCGGCTCACCTTCGCCTTCGCCCTCGCCCGCTTCGCCCTCCTGGCCCTCGCGCGCTTCGCCTTCCTCTGCTTCGCCTTCGCCTTCCCCCGCTTCGCCTTCCTCCGCTTCGCCTTCGCCCTCTGCCGCTTCGCCTTCGCCGTCGGGGCCTTCGCCGCTGCCGCCGGGAGTGCCGGCGCCAGCCGTGCCACCACCCGCCGCCAGGCTGCCTGAGCCCATCGCGGCGCCGGTGACCGCGATGGACACGACCGCCGTGGTCACAGCGACACCGGTGGCGATCACGGTGGTGGTCGTGTTGTAGGCCTGGGTTTGCTGGCAGTCCGCTTCTGAGGAGCAGTCGTGGGCGAACGCCATTCCAAAGGGGGCGAGCGCGCCCACGGCGGCGAGGACAACCACGAAGAGCAACCTAACCACGGCCCCACCTCTTCAGGCCTTCGCCGAGCACAAGACCCCAGATGCCGTGGCCCACGAGGCCGGTCATCAGGAAGCCGGGGCTATCGAGCCGCGCATCGAGGAACGACGGGTAGGCGGCCATCATGAATCCCTGGAGGACCATGGCCCAGATGAAACCGGCGATCGGTCCGCCCCGCGGCCGCATGAGCGCGAACATCAGTCCGAAGCTGATGCCGTTCCAGAAGTGATAGCCCCAACCGACAACCTGGGCGATGCCGTCATCTTTTGGCCTTCCGGTGATCAGGTGGCCAAAGATGGGCATGGCCCTGTAGGGGTTGAAGTCGTATTGGAAAACCCAGACCAGTGCGGGGCGGATGGCGTCGTAGGCGAGGGTGGCGACGAGTCCCCAGAGGATGCCGCTGATCGCCCTGCCGGCGAACCGTTCGAGTTGCGGATACTGGCGTTTGCTCAGGTATGCCATGCCCACGAGCAGAAGGGCGCCCGGCAGCACGACGAACGGGACCGACACGCGCAAGGGCACAGGGCCGAAGGTGTGGACCAGTATGGCCGCGCCAGAGGCGCTGCCGAGCGCCACGCCGAGGATGATGACGCGCAACGAGGGACCGGTGGCTGCCTGCCGGGGATTGGCGCTCATCCGGCTGCTCCTGAGGTCGCCTTGCGCGGGACCATTCTCTGCACGCCGGCGACGATGTCGCCGCCCCTGGGGACCATGAGCAGGTAGGCGAGCAGCAGTCCGAGCAAGACGACCGCCTGTTCTTTTAGGGCGGTGTCGCTGACGCGCTCCTGGTTGGTTAACAAGATGGAGACGGCCACGGGAATGGCGATGGTGACGAGCAAACGAATGGCGCCCGGAATGCGATCGCGGATGTCGAAGTAGCCCGAGAATCGGCGATCAACCGCAGGGCCATACCATCTGCTCGCGAAGGTGAACAGGCCCACGACAGCCGGGAACATCTTTTGCGGAAGCACACCGGTTTGCCATCCGGTGGAGGCATGGATGCCGGACCAGGAGAGCAAGAAGAAGAGGGTCGCGAGCAGCGGCGCGACGAGGATGTCGCTTTCAGCCGGGAGCCATGGTGCAAGCCGCTTCACTCCCCCGATGACCTGTTTTCGGAAGAGGACGACCAGCACAGTGAGGGCCACCGGCCCGACCATTGTCAGGGCTGCGACGCGAGCGGCGCAGGCGTGCATGCCGGTGGTGCCGGGCGTCTCGCTCACGCAGGTGGTTTCGGGGATGGGGGCGTCGATGACCCGTGCGGGAAGCCCGGCAGGAACCCAGAGCGCGTAGGAGAGGGCCAGGGCGCAGACGAAGACCGCTGCGGCAGCGAGGAGGCCGCTCTTTTCGTTGCGCATGTCAGTAAGGAGGGCCGTCAGACCGGGTTGGCTTCGACCGGTCGGTCGTCGAAGGCCGCACGCGCCGCAGTACTGGCCGGTCTCGACGGATGAACCGCATGAGCGGCATGTCCAGGTGCTGGCAGCCTGGCCGCGCGGCGAAGGACTGAAGGCGGTCACGCCGGAAGCATGGCAGAGCGTTGAACGAATGGAATACGGCAGTTCGACGCTCCGGGAGTTTCCATTGGACCGTTTGTGACCGGTGCGCGGGCAGGTACCCTTGCGTTCGCCGCTCCTGTATTGGGGCGTGCCGACGGCGAGGCACGGAATGGCTGATTCGGCGACCTGTGAGGCATGCGGGGCAGCGATTCGAGCGGATGCGCTGTTTTGCGCGCACTGTGGCAATCGCCGGGCGGCGATGTGGCAACCGCCGCCCGGCGATTGCCGACACTGTGGCGTCAGCGCCGGGGCGACGCGTCACTGCCGAAACTGCGGGGCGCTCATCAACGCGCAGATCCAATCGCCCGCGCGACGGGGCGGCCAGGCGCTGCCGCTTCGGAGCCTGGCGATCGTCGCGGGCTTCATGAGCGCGCTCATCGGGTCGTTCACGGCCTGGGTGGCAGCGCCGGGCCAGGCTCCGACAGCTTTCGACGAGCAGACGGCGTATCGCGTGAACGATTGGCTGGACGTCACGGACTTCCCGACGGACGGTTTGCTGGTCCTGGGCGCGGCGGTCGCCGGGCTGGTTGTGTTCGAAATGGGGCGCCGGGGGAGGATGGCGCGCGCGACCGTAGGGACGGCGATCCTGGCGCTGGGCGTGTTCCTGCTGGTGGTGGGCGTGCTCGAGGTGCATTTCATCATGACCTTCGACACCGGGGAGGAAGCAGCCTCGCTCGATCCTGGCCAGGGGCTGTACTTCGTGGTCCTCGGGGCGGCACTGGTGGTCGCCTCTCGATGGCTGCCAGAGCCAACGGGTGAGGTGCACCGGAGTGCTGCCAGGGCGGTGGAGGAAGGAGGGGCGTCATGACCATCGAGCAATCCGTAACTGCGACGGCGCCCTCCGGGACGACTGCCGGGCCAGGGGCGGCCGGCAAGCGACAGTGGGGATTGATGCTGCCGGGCATTCTGATCGCTGTCGCGTCGCTCGGACTGATGGTGTACGTCATCTACCAGACATGGTTCGTCGAAGCGATGGCGAGCGGGACGGGTCTGCTGCTGCTTTCGGCGCTGCTGCCCGCCTATGCCGGGGGAGTCCTGGTCTACAGCTATGGCTATCACCGCCGGAACTGGCGCGAAGCTTTGAGGTTGACGGCGATCGTGGCCGGGATCACGGTGGCGCTGCTGCTCATCCTCGGTGTTGTGCTGGTGATCATCGCGGCGAGCAGCAAGCGCAAGGGCTCCTCGGACTCGCCGGACGCAAGCAAACCGGACGCAGACAAGCCGGACGGGAAAGAGGCGGTCGCCGCGACGGCGGTAGCGTCTTCAGTGAGGGCGGAATCCGACGTCTCCACGGGGCGCGAACTGCGGCGAAGCCTGGACCCGTTCGTGCGGCGCGGACCGTTCGACCGTGACGAGACACAAGGATCGACGCCGGCCACGACGGTGAAGGGCGTGATCACCTGTGCTTCTTGCGGGCGAAGGTTCCGGCCGCTCAAAACGACGACGGCATGCCCCCAGTGCCAGGCGCCCCTGCCGTTGAGGTGAGGCCCAAAGGACTCCAGATGTTGGACCGGATCGCTGATGCGAGCGTGGTCCGCGCGTCCGACGATGCCATCAACCGGGAAGCCAACGAGCGGTACCGGGCAGGTGAGACGCGATGAACTGCCAGCAATGCAACGCAGCGATTCCCGAAGGCGCCGCCTTCTGCGAGAACTGTGGGGCGCCCGTGCCGCCACCGCCACCATCGCCCGCACACTGCACGCAGTGTGGCGCGCCGCTGGAGTCAGGCGCAGTCTATTGTGAGAACTGCGGGACCAGGGTGGGTGCGGTCGAAGGCGCTGTTCCGGTCGAGGAGGCACAACGAATCCCGCCGGCCCCGGTTGCGCCTGGGGCCACGCCGCCGCCTCCACCGCCACCGCGCCGGTCCGCGGAGGCATCGGCGCAGGCAGGTCCTCCCGCTGCGAGGGGAGGCGTTGGGCGTTCGCGCGGCTTCTGGATGATGGCAGCCGGCCTCGTCGCGGTGCTTGCCGTCGGCGGTGGGCTCGCCGGGTTTTTCCTGATCGGCGGCGGGGATGACGATAAGGCAGGCCCGGACGAAACGGAAACGCCACGTGCCACCAGAACACCGCGCGCCTCGGTGACCACCGGTGCGAGCACGCCCGGCACATCCATCCCGAGTCCTTCCGCGACGCGGGCTACGGGCACGCCAGGGACGCCTTCAATGACGACGACGGCGGGTGCGACCTCACCGACGCCGGTCGCTTCGACGGCGACGCCGCAACCGACTCCGACCCTGGGCGGGGGCACGCCAACGCAGCCCCCGGCCACGGCCACGCCGGTGCCCACGGCCACGCCGGTGCCTCCGACAGCGACCCCGGTTCCGGCCACGGCAACTCCCGTCCCGCCGACCGCGACCCGCGTGCCTCCGACTTCGACGCCTGTTCCCCCGACGCCGACGCGGACTCCCGTTCCTGCGACGCCGACGCCAGCGGCCCGCATCCCGAACGCACCATCGAACCTGTTTGTGACGCGGCGGGGCTCGCCCGACTTCATTGGCTTCTACACGTACACGATGACGTGGCGGGACAATTCGGATAACGAAGACGTGTTCTTGATCTACAACTTTGACTTCTTCTGGGCCACGCTGGCGAACACGACGGGCATAACCTTTGACTCGTTCGATCTGCCGTCGTTGCCCGCCGACCCATGCTTCGCCGTGACGGCGGCGAACGACCAGGGCGAGTCCGACGCGTCGGTGTTCTGCTTCCCCGACTGAGGTTTCGGGCCGGGCGCGGTCCCGTCACCGGTTGGGCCCAACACTGGGACCTTCTGGTCCTGCTGCCAGGGAGGCGGGACCGGCAGACTCAGGATATGGCCCTTCCATCGGATGCTTCCAAAGACATCATTCGTTCGTGCCGGAGCTGTGGAGCGCACGTGCCGGCGAAGGCGCGCTTCTGCGCTGCCTGTGGCACGCCCGACCCGGTCGAGCAGCTGTTCTGCACAGGCTGTGGCATGGCCCTTCGCGCCGGCGCCCGCTTCTGCCGCGCGTGTGGCGCGCCAGTTGCCGTAAGGCCCCCTGTCGCTGCTACTTCCGCGAGGCCCGCATCGCCGGCTCAGGCTGTTCCCGCAGCGGCGGGACAGATGAAGGGCAGGAAGCGTGCCGGGCTGGTCTTCGGAGGGATCGCGGTGCTGGCCATCGCGGCTACCGCCGGGGCGTTGCTCCTGCTCCGTTCCGACGGGGAGAAGACGGTGGGCCCGGATGACGGCCCGGTGTTTGTGACGCAAAGCAAGGTGATTGTGCTCGACGAGGGAGCCCCGGATGTCGACGAGGCGGGCCGCCGATTGCGCCCCCACGTGCGCCTGGAACACCCGGGCGGCGCAATCGCCGACGTGCCGGGCGGGCCTGTGGTCTATGGCACGAAGGTGGATATCGAGCGGATGGAGTTCGCGAACGACAGCCCGGCGTGGGATCGGAGCGGTATCGCCTGGCGGTTCGTTTCCAATTCAGGGCTGACGCTCACGGAGGCGGTGACCCTGGACCTGCCGGCAAAGGGCGACGACGCGGAAACCGTCATCGCGCTCACTGCCGCGGGGACGTGGATGGAGGTCCCGTCATCGAGCGTCACGCTCGTGGGCGGACCGGGGCTCAGAATCACGGTGCAAGACATCCCGGCGCCCTGGATGGTGGCGGTCGCGCGGCCGCTCGAGTTCAAGGCGCCACCCGAGCCAAGCGAATCGAACCGGCTCGATGCACTCTTCTGGACCGACCGCCAGGCGTGGGAGAAGGAAGTGCGGGCGTGGATTCCTCAGGCGGAGCTCGTGGCGGAGCCAGGTTTCTCCGGCGCGATGGTTTCGCGCATCCCGGCGGCCGCCGACCGGACCTGGTGGAGCGTTGCCCTGGACCTGCGAAAGGCGGAGGTGACGCTCGGCGCCGGCCGCTATTGGACCAGCGTCATCGGCATCTCGTCGGGGCTGATGCCGGTGGACCCTCTCGAGTTGACCGGTCCTTCGGCGTACGACCTCTACGCATCGGGTATCAACCAGTTGCAGGCGGTCCGGAGCGAGTGGGTCTACAACCGCACGAAGTACATCGCGGATTCCGGGCGCACCCTCGACGAACTCGTGGTGACGGCAGACGGACAAAACCTGGAGCAGGCTATCGAGTCGGCGCTCTACAACTACGCGCCGTGGGGTATCGAGTTCACCCGGTGGATGCTGAAAACGGGGACTGCGAGCGGGCTTGATCTACGCGTCCTGCGGCCGTACGGCCAGATCTACTCGACCGACGTGGCCATACCGGATACGAAGGCGCACGCGAACGAGACGGTGTCGGCGGACATCGAAGCGGCGATGGCCCCGTTCATCAAGGATCAGACCACGGTCACGCGGCACCTGCGCCTTTATTCCACGTGGGCGATCGAAGACACGTCGTGGCTGGATGTCTTCCGGGCATGGAAAGGGAACATCGACTACTTCCTGCGGTACTACCCGCTGATCGAGGCTGCGGCAGGTTGGGTGTTGGGTACGCTCACCCCGACTGGTCTCGCGGTGATGACGGCGCTGGCACTCGCCGACCAGGCGATCGACTACCTCGGGTCCCAATACCAGGCAGGCGGGGACGGCCAGGCGTGGGCACAGTTCGAAGTGCTCGGCGACGAGGTGGGGTTCAGCACAGCCCTGCCGCTGGGCCTGGCATGGGCCGAAAGCGCCAGCAAGCGGGTCCACCTGCAGTTCTCAAGCGGCGACGAGATGGTGTTCTCATCGAGCGCCAAGGATGTCATCTCGAACATGATCGACGTCGCACTGACAATCGCGTCGCTGAACACGAACTGGTACATGCTCAAGGATGTTCGGGCGCTCACGGAGGGGAGCCGGGGCTATTGCCCGCGGAGCGACTGCGGGTATCTCACGGCGATGAACGTGCCGCCGGTCCAACTCTTCGGGGTGATCCGGGGGAATGTGAAGCAGTCGTTGCCTTCCGCGTATCCGATGAGCGGCCGCCGGCTGTTGGTCTGGGACATCGACATCCACCCCTATGGCGGACTGGCGGGACCGGTGGATCTGCACTCCAAATTCGTCGACGGAGGCCTGAGCGTGGAGTGGGCGCCGCGGACTCCGTTCTCCTCCTATCACCTCGCGAAGTGGCCGGGCGGGGTCGCGGACCTGCAGGCCGATCTTCACAGGCCCGCCGAAGGTGATCAGAAGCTGTCGTTCGGCACGCGCACCGAGCCGAGCGCACAGATCATGCGCCTGGCCATTCCCAGGGATGTCCTCAACTCGATCGCCATTGAATACGGTCTTGGTTCCAACCCTTCGTTTGAGGACTACGGGATGGTGGTTCGGATCGAAACACCGGACGGTCATCGCAACAACTTCGAACTCAAGGCTGAAGGTGCGCGGCGAAGCTACGGCGACAAGACCGACCACGTGTACGTCACGCTGCAGCTGAAGAGGGACGGCTTCGAGTTCCCTGACGGCTACAAGGACCGCCTGCTCGACTTCTACAACGGCGAAGAGCAGACCGTTGATGGGAAGGTGCTTCGAACGACGTACACCGTCACGCTGAAAGCGCATTCGGACCAGGATCCTCGCCTGTCATGGGATATCGATTTCACCTCGAAGTCCGCGAAGCTCTTCGCCCTGGACCAGGACGCTGAATCGCCCCGGCTGCACTTTCTCCAGTCGGAATCGACTGCACCTGCGAACCTCTATCGATTGACGCGGTTTGAGCGGGGCGCCGTGGGGACCGAGTTTTCCGACATGGTCTATGACCAGTGGCGGGGAGGGCAGCTTGCCTCGCCCTATATCGTGGCCTGCGAGATTGACCCCGGCGCCTGCTTCCTCTCGATCTACACACCGAAAGGCTCGCCAACGGGTACGTTGGAAGTCGCCATCGTTGGGCCCGACAAGAACCCCGCGAACGGCCTGATCATCGGGACGCAACGTGCGGCGGAGGGGGAAGTTGCCGGGATGCTGAACTTTGTGAACCTCGTCGGGCAGGAGTTTCGCGGGCAGTTCTTCGTCGACCTGGACCAACGCAGGGAATGCGGGATGAGCCTGGCCGAAACGTCGATGGCCGGCTACTTCCGCATCACGGCGCTAACGGACTCGGAAGATCCGAGGGCACTGCTGGTTGACGGCTTCCCGCGCGGGCAAATCGGCTTTGTGATCGAGGGCACGCGGGTCAAGTAGGCGGGGCACGGAGGGGGTCAGTCCCTGCGTTCCGGGGGCGGGACAATGTTGCCGAGCGCGGCGTATTGGCGGGCGGACTGTTCTCGCACCTGGTCTTCGGTGAAGCCGCGGTCGTAGACGGGCGAGATGAGTGGCTCGACGTGGTCGACATCGATGACGACGAACGTGCCGGGGTTGGAGGCTGTGCGGCCTTCGTAGAAGGCGAGCAGTTCGGCAAGGCGCGGGCCTTCGGTCACGACGGTGCCCCGGCCGCAGAAGCGGTAGCCCTTTCGCAGGAAGGGGTCGACGATGTTGATTTCGATCGCGGGATTGTGCAGCAGGTTTTCGATGGTGCCTGGCGATCGGATTTCGGCGAAGACGAGATGTTCGTCGTCGAGGACAGCCAGCGTGCCCTTCGGCGAAAGGTTGGGCGTCCCGTCGGGGTTGACGGTGGCAAAGAACCCGAGCCGCTGCTCCCTGATGACGCGCTTCGCATCTGAATCGAGCATGTTCACCTCCGTGCTTCTCCCTGAGGGTAGCAGGCCATCCAAGGGGGAAATGGACCACTCGCGTCTCGACAGGTCGGGCCAGTAGGTGGGGACGCTGGCTTGCGTGGTCACCGGGGAACCTGTGTGATCGATCGGGTGACGGAGAGCGAGACGCAGCGTGCTGTGGAAGCCATCTGGCGGATTGAGTCCGCGAAGATCATCGCGACGCTGGCGCGGATCGTTCGCGATGTCGGGCTGGCGGAGGAGCTGGCGCAGGATGCCTTCGTTGTGGCGCTCGAGCGATGGCCCGAGACGGGCATCCCGGAGAAGCCGGGGGCGTGGCTGACCGCGACGGCGAAGCACATCGCCATCGACCGTCTGCGCCGGCACAAGCTCGCCGAGCGGAAGCACGAAGAGCTCGGACGGGACCTGGAAGCGCGCGGTGAGCTGACAACGGAGGACTTCGAGGGCGACGTTGAAGAGGACATCAGCGACGACCTGCTGCGCTTGATGTTCACAGCGTGCCACCCGGTGCTGGGATTCGAAGCGCGAGTGGCGCTCACGCTCCGGCTGCTCGGCGGGCTGACCACCGATGAGATCGCGCGGGCGTTTCTTACGCCGGAGCCGACGGTCGCGCAGCGAATCGTTCGGGCGAAGCGGACGCTGGCGGAGGCAGGGGTGCCGTTCGAAGCGCCGGCACGTCACGAACTGAACGAGCGACTGGAGGCTGTGCTCGAGGTCATCTATCTCGTTTTCAACGAGGGCTACACGGCAACCGCGGGCGACGACCTGATGCGGCCTGCGCTTTGCAACGAGGCCCTGCGGCTGGGACGTATCCTGGCGGGACTCATGCCGGACCAGGCGGAGGTTCACGGGCTGGTCGCGCTGATGGAGATCCAGGCTTCGCGGACGCGGGCACGGACGGGTCCGCAGGGCGAGCCGATCTTGTTGCTGGAGCAGGATCGTTCGCGGTGGGACTTCGTGCTGATTCAGCGTGGGCTGGCGGCGCTGAAAAGGGCCGAGACGCTCGGCGCCGATCGCGGACCATATACGCTCCAGGCGGCAATCGCGGCATGCCATGCTCGTGCTCGAACATCCGAGGCGACGGATTGGCGCCGGATCGCGGGGCTCTATGCGGAACTCGCGGAGGTGATGCCCTCTGCGGTGGTGGAGATGAACCGGGCTGTCGCGGTGGGGATGGCGGATGGACCCGGCGCGGGACTTGCGCTCGTGGATGAGATCGCCGGGGAGCCATCCTTGAAGGCGACCCACCTGCTGCCCGCCGTTCGAGGGGATCTGTTGGAGAAGCTGGGCAGGTTCGACGAGGCAGCCAGGGAGTTCGAGCGGGCCGCGGAGCTGACGCGCAACGAACGCGAACGAGAGGTGTTGCTCGGGCGGGCACGGGCGTGCGCGGGGTTCGCGGGATAGGAATTCAACAGTTGGCAGGCGGCGTGCGTATCTGTTCGTGCGGGCCGCGAAGCGGCTGCGAATACGAGCGTCAAGGAGAGCACGATGAGCAACGAACAGTCGAATGCGGAGAACATCCAGGCCATCTATGAGGCCTTTGGGAAGGGGGATATCCCCGGAATTCTCACCAGGCTGGCGGACGATGTGGATTGGGAGGCATGGCCGGACAACCGCGCTCAGGCGGCAGGGGTGGCGTGGCTTCAGAATCGCAAGGGTCACAGCGGGGTCATCGACTTCTTCCAGAGCATCGCCGGCGGCCTGCAGGTGAACGCCTTTGAGGTTCGCACCATCCTGGCCGGCGGGGACAAGGTTGCGGCGGAAGTCGAGGTGGACTTCACGGTGAAGGCGACGGGCAAGCCGCTGAAGGACTGCGAGCTGCACCTCTGGACGTTCAACAGCGCCGGGAAGGTGACGGGCCTGCGGCACTACGTTGACACGGCGAAGCACATCGCGGCCGCCGGGGTGTGACAGCCTGGCTGAGGACTGGCTGACCGCTTGCATAACGTGCCGCCCGGAAGTGGCCCTAACGTGATGTGTGAACCGGGCATAGAATGGGAACCACACTGCGCGCCCACCAGAGAGGGCGGGTGCGCCCGGAGGGATCGGTTATGGCGACGACAGGAACGTGGGCGGTCAAGGTTGGGCTCGCGCAGATGCTCAAGGGCGGCGTGATCATGGATGTGGTCACCCCGGAGCAGGCGAAGATTGCGGAGGAGGCGGGTGCGTGTTCGGTCATGGCGCTCGAACGGGTACCCAGCGACATTCGCAAGGACGGCGGCGTGGCCCGGATGAGCGACCCGGAGATGATCCGGGGCATCATCGCGGCGGTTTCCATCCCTGTGATGGCGAAGGCGCGCATCGGTCACTTCGTGGAGGCGGACGTGCTCCAGGCCCTTGGCGTGGACTACATCGATGAATCCGAAGTGCTGACGCCGGCGGACGAATCGCATCACATCGACAAGCACGCCTTCACGGTGCCGTTTGTCTGCGGATGCCGGAACCTGGGCGAGGCGCTCCGCCGCATCGGTGAGGGCGCGGCCATGATTCGCACCAAGGGCGAAGCAGGGACCGGTGACATCGTCGAGGCCGTGCGCCACATGCGGACGGTGCAGTCCGAGATTCGGCGCCTGCAGAACATGCCGGAAGATGAGGTCTACACGTTCGCGAAGGAGATCGGCGCGCCGGTCGAACTCGTGAAGCAGGTGAAGCGCGAAGGGCGGCTGCCGGTCGTGAACTTCGCGGCGGGTGGCGTGGCAACGCCGGCGGACGCGGCGCTCATGATGCGGCTCGGGGCGGACGGTATCTTCGTGGGCTCGGGCATCTTCAAGTCGGAGAATCCGCCGCTCGTGGCGAAGGCGATCGTGGAAGCGACGACCCATTACATGGACCCCGAAGTGATCGCGCGCGTGAGCACGGGGCTGGGCAAGGCGATGCCCGGCATCAGTGTGTCGTCGCTCCAGGAGAAGGAGTTGCTCGCGACGCGGGGCTGGTAGGGCGATCGAGCGTGGGCACCGGCGGCCACCCCGGGACCACGGCCAGCGTCCGCGATTGGTGCCGTGGCAGCGGCGACCCGAGGTGAGTCGGAGGATCGGCGCGGCGGTGGTGGAGCCACGGACCGGGCCCTTCGACTGGCTCAGGGCGAGCGGGGACCTTTCGGGGGCCGACGGCTATGGGTTGGCGGAGGATGGGGTTTCGGTGATGACGCCCTCCGCGTAGAGGGTGTCGATCTCCTGGTCGGTGAGGCCGAGCACGCGGTGGAGGGTGGAGCGGTTGTGTTCGCCCAGGCAGGGGGCCGCGAACCACGACTCGTAGCCGCGTTCGCCGTCGAACCGCAGGGGCGAGCCGTCCCACATGGTTGTCCCGGCTTCGCGATGGGTAAGTTCCACGAAGTAGTTGCGTGCGTGGAGGTGCGGCTCCGAGAGGTATTCCGGCGATCGGAGGACGGCGCCGGCGGGCACACCGGCAGCCGCCAGGGTTGCCTCCACGTCGCGCTTTGGGCGGGCCGAGGTCGCCGCCTCGATCAGCCGATCGAGTTCGGCAGCGTTCATGCGGCGATCGCCGGCGGTGGCGAAGCGGGTCTCGCCCGGCAGCTCTTCGAGCCCGAGGACGCGGCAGAGCGCACGCCATTCCGTGTCGTCGCGGGCGGCGACGGCCACCCATTCGTCGTCACCGGCGCAGCGGTAGACGCCGTGTGGCGCGTAGACACGGTGGCCGTTGCCCATGCGCTGAGGTTCCGCGCCGGTCAGCTGTGTCTCGATAAAGTATTCGCCGATGAACATCACGCCGGTTTCGTGCTGCGAGAGGTCGATGAGGGCGCCCTTGCCGGATTCGGCGCGGCGCCAGAGGGCGGTGACGACGGCAGAGGCGGCACTCGTGCCTGCGATGGCATCGGTGAGCGCTTTCGA
Organism: uncultured Anaerolineaceae bacterium; assembly: GCA_964474285.1. GTDB lineage: Bacteria > Chloroflexota > Dehalococcoidia > Tepidiformales > Tepidiformaceae > JACRBT01. Next base: position 19,042 of record CAYYSD010000001.1, on the reverse strand, counting down.
TGTGACGCGCGGCTCATCGGGGCCGTAGCCCATGATCGATTGGAGCCCGGTGATGGGTTCGATGCTCGGCCCGAGGCCGACGTAGTCGCGGTAGGGGCCGTTCATGCCGAACGCCGGCATCGCGACGTAGATGATGCGGTCGTTCACTTTGCGGAGATCGTCGTAGCCGAGGCCGAGGCCGGGCATGGCGCGTGCGCTGAAGTTCTCGATGACGACATCCGCCTGGGCGACGAGGTCGAGGAAGATCTCGCGTCCGCCGGGCGATTTCAGGTCGATGGCGACGGCTGTCTTGTTGCGGCTGAGCTTGTTAAAGAGGCCCTGGTGGTTCCAGGGGCGTGCAACACCGGGCCGCGGGATATTGCCGCGGCCGTCGGGGGCTTCGATCTTGATGACATCCGCGCCGAGGTCGCCGAGGATGCGGGTGGAAAGCGGTCCGGACCAGATGCGCGTGAGGTCGATGACGCGGACACCTTCCAGGGGCCGGGTGGCGGGGGCTTCGCCACCGTTGGCTTCCATGGCGGCGGCGCGCCACGTGATGCCCGCCTCTTCGTGCGGCTGTGGCGAGGGCTCCGGCGGGTGCTCCTGGCCGACGAACCGGAAGGGCGAGGCGGGGGTGCGGACTTCCTGCTCGCCATTGTGGGTGACATTCCAGAACCCGCGATGAGCGAGGTGGGGGTCGTCGAGGACATCCTGGAGGGAAGCGGCATAGCCGACGGGGACGCGCCACGTCTCCTGGCCTTCCTTGAAGAACTGCTTCTTGGGCATGTCCTTGAAGGTCTCGACGATGAGGGCTTCGATTTCGTCCTCGGCCTCCATGCGGCCGGCGTTGAGGGCCCACGGCCCTTCGCTGGCGAGGTCGGGGCGGCCCATCATCAGGGCGAAGTTGAACCAGAAGTTGGGCACGACGTTGATGCCGATCCAGCCGTCGGAAACGGGCAGGAGGGTGGTGGGGCAGAGGTTCTCCCAGCGGTTCCCGTGGCGGCTGCGAACCTTGCCTTCGAACATCCACATGGTGTCGGTGAACTGGTGGAGGCTGGCGAGCGCCTCGAGCATCGAGACTTCGATGGTGACCGAGGGCGCGCCGCCGTTGAGGAGTGCGGAGAGCGCGGCTGTGTAGGCGTAGGTGCCGGACTGGTAGTAGACATAGTTCCCGGGCATGGTGAGGGGGGTGCGATCCCTGTCACCCATGAGCCAGGTGTAGCCGCCAAGGGCGAGGAGGGTAGACGCCGTTGCGGGGCGGTCACGATACGGGCCGTCGAGGCCGAAGGGGGTGATGCTGGCGCGGACCTTCGGACCTTCGAGGTCGAGCACGCCGGTCGCGCTGAGCGCTGCCGGGGTGTAGTCGGTGATGAGGATGTCGGCGTCGCGGGCGAGGGCGGTGATCCCGGCGATGCCTTCGGGCGAATGGGCATCCAGGAAAACGCGACGCTTGCCGGCGTTCAGGTAGAGATCGGCGGCGGCCCAGGGCGGTTCGAGCCCGGGCTTTTCGACGCGGATGACCTCGGCGCCCCAGCGCCGGAAGAGCTTGCCCGCGAAGGCGGCTGCCTCTGGACTATCCGACAGTTCAAGAACACGCACTGGACACCGCCCGGCGAGAGGGTTGGGACTCCGTCACGGGCGCATTCCCCGTGAGCGCTTGCCAAGGACGAGAGGGAGCTGGCGGTAGGCGTGACCGACCCATTCGCAGAGCAATTGGCGAGTCATGCGAGGGTCGACGATGTCTTCGATGTCCATGGCTTCGGCAGTGCGGAACGGCGAGCGGTTGGCGCGGAGGCGCGCTTCGAGCTGTTCGCGGTAGAGTTCGGGGTTTTCGGCGTTCTCGATTTCACGGCGGTAGGCAGCGGCTACGCCGCCTTCGATCGGGAGGGAGCCCCATTCGCCAGACGGCCAGGCGACCCGCCAGACGAAGCGGGAGTGCGACTGGTGGGCGGCGCCGGCAACGCCATAGAGCCGCCGCACGACCACGGTTGCCCAGGGGATGGTCGACTCTTCGATGGCGCTGATCAGGCGAACTCCCTCCTTGAGGGTGCCGGCGCTTTCGGCGGCGACGCCGATCATGAAGCCGGGCTGGTCCGCGAAGTTCACGATGGGCAGGTGGAAGAGGTCGCAGAGGTCGACGAATCGCTCGGCCTTGCGGGCGGCCTCGGCATCCATGGCTCCGCCATGCACCACCGGGTCGTTGGCGAAGACGCCCACGGGATGCCCATTGATGCGCGCGAACATCGTCACCTGTGCTGCGCCGTAGTAGCGGCCCATCTCGAAGGCCGACCCTTTGTCGACGACGAGGTTCACCAGTTTGCGCGGATTATAGGGACGGTTGCGATCGCGCGGGATGATCCTGATGAGCTCTTCTTCGCGGCGATCGACCGGGTCGTCGCAGGGGGCCACGGGCGGAATCTCGTAGACGTTCAACGGCAGGTAGGAGAGGAAGCGTCGCGCCTCTTCGAACGCTTCCGCCTCGGTAGCCACGTCGTTGTCCACGACGCCGCTCTTGCGGCTATGCACTTTGTATCCGCCCAGGTCTTCCTTGGTGATATCGGAACCGAGTGCGCGTTTCACGACGGGCGGCCCGGCAGCGAACACCTGAGAGAGGCCGCGGACCATCACGGAGAAGTGTGAGGCGGTGACGTTCGCGGCGGGCGCGCCGGCCACGGAGCCCAGCGCGAGCGCGACGAGCGGGACGGTGTTGAGGATCTCGTGGGTCGAGGCCCAGCCCATGGCGGGGATATAGGTGCGGCCCATACCCGCGACGGCACGGATATCGCCGCCAAAGCCGTCGATGAGCTTGACCAGCGGCACCTTGTAGAAGAGGGCCATGTTGTCGGGCCCGGAGAAGCGCCCGCCGCTCATGCCGCTGCGGGCTTCGCCGGCGCCACCGCTGCCGGGGCGAGCGGTGAAGTCGTCTGCGCTGATGACCGCCGGGCGTCCGTTCACGTCGGAGAGGCCGAAGACGTTTCGCCGGGGCCTGAAGTCCACGAGACCGGCGCCATCATATTCGGCGGAACCGGCGAGCACGCCGCGTTCGCGAAAGCTGCCGGGGTCACTGATGCCCTCGATGCGTTCGCGTACGGTGAGCTTGCCCCGGGCCTTCTGGTCGGCGACGCGCTGTTCACCGCCCATGAGGTAGGCAAGTTGCTTGCGGCGTTCGATCTCCTCGACTTCGGGTTCCCAACTCATGCGCGCTTCTCCGTTCGGAATGTAATTCTGCGGCAACCAGGTGTCACGGCTCGATCACCGCGAGGACATCGTCTTCAGAGACCTGTGAGCCTTCCGAGACCGTAATTTGGGCGACGGTGCCGGCGACGGGCGAGGAGACAGGGATGTGCATCTTCATGGACTCGACGAGCAGCAGGTCGTCATCGACGGCCACCTTTGCTCCGGCCTTCGTCAGGATTTCGATCACGGTACCGGCGGATGGTGCGCGGACTTCGATGGTCAATGCGGCGATCTCCTCGGACATGGAAACGGCGAGGGCCACGGCTTGCAGCCCTCGCCGCCGGATGAATGAATGTGGGTGGATTAGACCCAGAGGTTCGCGAAGCGCGGCTTGCCTTCCCCGCCGAACCAGGCGGAGAAATTGCCGACCTTCTTCTTGGCGAAGCCCTTGGCGACCGAGTAATGGATCATGCAGGACGAATACTGCATTTCGACGGCCTTCTTCTGGGCTTCGGAATAGAGCTTCTTGCGCTCGGCCTGGTCGTAGGTCTCGCGCGCTTTAAGCAGGAGCGGCTCAACTTCAGGGGTGGCCGCCTGGCCGGCGTTGTAGGCGCCGTTCTTGTAGAACATCGGGCCGGCGTGCCCATCCGGATCGACGCGGAGGGAGAACCCGGAGAAGAACATCGCCGCGCTGCCATCGCCGCCGAGCCCCTTGAGGACGCGCTTCTGCCAGCCATCGCGCTCGGGGGTGCCCCATTCGATGGTGATACCGGCTTCTTTGACGCTGGTGGCCCAGAAAAGTTCAGCGTCGGAGATGGTGGTGCCGAAGGGCTGGGCCTTCACTTTCCACTGCTCGGGTGGGAGGCCCGACTGCTGGAGGTATTGCTTTGCCTTGGCGATGTCGAAGTTGTAGTTCTCGATGGTTGGGTCGTGGGCCCAGGTGGCGGGGGTGAGGAAGCCGGTCGGGATGGGCTCGTCGCCGACGAGGAAGTTCTTGATGTAGTTCTTCCGGTCCATGGAGGCGGAAAGGGCGCGACGGAACCAGACGTTGTCCATCGGCGGGAAGGCATGGTTGGTGTACCAGTGCGCGGTGCTCGATCCAATGAAGTCGACCGTCTGGACGCTGGAGTCGGCGATGTATCGTTTGACGTCGGCGGCGGCCGCGCCGATGAGGACGTCGATGTTGCCGGCATCGAAGGCCGCGGTGCGGACGGTCTGGTCCGGCATCATTTCGACACGGATGGTCTGGAGGTAGGGAAGCTGCTGCCCGATGGCATCCTTGCGCCAGTAATTCGGGTTCTTCTCCATGATCAAGAAGGCATCGTCGCGCCATTCCTTGATGGTGAACGCGCCGGTACCGACAGGCGCCCTGCGGAATGCGTCTTTGCCCAGCTTTTCGAAGGCGGTGCGGGAGATGATCTGTCCGCCGCGGTCGCCGAGGTTGGTGAGGAGTGGGGCGCTGGGCTGCTTGAGCTTGAGGATGGCGGTTGTCTTATCAACGACCTGGACGCTTTCGATGGCGGCAAGGTCGCTGCGAGGGGTGGACGCGAGCGCCGGGTCGATGACGCGTTCGACGTTCCACTTTACGTCGTCGGCGCTGAAGTCTGTGCCATCGGTGAACTTGATGCCGGTACGGAGTTTGAGCGTGACGCGTGTCGGTTCGGTGAGTTCCCACTTTTCGGCGAGGGAGATGCTGGCGTCGAGATTGCCCTTCTGGTCGTAGCCGACGAGAGAGTCGGTGACGGGGAAGAAGAACTGGTGTTCAGCGCCGGATGCGCCGGTGTGGGGGTCCAGGTTGGTGAGGCTGGCGCCGCTGTAGCCGATCTTGACGGTGCCCCCAAACTTTGCCTGCTGCAGCGGGCTCGGGGGAAGGGTTGCGACAGGGATCGGCGTGTTCTGGCCGTTGTTGTTGCCGCCATCGTCGCCCCCATCATCGCCGCCGCCACAGGCGACGAGCGCCCCGGCGATGCCGGCCTGGCCCGCGACGACCAGCGCGCGGCGGCGAGTCATCTGCCGGCGGAAGGCCCGGTTCCAGTAGTTGGATTCCATGATGTGTTTACCCTCCAGGTTGCCAACCGCCCAGCGGCGGCTTGTGCCCATCGCTGGGCTGGTGCCGGACCGGACTGAATCGGCCCGACGTGTCGTCCACCCGTTATGCCCAGAGATTGCCGAACCGGAACTTGCCCTCCCCGCCGAAGTACGCAGAGAAGTTGCCAACACGCTTCCGGGCGAAGCCCTTGGCGACGCTGTAATGCACCATGATCGACGAATACTGCATTTCCACGGCCTTTTTCTGCGCTTCGGAGTAGAGCTTCTTGCGCTCCGCCTGGTCGTAGGTTTCGCGGGCCTTGAGGAGGAGGGGCTCAACCTCAGGAGTTGCCGCCTGGCCAGAGTTGTAGGCTCCGTTCTTGTAGAACATCGGGCCCATGTGGCCATCCGGGTCCACACGGAGTGAGAACCCTGACCAATACATGCCGCTGCTGCCGTCGCCCCCGAGTCCCTTGAGTGTGCGCTTCTGCCAGCCGTCGCGCTCGGGCTGAGCCCAATCGATGGTGATCCCGGCTTCCTTGACACTGGTGGCCCAAAACAGCTCGGCGTCGGTGATTGTGGCGCCGAAGGGCTGCGCCTTCACCCTCCACTGCTCTGGCGGGAGGCCAGATTGCTGCAGGAACTGCTTCGCTTTCGCAATATCGAAGTTGTAGTTCTCAATGCTCGGATCGTGTCCCCAGCTCGCCGGGGTCAGGAACCCGGTCGCGATGGGTTCATCGCCGACGAGGAAGTTCTTGATGTAGTTCTTGCGGTCCAGCGCGGACGAGAACGCCCGCCTGAACCAGACGTTATCGAGAGGCGCGAAGGCGTGATTCACGTACCAGTGAGAAGTTCCCGCACCGATGAAGTCCACTGTCTGGACATTCGAATCTGCGATCAGGCGTTTGGTGTCTGTGGCAGCAGCGCCGATCAGGACATCGATGCCACCGGATTCGAACGCAGCGGTGCGGACCGCAGTGTCCGGCATGATCTCGATCCGAATCGTCTGAAGATACGGGAGCTGATTGCCGATAGCGTCCTTTCGCCAATAGTTGGGGTTCTTCTCGTAGATCAGGTACGCATCGTCCCGCCACTCTTTGAGGACGAAGGCGCCCGTGCCGACCGGTGCACGGCGGAACGCGTCCTTGCCCATTTTTTCCAGTGCGGTGCGCGAGATCATCTGGCCGCCGCGGTCGCCGAAGTTGGTGAGCAAGGGGGCGCTTGGTTGTTTGAGCTTCAGCACGACCTGCTTGCTGTCGACAACCTGGACGCTATCGATTGCGGCGAGGTCGCTACGGGGGGTTGCCGCCAGCGCGGGGTCAAGGATGCGTTCGATGTTCCACTTAACGTCTTCGGCTGAGAAGTTGGTGCCGTCCGAGAACTTCACGCCGGAGCGGATAGTGAGAAGGACGCGGGTTGGTTCTGCCAGTTCCCACTTCTCGGCGAGCGAAAGGCTGGCATCGAGGTTGCCCTTCTGATCGTAGGCGACCAACGAGTCCATGAGCGGATAGAACATCGCATGTTCACCGCCCGACGCTCCGGTGTGGGGATCGAAGTTCGTTATGCTGGCCCCCGAGTGACCGACCTTGATGGTCCCTCCAAACTTCGCCGAGGTGAGCGGGCTGGGCGGCAGGGTCGCAACGGGGATGGGTGTGTTGGTCGTCGCGCCGCCCTCTTCGTCGTCGTCACCGCTGTCTCCCCCGCATGCGACGAGTGCGCCCGCAACGCCCGCCTGGCCCGCGAAAGCCAGCATGCGACGCCGCGTCATCTGGCGGCGAAATGCCCGGTTCCAATAGTTCGATTCCATGTGACTCCCCCTTCGAGAGTGATGCGAGGGCCGATTGACCGAGGATTGCCTCGCAGTCGGTGCCGCGAGATGACGTGATTCGGATGGCTGGCCCTCCTTCCCTGTTTGTTCTTCCTTAGCGAGACCCGCGCAGGCGGGGGTCGAGTACGTCGCGCAGCCTGTCTCCGAGCAAGTTGACCCCGAGGACGAACAGCACGATGGCGATGCCCGGTGCGATGGAAATCCAGGGGTTCGTGCGGATGACGACGAAGCCGTCGTTGATGATCACGCCCCAGGTGGCGGTTGGAGGCTTCACTCCGATGCCGAGGAAGCTAAGCCCGGCTTCCGCCAGGACGGCTGCGCCTACGGCCAACGAGCCCTGCACGATGAGCGGCTGGACGGCGTTCGGGAGGATGTGGCGCCAGAGGATGTTGGCGTCGTTCCCGCCGAGGGTGCGGGCAGCGAGGACGAAGTCTCGCTGTTTGAGCGACAGGGTCTGCGCCCGAGTAAGGCGTGCGTATATAGGGAACGAGTTCAGGCCGATCGCGATCATGATGTTTGTGGTTCCCGGCCCGAGGATGGCGATGATTGCCAGGAGGAGGATGAGGTTCGGGAACACGAGCCAGGCGTCCACGAAGCGCATGATGATTTCGTCTGGCCAGCGGCCCATGAAGCCGGCAATCAGCCCAAGTGGAATGCCGATAGCTGCGGCGATACCCACCGCGATGATCCCGACTCTCAGCGACACGCGGCTTCCGTAGATGACACGACTCAGGACGTCGCGGCCCAACCGATCGGTGCCGAAGATGTGATCGGCGCTGGGCGATGCCAGGCTTGCGGTGCGGTCCTGCTCATCCTCTCCGTAGGGCGCGACCCACGGTGCGAAGAGCGCCAGCAACAGAAAGGTGCCGAGGAGCGCGGTTGCGACAGCGGCCTTCGGGTCGCGCACGAACGAGACGATGTTCTGCCAGGCGCTACGTTCCGGCGCAACGTAGAAGTCGAAGTCCTGGGTGAGGCCGGATGTCTGTGTGGCCATGGTCTCCTTCGGCACAGCCCCGATTGGGCCGCGACGGGTCTAGTTGTAGCGAATCCGCGGATCGAGGCGGGCGTAGAGGATGTCGGTGATGAGGTTGGCGGCGATGATCGCGAAGGCGGCGAGGAGGACGATCGCCTGGATGACGGGATAGTCACGCGAGTTGGTGGCATCGAGGGCGAGGCGGCCAACGCCGGGGATGGCAAAGACGCGTTCGATAAGCACGCTGCCTCCGAGGAGGCCTGCCAGCGAAAGGCCGACAATGGTGACCACGGGGAGCATGGCGTTCTTGAGTGCGTGGCCGAGAATGACGGCCCGCCCGGAGAGGCCCTTGGAGCGCGCCGTGACGATGTAGTCCTGGCGGAGCACCTCAAGCAGCGCGGAGCGGGTCTGGCGCATGATCGTGGCCGAACCGAAGAGCCCGAGCGAAAGGACGGGCAAGACCAGGTGGCGGGCGCCCTGCACCGGGTCTTCGAACGGGTCGACCCAGCCGGCCGCGGGCAGCCAATTGAGCTTCACCGAGAACAATAAGATCAGGAGGATGGCGAGCCAGAAGCCCGGCGTGGCCACGCCCATCACCGCCCAACTCGTGGCCAGGAAGTCGATAATCGTGCCGCGGTAGAGCGCCGCGATGGTGCCCAGGAAAATGGCCAGCGTGGTGTTGACGATGAACGTGATGATGTTCAGTTTCACGGAAACAGAGAGACGCTCACCAATCGTCGAGGTCACTGGCTGGCCGGTGCGGAACGACTTGCCAAAGTCGCCCTGGAGCACCCTCTGCATGTACTTCAGGTATTGGATGGGCAGGGGCTTATCGAGACCGAGTTCCTTCTCTTTGGCTTCGAGGAATTCCGGACCTAACGATGAGAGCTCTGCCGCTTCCGCGCCGCCAATCGCCGCCAACACCGGATCCCCCGGGATCAGTGACTGACCGATGAACGTGAGCATCGAGACGAGGATGACCACCGGGATGGCAGAGAGCAGGCGCCGGATGATGTAGGCGTTAATGGCGGCTCCCTCGCAGAAGTTCTTCGTTGACCAATACGTTTATACCGGCAAGTGAGATTGTGCCGCGGAGTATAGGTACGGCATCAATCGGGATGCAAGCGCTTGTGCCGGTGGCTCAGCGGGCGCGCAATCGCCGGACGAAACGCAGGCCCGACCACTGTTCGTCGATGGCGCAGACTTTGTTGTCGACCCAACCAGTGGGGAGGATGAGTTCGCGCAGTACATCTTCGGTGATGTCCGTCGGGACCTTCGACGCGCGCTTGGGCCAGGCGATCCAGAAGCCGCCTCGCTTGGCCACCCCGGTCGCGAGGCGCGCGAATTCGGCTTCGAGGATTGCGCGGGAACGCGTTACGAGGAGAAGCACGTCGGCTTCCGATTCGCCGGGAGTGATGAAGCGAGCGCCGGCGGGGAGCGGCCCGGCGATGGCGGCGAGGTCGAAGGGTTCGCCTGCGACTGATACACGCGAACCTTCCACAATCCCCATCTTCTTGTAGAGCGGGGTGCCGGAATAGCCTGCTGCCATCGCTCTCCTCCACTGTTCGCCAATGCCGAACGTGCCGACGATACCCATAGAAAGGGCGGCCGGCCACCTCCGCCGGTTCGTGTCCGCAAAACATCCGATGGGCGAGACGGCTTCTCTCCAGGCGCTGACCGCACTCTTCGATGGCATGTCCGATCCGGTGCTCGTGATCGACGCGCAATCGGGCTATGTTTCCGATTGCAACAACGCCGCCTGCGCTGCCCTCGGCTACTCGCGCGCGGACCTTCTTCGGCTCTCCGTGACTGACTTCGACGACCTCTTCAGCCATGTGGATTACGCCTGCCTGGCCGCCCAGAACCGGACGGCGCAGGACGATGCTCCCCTCAAGTCGGTCTATCGACGCGCTTCGGGTGATGTGTTCCCGATCGAACTGCGGCTCAAGGCCGCCGGCGACGGACCGATCCGTTCGATCGTGGCGATCGGGCGGGATTTTTCCCAACAGAAGCACCTGGAAGACGAAGTGCGTTCCGCGCGGCAGCAATTCGCGAGTTTGCTCAACAACCTGCCGGGCGTCCTTCACCGTTGGGAAGTGGGCGCGGGGCTCCAGCTCAAGTTCATCGACCGCAAGGTGCAGCACCTTAGCGGCTATAGCGACCGCGACTTCCTCACGGGCCGGCAGTACTGGATGGCCATCGTCGCCGACGAGGATCGCGAGCGTCTCGCGCGCACGATCGGCGAAGCCATCACGCGCCGCGGCAGTTATGACGTCACTTTCGGAATCATCCACCGCGACGGTTCCCGCCGTGTTCTGCGCGATACAGGACACGTCGTCCCCGGGGAGCCCGGGGACCCCGACACGGTCGAGGGCATTGTGGTCGACGTGACCGAGCGTGCGGAGCAGGAGCGCATCCTGCGCGAGGCGTTTACCGCCGAACACCGCCGGTACGAACAGGTGGTGGCGGCAAGCCACCAGGTTGTCTATGAAGAGGATGTCGCTTCGCGCACGATGGTCTTCAGCGGGAGCCTGTTCGAGGTCTTCGGCTACACGCCGGAGGTCCACGGCTCACGTCCGGAGGACTGGCGCAGCCGCATTCACCCCGACGACTTCCAGCGGGTGCTCAACGAACTCGACCAGGCTGTCGCTGCGCGGCGCCCGGCGGAGAGCGAATACCGCTACCGTCACGCCGATGGCAGCTACCGCTGGGTGTGGGACCGCGCGCTGTGCGATTTCGGCGACAACGGCGAGGTCCTTCGGATCGTGGGCATGATGCAGGACATCACCGCTCGCAAGATGCTCGAAGCCCAGATCCACTCCGCGCAGCGGATGGACACGGTGGGCGCGCTCGCAGGGGGCATCGCCCACGACGTCAACAACTACCTGACAACGATGCTCGGCAACATCGACATCGCCATCATGCGGCTCGGCGGCGATGAAGAGTGGCCCGAACTGCGCGATGCCCGCGAAGCCATCACCGGTTGCGCGGACCTGGTGCGCAGCCTGCTCACGTTCGCCCGCCAGCAGGACCCGGCGCGCGTGCCCCTCGATGCCGACGCCGCCCTTCGCGACTCAGTCCGCATTCTCCAGCGCCTGGCCGGTCCAGGCATCGATCTCGGGCTGGATGTCGAGCCTGGCTGTCCGCGCTTTTCCGCGGACCGCGTGCAGCTGCGCCAGGTTCTCATGAACCTCGTGGTCAACGCGCGGGACGCGATGTCCGGGCGGGGGCTCATCGTTATCGGCGCGAACGGCGTCGAGGGCCGCCATCGCGAGAGCCGGGAACCGGGGCGATTCGTCCGCATCTGGGTGAAGGATGACGGCCCGGGAATCGCGGCCCACATCCGTGAACGCATCTTTGAACCGTACATGACGACGAGGTCGATCGGGGAAGGCACCGGCCTGGGCCTTTCGATCGTGCACGGCATCGCGCGCTCCCACGGAGGGTGGGTCGAAGTGGACAGCCGCGAAGGGGAGGGGGCGACGTTCAGCGTCTACCTCCCCGGCTGCGATGGCTAGCCCAACTCAGTGGGGCGAATGCCAGGGCGGGCGGTAGGATTCGTAGTCGCGGAGCGCCTGGGTGATGATGGCGAGCGCGCGTTCGCGGCCTTCGAACGGGTCGACGACGACCTCTTTCTCTTCCAGCACCTTGTAGTCCAGGAAGAAGCGCTCGATCTCCTTGAGCATGTGCGGCGGAGCCTGTTCGAGCGTGTGGATATGTGAGACGGCCGGGTCCATCCCGTGCACGGCAAGCACTTTGTCGTCGGCTTTGCCCTGGTCGCGCATGTGCATCACGCCGATTGGGCGGGCATAGACGATGGTGAGCGGGTGTACGGGCTCCTGGCCAAGGACGAGGACATCGAGCGGGTCGCCGTCATCGCAGTAGGTACGTGGGATGAAGCCGTAGTTGGCCGGGTAGCGAACTGACGAATGGAGGACGCGGTCCAGCTTGAGGAGGCCACTGAACTTGTCGAGTTCGTACTTGTTCTTCGTGCCGGCCGGGATCTCGATGACGACGGGCAGGCGTTCACCGATGTCGGCCGGGTCGACGGGGATGTCGTGCCAGGGGTGTGTCACGGGATCACCTTAGCATGCAAGGCGAGGATCCATCTCGATAACACACGCATCGCGATTCCGTCTGCGTAGCCACGACGATGTATGGTGGAACCAGCGCCCCGGCCCCGACGTCTGGTAGTGAAGTATGCGTTTCGTGGCCGTCCCGGCCGTGCCCTGGGCACGGCGAGTTCGATTGAGCGTGGTGGCAGCGGCCGTGCTGGCTCTGCCTGCGTACGTCTTCTTCGCGCCGTTCGATGCGCCCGAAGGAAAGGGTGTGGTCCCGGGCACAGTGGTGCTGGATGCCCGGGGCACCGTCCTCCAGCGCGACGGGGTGGAAGGTTTCCGCATCCCGGTCGCGCTGGAACAGGTATCGCCCATCGCCCGGGACGCGACCATCGCGGCAGAGGACCAGCGGTTCGAATCACACCCCGGCGTGGACCCGCTGGCGATGGTGCGCGCGGCCGTCCGCTTCCGTTCGCAGCGCAGCGGGGCTTCGACAATCACGCAGCAGCTGGCGCGAAGGCTCTACCTCCAGGAAGGCGGGGGACCGCTACCTGTGCGGAAGGCGCGGGAATCGCTGATCGCCCTCCAGCTCGAAACGCATCGTTCCAAGGATGAGATCCTGGAGCTCTATCTGAACGACGTGTACTACGGGCGGGGCGCCTATGGCATCGAAGCGGCGGCGCGCGTGTACTTCGGCGTGAGTGCGGAGAACCTCGACCTGCGGCGGGCAAGCTACCTGGCCGGTCTGCCGCAGCTGCCGGCGGTGTACGACGGCGAAACCGGCGAGGCAGGGCGCGCCCGCCAGGCGTACGTGCTCGACCGCATGGTGGCCACGGGTCGCATCACAGCGAGCGAAGCGGAGGCGGCAAAGGCCGAGGCACTGGCAATTCTTCCCCAACTGGACCCGGCGATCGCGCCGCACTTCGTCGCGTTCGCACTCCAAGAGCTGGCGCGCGTGCGTCCCGACCTGGCCGGGCGGCCGGGCCTCGTGATCGAGACGACGCTCGACGCGGGTCTCCAGCGAGAATCGGAACGGCTTGTGCGGGCGCAGCTGGAACAGCTTCGCGAACGCAATGTCACGAACGGTGCGGTCGTGGCGATCGAGCCCGGGACCGGCCGGATCGTGGTGATGGTCGGAAGCGCGACGGACGGCGACGCGTCCCGCGGGGGCGCGTTCAACATGGCGATGACGCTGCGGCAGCCGGGCTCCGCGCTCAAGCCCTTCCTCTATGCGACCGCGCTCGAGGCGGGTTACACGGTCGCGACCCCACTCCTCGATGTGCCCGCAACTTTCCAAACGAAGAGCGGCCCCTATTCACCGCTCAACTACGACCGCCGCTACCAGGGCGTGGTCCCGCTGCGGGTGGCGCTGGCGTCATCCCTCAACATCCCGGCAGTGCGGACGCTGGACGCAGTTGGCATGGAAACGTTCCTCAAGACCGCGCACCGTTTCGGCCTGTCTACGCTCACGGACAGCGAGGCCTATGGCCTGGCACTCACGCTGGGCGGGGGCGACGTTCGCCTGCTGGAACTCACCGGCGCCTATGCCGCGTTGGGCGCAGGCGGGGATCACGTCGAGCCCTACGCGGTGGAACGCGTGCGCGATGCCCGCGGCCGGGTTCTCTACGAACGCAGCGCGCCCACCGCCCGGCCGGCTATTTCGCCCCAGCACGCCTATCTGCTCGCGGACGTGCTTTCGGATCGGGACGCGCGTATCCCCGGGTTCGGCGAGGTAACGCCTTTCGACCTGCCGTTCCGGAGCGCGGTGAAGACGGGCACGACCACGGGATTTCGCGACAACTGGACGCTCGGCTTCACGCCGCAGATCGCGGTGGGTGTGTGGGTCGGGAACACCGACAGCTCCCCGATGCACGATGTCTCCGGCGTCGATGGGGCAGGACCAATCTGGCGCGATGTGATGATGGCGGCGGCACTCGAACGGGTGATGACCTGGCCCGGGCGCCCACCGGGGATCGTGGAAGCGACGGTCTGCGCGCCAACCGGGCTCGCGCCCGGCCCTGATTGCCCTGCCCCTTCTACGGAGCTCTTCGTCCGGGGGACCGCGCCTCAGACCCGCGAGAACTACTACGTGCGCACGCAGGGCGGCCAGCTCGCCATCAGCCCGCCGGTGGAGGCGCAGGCGTGGGCGCTGGACGCGGGCTTCGTGATCGCCGGTGGAGCGCAGGGCAACAGGCCGGAGGGCCTGCACATCGTGCAGCCGGGCGCGGGCAGCGTGTTCTTCCTTGCGCCGGAACTGAACCGGCAAGAGTTGGTGTTGCGCGCCGCGGCCCTTCCCGGCGCAGGCGATGTGACCTTCCGAATCAACGGGCGCGAAGTCGGAGTCGCGCCCGCCAACGACGCGCGGCTGGTGTGGCGGCTGGAACCCGGTACACACCGCGTTGAGGCGAGCACACGGCTCGCTGACGGGACGCTGGCGACAGCGGCAACCACCTATGAGGTACGAACACGATGAGCGCACTTCCCGGCAATCCGACTCCGCACCAGCGGTTCATTGGGTGGTTGAAGCCGAGGCTTTCCCAGCCGAAATGGCAGGTGGGCGGCGCCCTCGGGGGCGCGGTTCTTGTGGGCCTCATCGCGGGACTTGTGGTCCTGGCCACCCGCGAAGGCGAAGCCCCGGCCATTCCCGACCCGCCGGGTTTTGTGATCAGCCCGGAAGGGGACGACGTTCCCCGGCTCGCGCCCGTGAAGGTCACCTTTCCGAGCCCGCCCGACGAAAAGGTGGCGGAGCGACTGGTGCGCCTGGAACCGGAGACGCCGGGGGAGTACATCTGGCTCACCGAGCGCACGGTGCTCTTCCAGCCGGAGTTCCCGGGACTCCTGCGCGGGTCGACATATACGGTCATCGTGCCGCCGCGCCCCGAAGCGGGGCTCTATGACGAATCGCGAAAGCAGTTCACGGTCACGGGTCTGCTCACCGTGCAGCAGGCCATTCCAGGCGACGCGGACGCAGAGGTGCCCCTGAACGCGCCCATCATGGTGCAGTTCAGCCGCTCCGTCGCACCGCTGACGATGCTGGCGGAACAGCGCAGCGACCCGGTCATTACCTTTAACCCGCCCCTGGAAGGCACGGGCGAGTGGCTCAACACCTCTATTTACCGCTTCACACCGAAGGCCCTGGAGCCGTTTACGACCTACCGGATGACGATCAGGAAAGGGCTGACATCGGCGGCCGACGGCGTGCTCCAGGACGACTACACGTGGAGCTTTACGACACTCAGCCCCGCCGTGGACAAGGTGACTCCCGATGCGAATACGGAGTTCGCCGGCCTGCGCCAGACGGTGACGGTGACCTTCAACCAGCCGGTCGATCGCGCCTCTGCCGCGGCGGCCATCAGCGTCCGGACGGGCGGCACGAACGTGGCCGGAGCGATCGCGTGGAGCGACGGTGACCGCGTCGCAGTGTGGACGCCCGCGGCCCAGCTCGGCTTCCTCACGACCTATGACGTGACCGTGGCGAAGGGCGTGAAGGGCGCGAAGGGCGGCGAATCGAGCATCGAGTGGAAATCGAGCTTCAAGACTGTCGGCCGCCCCGGCGTCGAGCGGACCTTCCCGGCGAACGGCGATACCAACGGCCAGCGCTACGGCGTGAACATCTACTTCACCAACCCGATGGACGAAGACACGCTCGAAGACAAGATCAGCATCAGCGGTTACACGGCGGCGGACCTCGAAGACAAGGTGTTCGTCTATGAGCGCGGCGTGAGCGTCAACGTCGCTCTTCGCCCCTCTTCGCCATATACGGTCACATTCGCGGCCGGTGCACGGGACCGGTACGGCCAGGTGATGGGGGCCTATACGTTCAGCTTCACCACCGGTGCGCTGCCATCGCAGGTGAGCCTCGCCCTCCCAGGCTACAGCGCCTCAGGCACGTACGCGGCAAATGCCGAGCCCGTCCTCTACTTCCACGCCACGAACGTACCGACGGCCGGCTTCACTCTCTGGCCCCTCACCGATGAGGAGGCCCAGTGCCTCATGTTCAACCGCGACGTCAAGGGCGGCGGCACCTGTAGCGCGCCCAACTGGTCACCTTCCGGCACCGCCCTGCGCACCTGGAGCGAGCCGGTCACCGGCGGCCAGAACGAAGTCGCGATCGGCTCGACCTCGCTCTCGGGCGGCGGTCCGCTGCCGAAGGGGTTCTACTACGTCCGATCGAGCAGCGCGACGAGCTTCTACTCCGCGTTTGCGTTCGCCGTCGTCGACACGGTGCTCGTGACCAAGATGTCGCAGGACGAACTGGCGGTCTGGGCGCTGGACCACGACAGCGGGCGGCCGGTATCGAACCTCTCGCTGAACATCTCGGGTGACGGCGCCCCGGGTGGCGCGCAAACCACCGACGCCAACGGCCTGGCTTCGTTCAAGGTGTCGAAGCCGACGCCGACGAACGACGTGAACAGGACCTTCTGGCTCACCTCCAGCAGCGGCGGACGCTTTGCCGCCACCAGCACGAACTGGCAGCAGGGCTCCTATCCCTACCAGCTCAGCCTGCCCACCGAGTACTACGCCCGCGAATGGGTCGCTCAGCTCTACACCGATCGCCCCATCTACAGGCCAGGCGAAACCGTGAACTACAAGGGCATCGTCCGCGCCGATGACGACGCCCAGTACAGCATCCCGCGCGCGGACGCGGGCCTCATGGTGGTCGCGATCAACTCGCGCCAGCAGGAAATCCACAAGCTCCCTGTGACGACGAACGACTTCGGCACCTTTGCCGGAAGCCTGGAGCTGCCCGCCGATGCGCCAATCGGCGATTACTCCTTCTACATCAGTCAGCCCGGACAGGGGCCGTTCGGCAACGTCATCAGCGGCAACAGCTTCCTCGTCGCGGAGTTTCGCAAACCCGAATTCGAGGTCACCGTCTCCACGGGCAAGGCCTCCTACGTGAACGGCGACGCCATCGACGTGAGCGTCGAAGCCGAGTTCTACTTCGGCGGCGCGCTCGCGGGCGCTCCGGTCGAGTGGACGGCGCTTTCGAACCCGTGGTCGATGCGTGTGAAGGGCTTCGAGCGCTTTTCGTTCAGCGACTACGACTACTGGCGGCAGGCCGTGGTGCGCCGCCCGGAGCGTGCGAACGGCAGCGCCACCACGGGCACCGACGGCATCGCGAAGTACACCGTCCCCGCCGTGCTCGAAGGCGGCGAAGGCGCCCAGCAGTACACGCTCTCCGCGACGGTGACGGACACGAACGCCCAGGCGGTCGCGAACAGCACGACCGTGACCGTGCACCCGGCCGAACTCTACGCGGGCATCCGCCCATCGGAGTATGTGACGCAATCGGGAAGTGAAGCGCGCATCGAACTCGTGACCGTGGACACCGAGGGCAACCTTCTCCCGAACAAGTCCGTCACGGTGAAGGCGTACGACCGCCAATGGGTGACGACGAAGGTGCAGACGCCGGAGGGGGGACGCCAGTACAAGAGCGAGCCGAAGGACACGCTGATCACGACGCTGACAGCCACCACCGGCGCGAACAGCGAAGGCAGCGTGACCTTCAAGCCCACGAAGCCGGGGACCGTGCGACTCGTCGCCGAGGTCACGGATTCGAAGGGCCGCATCGCGAGGACGGCCGCCTACCTCTGGGTCTGGGGCAACGGCTTCGCCAGCTGGCAGGTGACGAACGACGACACCATCGCGCTCGTGGCGGACAAGGAGAAGTACGCAGTCGGCGAGTCGGCCGAAATCCTGGTGCCCGCGCCGTTCGAAGGGGCCACCGGCCTTGTCACCGTCGAACGCGGCAAGATCATCACGCGTGAGGTGCGCACCTTCGCCACCAACAGCGAGCGCATCACGATCCCGATCACCGATCGATCCGTGCCCAACATCTTCGTCTCGGTGGTGCTCTACCGGCCGCCGACGGCGGAGGACCCGGTGCCCCGCTACAAGATCGGCTACGCGCAGCTATCCGTTTCGACGGACACGCGCGTGCTCAAGGTTGAGATTCGCCCCGACCGCGAAACCGCCCGGCCGGGCGAGACGGTGCGCTACGACATCAAGGTCACGGATTCGACCGGTAAGGGCGTGAAGGCCGAGGTCTCCGCGGCTGTTGTCGACAAGGCAATCTTCGCGCTGGAAGACGAACGCGGGCCGAACGGGCTCCGGGCATTCTGGTTCGAACGTGGCCTGTCGGTGATGACGGCCTCATCGATGGCAGTGTCCGTGAATCGCTCCAACGACGTCATCGCGGAGCTTCCGCGAGGCGGCAAGGGCGGGGGCGGCCTCGAGAGCGACCGCCTCCGGCAGGACTTCCGCAACACCGCCTATTGGGAGGCCCAACTCGTCACGAAGGACGATGGGACGGCGAGCGTGAGCGTGAGGATGCCGGACAACCTGACCACGTGGCGTATGGCCGTCCGCGCCGTGAGCGGTAACACGCAGGTGGGCGAGGGGACGAACGAACTGGTCTCCACGCAGCCGCTGCTCTTGAGGCCGGCGCTTCCGCGCTTCCTCCGCGTGGGCGACAGTGCCTCGATCCGCATCGTCATTAACAACGCCACGAAGAGCGAGTCCGAGGTCAAGGTCTCGCTCAAAGCCGAAGGCGTCTCTGCCGAGGGCGGCGACAAGACGGTCAAGATCCCGGGCGGCGGATCCACCATCGTGAGCTGGCCGGCGAAGGTGGAAAACGAAGGCACGGCGAAGCTCACGTTTACGGCCACAGGCAGCGGCGGGCTCAAAGACGCCGTTGTCCAGGAGTTGCCGATTTACCTGGATGTGACGCCGGAGACGGTCGCGACCGGCGGCATCGTCACGGACGAACCGGGCTACGAAGCCGTCTACCTGCCGCCCTACGCCATCCTCAAGCAGGGTTCGCTGAGCGTGTCGGTGCAATCCGCGCTGACGACTTCGATGGCGGGCGAACTCGCGTACCTGGCTCCGCCGGCCGGGGTCATCGAAGGCACCGAGCGCATCGCCAGCCGCCTGATGGCGACCATCGGTGTCCGCGCGGCCGACAAGAGCGGCAACGGGCAGGCTTCGAGTGGCTAC